>JBKJUF010000472.1:0-3788 GCA_046590445.1 Kofleriaceae bacterium
GCCTCGGGTCGGCGCAGCGAGTATTCGCGGAGCGCGACCTCGCACAGTACGTCGACGTCGGGATACGCCTTGCCCTCGATCCATGCGTCGAGCGCAACAGCAGCGTGAATGCGGAACGGCTCAACGAGCGCCAGCCGTCCCGCGGTCTTCTTTCTCTGCCGTGCCGTCAGCCCCGGCTTCATGCCGATACCCGGGCAGCCGGCTGGAGGAGGAAGGGACGGATGATCATGGCGGAGGACCACGACATCGCCCCGGCTGGCATGGTCGGTGTCGTGCCACGCGCGCCCAACGCGACGCTTCCTCTCGCACACCGGGCAGATGCCGACGCGATAGGTCACCGTCGCGGGCTCCGCTTCATGGTTTTCTCGGCGGCCTTGCGCTCAGCTTCTCCGACGGCCAATGCATCGCGAACCTCGGCGACGGTCATCGGCAGCTGCGCCACCTCGGTCCCGAGCAGCTCACCGAGCGCGCGCGCCGCAGCGCGGATCTCCGTCGCGCCCGCACGGGACAGGATGACGACGCGCGCATCGTCGTGCTGCCGATCGCTCGGCACCTGGACTTCGACGGTCGTGAACTTGTGGCCGCACTCGCAGCGACGGCGCCGACGGATGCCGAGCTTCGTGGTGCGCGTCTCGAGCACGGCGCTCGGCAGGTTGCAGGACGGGCACTTCATCGATTCACCTCGTACGCATCGAGTCCGCGCCAGTCACGCCACGGCAGCACCTTCGCGCCCGTGAGGTCGAAGACGCGAAGCCGGTGCTGCTGCGCGCCGGCGAGCTCGCGCGCCATGCCGCTCGAGATGCGCTCGCCGCACAGGACGATGCCGTCGCAGCGCGGGATGATCGCGTCGGCGTCGAGCAGGCCACGCTCGCGCGCGTTCGGATCGTTGTCGTCGGCGCCGGCCGCGACGCACGCAAGCCACGGAGCGACGAAGCAGACGTTGGGCTCCTTCTGCATCAGGAAGGCGAGCCAGGTCTGCGCGGAGCGGATGTTGCCGGCGACGTCGCCGCCGAGCGGGTGAGCGAGGTAGAAAATGGGGCGCTCGACGTGCACGGCGTCGAGCGTCGAGAGAACGCACCGCGAACAGCCGACGTATGGCTTGCCGTGGTTATCGATTGCGTCAACGAACGAGCGACCGCCGCACGTGCCGCAGCGCTTCACCTCTCCCCATCCTTCCCCGCGGCGGTGCGGTGCTCGCGGTCCCTGATCAAATCGCCTGTGTGGTCCCAGCCCATGCGGTCGCACCACGCCGCGATCAGGTCGGCCTCGCGGTCGGCGGCCTCGCATCGCACGATGTCCAGCACCGCCGCGCCAAGCGGATCGCCGTGAGCCTCACGGGCTGATGCGATCGAGGCGCGCAGGGCGTCGCGTTCGGCGAACAGCAGATCGAGCAGGTGCCAGCCGCGCGAGGGCAGGAAGGCATTGGCGTGCTCGCGAAGCTCGGACAGGTCCGCGTCGGTGACCGCGGTCATGGCGCCCCCTTGCCGTCGAGAATGCGCAGAACATCCGTGAGCGTGATCTGCTCTTGCCTGCGCGCGATCCAGTAGTCGTGCTGCTGCGTCGTCGTGATGATGTCCAAGCAGATCGCGATGCGGCTCGTCGCCCATTCGCGCAGCTCGGCGACGCCGCGGTCGAGGAGATCGGTGGGGGTCATGGTGCTGTCCTTCCGCAGCCGGGCATCCACGACACCGACAGCGCGACGTGCTGGGATTCCTCGTTGTAGAGACCGAGGGCGAACGACTCGCACAGTGCAGCGCCGATCGCGAGGTTGCTCAGCACGATGCCGAGATACACGCCGTGCGACCCAGCGCCGCCGCATGCCTCGCACCAGTCAGGATCGGCGCCGAGGCGACGTGACTCTCCGGTTCCGCCGCATGGCACGCAGTCCAGCTCGATGACGGCCGTATCGAAACTGATGGTCATGGTGCTCCTTGCGTGTCGTCGCTCGCGTGCATGCGCAGCCACTGGTCGATCGTCGGCGCCTTCGGACCGAGCGGGATGCGGTAGCCCGTGTTCCAGCAAAGCAGGCAGAGCGACATCATCGACGGCGGCGATCGGAGCTGCGGACAGTGCGGGTAGCAGCGTTGCTTCGTCACGGCGCGCCTCCTTGCGTGTCGTCGTGGGTCGCGATGCAGCGGGCGAGGTAGCCGGACTGCCACGCGTCGGTGTGCTGTTGCATGTTCGTCTCGGCCATCGACCAGCCGCGTCGCTCGTCGTCCCACTCGTTGGGCGCGAACTGCCAGTCGAGGATTCCGTCCAGCGTCGCGAGGACGACCGCCAATTCAGCCGCGCGGATCTCCAGTTTCACCGCGGCCGGCTCGTCGTTGGCCGGGCCGAGGGAGAGCCAGGTGCCGCACCACGGGCAGACGTTGTGCGTGGCGTGTAGTCCGTTCCCGGCGCGGCGCGTGACGAGGGCGCGTGATGCGCGGGGGTGCTTGCACCTCACGGCCACTCTCCAGACTCCACGCGCGCGGCGGCTTCGAGCGCGACGTATGCCGTCTCCTCGTTGTTGAGGACGTGCCACCAGTTCGGCGACAGATCGCTAACGACGTCGCGCATCGCTGCGAGGTGTCGACTGACCGCATATGGGTCGCCGTACACGGCGCGCGCAGTCTCGGTGAACGGCGCGATCATGGATGCTCCATCAAGTAGGCGGTCCGCCGCGCACCGCAAAAGCTCCACCACCTTGGCGCGGTCGCGCTTCGTCACGGCATCACCGCCGGCATGTCCGTCGTCAGCAGCGCCTGGGGGTTCGCCGAGCGAACGTGCGCGATCACCGCGGCGTAGATCGCCGCGACCTCGGCCGGGCTCGTCGTCTTCATCTCCTCGAGCAGCTCGAAGGTGCGGCGGAACGAGCCGAGCAGCATCGGGCCGGTCGGCTTGGCCTCCGCGTCGCGGTACCGAGCACGACCGAGCGCGGCGGTGACGTCGTCCCGAAATCGTGCGGCCTGAGCCGTCTCGAAGTGGATTAGCGCATCGTCTCCAGTCACATCGTAAAGACGCACCTTGATGAAGCGGCCATCGACCGCGACCTCGTAGGCGGCGCCGTCCTCGTTCAAGGTGACCCGATAGGGCGGTGAGGGGAGAGCTGGTTCAGCCATGGCTATGCGGCCTCCGTGATGGCGATCTCGCCGCCGGTGAATTGCGCCCGAACGATTGCGGCGGCGAGCGGCGGGCAGACGCTGTTGCCGCACATGCGGATCTGCGCCGTCTTCGTGAGCGGCTTCCCGTTCGGGCCCGGTGCCGCGATCTGGTAGCTGTCGTCGAAGCCCTGGGCGCGGAACAGCTCGCGCGGCGAGAGCATCCGCATCCCGATGTCGACGATCGCGTACTCCTCGCCCTCGATGACGACGGTCACGAGTCCGTACCGGTCACGTGTGTCAACGGTGCCGAGGGGAAGACTCGGCTGCTGCCCAATGCTCTGGCCGTTGTAGCGAGCTAGGAAGGACGCGACGAGCGCATGCTTGAAGCCACCGCCGGTGATGGTGGCGAGCGGTTCGTCGACGGGGTGACCGGTCGAGGTGCCGTAGAACTTCACCAGGTTCGCGGCGACAAGCGAGTGGTGATCGCGGACGGTCACCGCTCCAAACGGCAGGTCAACCTGAGCGCCACCGGGCCAGCCGCCCGTCGCGCGATCGCCGTAGTGCTTCGCGAGGAACGCCGCGCAGACGGCGTGCTTCTGACCCTGGGCGACGATAGTCCCGAGCGGGGTGTTGACGTCGTAGATTCGAGGCGCCTGGCCAACGCGCTCGCCGTTCGATCGGTGCACTAGGTAAGGGACCGCGATG
>JBKJUF010000513.1:0-3120 GCA_046590445.1 Kofleriaceae bacterium
TGGACGCCGCGGACGATTCGCAGCGTGATGGCAAGGACATCGTCGTCGGTGGGTGGCGGGAGCGGATGAAACGTGACCGCGCCGTCGGCGTGCTCCTGCCACACGCCCTCGGGAACAATCGTGTGAAAGTGTAAATTCGCCGTCGCGAACGAGCCGCCGAATTGGATCGACGTCACGGCGCCGGGGATGCCGCGCGGAACGTCGAGGGCGCGGGCGCGGCGGCGAAGATCGGCGAACACGCTGCGCACGAATACGGCGAGCACGGCGGACGCGAGCGCCTTGTCGCGGAGCACGCGAGCGCGAAGCCCGTGCGGAAGCGACAGCGTCCATTGTCGGTAGTCGGCCTCGCGTGGAAGCAAATGGTCGACGAGGAACGCGGCGCCGTCGGCCATCCGCCGACCTGCGCACGACGGGCACAGGCCTCGCGATTTACAACTGAACGGGACGAGGATTTCGTAGCGACACGATGCGCACGCAACGCGTGCGAAGCCACGTTCGATCACGCCACAATCGAGGAACTTGCGGAACGCTGTCTCGACGTGGCGTGGAAGCCCTGCGCCGTGCGCCGACCGATCGCGAGCGTCTTGCAACATGGTCTCGAGATGACTGGCGATGACGCGATAGAACGCGGTCGTCTCGGGCCGGCGCGGGAGGTACCCGCGCGGCAGCGGTCGCGTGGCGGCGCCGGGCGTTCGCTCGTAGGTATGATGTGACGCGTGCGCGGCCATAACCGCGCGTGGTGCGCGGTGGATGCCAATCGCCGCGTTCGCGACATCGTGGACTTACCGATCACGATGTCCGGCTGCCGGACATCGTGGCCGAATGCCGGACGCCATGACCACACGAGCCGCCGGCGCGGGAGCCGGCGATCTCCTGGCGGCACCGCACCCGACGGCCGTTTTTCCGGCACGTCGGCGGCCGGCGTGCGCGTGAGCGGCTTCATCCGCGGCGGCCGGGTCTTGGCGGTCTTCGTCGACGAGCGGTGGTCCCGATGGCCGCGACGGTCGACGTCGGTGGCGTCCTCCTGCTCCTCTCCGACGATCCCGCGCGCATCGACGCGCGCGACGACGACCTCGCCGGCCTGGCGCTGCTCCTCGATGCCGCGTTGGCCGGGGACGTCGAGGACCTGGGCACGGCCCTCGACCGGCGCGAGGCGATCCGCGTGCCCGGCTGCCTGACGGCGCGTCCGGTGACGATCGACGACGAGCAGCCCGAGGCGCGGGCCCGCTGGCGGGCGCGCGGCGGCGCGGACGCCGACGACGCCTACCTCGTCGCCGGGCCGGCCGCCCCGCACGCCATCGTGGTGCCGCGGGACGCGCTCCAGCGCGCCTGGGCCGCCGTGCGTGAGCACGCCGCGCCGCTGCCCGACCTGACCGGCGTGGAGGAGCTCGAGGCGGCGGCGCGCGCGCGCGACGCTCGGCCGGCCGTCCCGCCGGCCGAGCGGCGGCAGCTCGGCGCCGCGCTCACGAGGCGAGCGCCGGTGTTCGAGCGCGGCGCCGTGACCGAACAGATCGATTACATCGCCACGGTTCCGACCGCGCGTCTGCGCCGTTCGCTCTCACGACGGTCGGCTCGCTCTCGGTCAACCGTTTCGATTCTTGCCAAGCCCAAGCTGCGTTCGCCTCCGAAACACCCGCATCGACCTGCCTATCCGCGGGGTTGTCGTGTCTTTATGTTCGAATATGAAGGTGATCCATAGGTCGAATTTCAATGCTCCGTGCGCGGCCAAGCGGATCGTGCTCCTCGCGACGGGGTTGCTCGTTGTATCGACGGCCCGAACGAGCGCTCAGCCGCCTCCGCCTCCTCCCGGAACACCCGCGCCGGCAGAGCCGTCGGCGACGCGGTTCCAGCTCGACGTCGGCCTCGTGTACGCGAGCCCGTCGGATGAGAACGACAGCGTCGCCGAGTTCATCGACCACGCGCTCGGCGCGAACGCTGCGTTCTCGTATCGTTTTCACAGGTACGTGAGCGCGGTCGGGTTCCTGCGGTACCTGTCCGCGACCGGCGAAGGCGGCATCGATGGCACCGAGATTGATCTCGCCGTGGGGTTGCGGTTGCACGTACCAGTGACCTCGAAGGTCGAAGGCTTCGCCGACGTCATGTTCGGACAGGCGCGGGTCGACGTCGCGGGCAGCAACGCGTCCGCAATGTTCTACGGCGGGAACCTCGGGATCCACGTCCCGATCAATCCCCTGTTCGGTGCCGGCGTCACCCTGGGCTACACGCACGCCGGGGAGATGCGGTTTTACTTCGATCCAAGCGACCCGAACGGCGAAGGGGTGATCGTGGCGTGGTTCACGCTCGGCGCCTTCGTCAGCCGGCGGTTCTGACCGTCGATCCTCGGCGAAGGCTGATCAGGTGCTCGGCGCTACGAGAGGTGATGGCTGAGGTTGAAAGGATAGCCGTGAGTGGGAACAATGATGTGAAGGGTGTCGGCGGGCTGGAGACGCTGGCGGGGGTGGATGCGACGGTTGATGCGACGCTTGCCCCGCCAGGTCCCGACCAGACGATGCCAGCTGCGTTAGGGGCGACGCCTGCGGCAGCTCCCGGAGCGACGCCAGTGGTCATCCGCGCGGGCGCACAGCACGACCTCACAGAGCTGATCGCGGTCGATCCGCGGATGTTCGTGCGAGGCAAAGAAATCGCGCGCGGCGGCATGGGGCGCATCGTGGCTGCACGCGATCGTCGCCTCGGTCGGCCGGTGGATTCATGGGAAAGCTTTCGATCATGCTCGTGGTGTTCTGCACGATGGGGTGCTGGACCAGCAACGGAGCGACCGCGCCGACGACACCAGCGCAAGCCCCTGTGAGCGCTGCGGAGCCACTACCACCTGCACCCGGGCCCACACCGGCCACCGGAGCGGAACCAGGACCCGCCCCCGCGGCGCCGGAGGTCGTCGCCAGCTCCGAGCCGACCCCGGCACCAATACCCGCATCCGATCCGGCCAGCTCCGAGCCGACCCCGGCGCCCACACCCGCAGTACCCAAGCCGGTGTTCTCGGTCAGTGGCGCCGAGATCAGCATGAGCAAGGCGCTCAACCGGTTCACCCGGGAAGATCCGACGTTCAAGTGCTGGGTCGACCCCGAGTCGAGCGAGACGATCATCGCCGGTATGGGCGAG
>JBKJUF010000710.1:0-7197 GCA_046590445.1 Kofleriaceae bacterium
CACGCTCGCGGTGGGGGCCTTCTTGGAAGACAGCGCGGCCACCGGCATCGGCGGCAACCAGGCCGACAACTCCGTGAGCAATAGCGGCGCGGTCTACGTGTTCACGCGGTCGGGCACGACCTGGAGCCAACAGGCCTACGTCAAGGCGTCCAACACCGGCAGGCTCGACATCTTCGGCGAAAGCGTCGCGCTGTCGGCCGACGGCAGCACGCTCGCGGTGGGGGCACGTGGTGAAGACAGCGCGGCCACCGGCATCGGCGGCAACCAGGCCGACGACACCGCGGCCGATAGCGGCGCGGTCTACGTGTTCCATTGACCGCGGACCCAGATCCGCGGCGTCCGACCTGATCGGGAAGTGGCGCCCAGAACCGACCGCAGGCGACGGCGCTGAGGAGCCGATATGGCTCGGCTTGATGTTGCGATGCTCGCCAGCGTTCGCTGGCTTCGCTCCATCTGGGCCGCTGTAGTAGGTTCCCGGCATGACTCGTCTGCTCGTGTCGCTCGCGCTGATCGCCGCCGTCGGCTGTGGCGGCAAGAAGTCCTCGACGACGACGTCCGGGGGTGGCTCGTCCACCTCGACGGTGCTCGTCAAGAAGATCGTGCTGTCGTGGGGGATCACACCGACGGGCGAGCTCGCCGACATCTACCTCGCGACGACGGACGAGACCGGCAAGCAGGTGAGCCACTCGGTCGGCGCCTACAAGGGCACGTGCACCGCGTTCAAGCCCGCGCCCGAGATGAACGCGATCACCGGCGTGTCGTGCACGACCGCGCCGGGCGCCGGGACCGAGCTCCACGCGGTCGTCCAGGGCGGCGTGGAGATCATCGTGCTCCAGCTCGGGCTCGACGCCGGTGTCGCGCCGGATCCGATGGCGCGCAAGGAAGTCTCGCGCATCAAGATCCCGCTCGGCATCGCGGTCGAAGCCGCGCCCTGAACCGCGCGGTCGACGCTTACAGCCACTGCAACTGTCAGAGCGTCTTCAAATATTCGATCACCGCAATCGCGTCGGCGCCGAGGTCGGCGAGGAACGGGTGGCCGGTAACCGCGAAGCCGGGCTGCGTCGCGTCGTGCAGGTACGCGCCCGGACCCGGCGCGCCGGCCGCACGCGTCGCGACACCGACGGCCGCGAGATCGTAGAGCGCCGTGGGCTCGACGACGAACCGCGTCGGCCGGCGGTCGGCGGGCATCGCCAGCACGGCGAGGCTCGGCCACTGCCCGGCATGGCCGTACGGCGCGCGCGTCCACACGTTCGTGAGCACCGGCGGCACGTATCCCGTCGAGCGCCGGAACCGCGTGTAGCCGCGCGTCAGCTTTGGATCGTTCGCTGCGCGCTCGAAGCTGGCGGTCGGTGCGAGTAGCCGCGCTGGATCGGTTCCGAGCTCGCCGAGCTCGACCACCGACTCGTCGTACGCGAGCACCCGGCCATCGGCGGCATAGCGGCCGTGACACGGCGTGCAGTGCTCGCCGAACAGCACACGCCCACGCTCGTCGCGGGTGCGATCGATCGTGCCGGGGAACGCGGGGCGCGCCGCGGGCTGGCGGAGATACGCGCCCAGACTCGCGCCCTGGAACGGATGACGCTCGAGCCACTCGATGCGTACGCCCGCCGCGAGGTCCGCCTCGACGACGAGCAGATCGATCGGGCCTTCCTGGCTCGCATCCCACGACAGTGTCACCCGCTCGCCGTACCCGATCACGTCCGGAACCTTCGCCCACCCGACGTCTCGCGCGAAGTCGATCCGGGTTCCGGTCAGCTCGCCGAGCGCGAACGCGAACGACTCGATCACCGCGACGCGCCCCGGCGGGTCCGCCACCGTCCGCGCGTGGAGCTCGGCGCGTGCCGCCGCGCGCCGTGACAGCGCATCGATCGTCGCCGCGGTCAGCGCGTCGCGGTACGCCTCGGGCCACGCGATGCCGCGCTCGATGGCCAGCTCGCGCGCGAGCCGGCCGAGGTGCTGTGCGTTGAAGCCCGGCCGCTTCGTGATCGCCGCGAACGCGCGATCGTACGCGTGGATCTGGACGCGCTTGTTGCCGAGTCCGACGACCAGCGCCTCGCCATCGGCCCACCGGATCCGTTCGGCGTGGCAGAGCGCGCAGCTCGTGACCACGAACGGCACGCCGGTGATCGGATCCGTCGTCAGGTGCATGCCCACCGGCAGCCCGGCGCGGACATCCGCATCGTCGCTCGTCGGATCGGCGGGCCGCGCGAGGAACCCAAACCGGTCCGCGAGCTCGGTCGTCGTCGCGCCGAACGACCGTGGATACGCGCGCAGCAGCGCGAGGAACATCGGGTACGGCACCCCGGTCCGGTACGGGTCGCCGATGCCGGTCCTCACGAAAATCTTTTCGCCCGCGTCACGCGAGATCCGGGTGATCGCGTACTCCTCGGGATCCGCCATCGGCACCTCGGGAGCACGCGATGGCACGACCGTCACCGACGGAGATCCGGGTGTCCCGCCGCCACAGCCCGCGACCATCGCGATCACGAGGGCGGTACGCATCCGCGCAGCCTATCCCACGCCGGCGCACACAAGCTTCCTTGCGACCCGCGATGGCCTTCTCTAGCGTGGAAGATGGTCCGTCACTGCGGGCACGGAGGGTGACTGGTGAAGCTGGCAGCGGTCGTCGTAGTCCTCGTCGGAACCCTCCTGGGTGCATGCGTCGCCGAGAGCGACGCACCGATGCCGGACACCGACCGCTCCGAGAGCGCCGCACTCGAGATCGATGGCGTCGAGCAGGATGCGAACGCGAACCTCTGCGCGATGGCCGCCGAGCTCCCGGCCGATGACATGTGCTCGCTGATCTGCGATCCCGACGCGTTCGCGGCACGGCTCACCGACAGCGGCATGAAGGGCGGCAACTGCTACCAGTTCCGCTGCGCGCTCTCGGTCGACGTCAGCATCAGCGTCGGCGTCTGCCTGCCTTGAGCCGGTCGGCGACTCTTCCGTCATCGGTTATGTGACGATCGCCGGCGTCTACGACGTCAGCGCTGCGCGTAATCGGTGAGGCCGCGGCGCCAGCGCTCGAGGATGAAGAAGTTCGATTGCACGCGCGCCGGGCCGATCGCGTAGTAGGCCTTGCCGAGGAAGAGATCGGGGTTGTCGGCGTCGACCTGGATCAAGTAGTCGCGGAGGCCGCGCGTCGGATCCCACAGCTTGTTGCCGCCGCGGCCGTAGTCGAGGAGGACGGCGTGGAGGTACGCGTTGTCGCGGCGGGTCGCGTCGACCGGGGCAACCTCGTAGAAGCCGAAGCGCTTCGGCGCGGTGTCCGATGGCTTGGTGTGCCAGCGACCGTCGAGCACGTTGCGCGCGACCGGGCAGTTGTAGCCCATGACACGGCCGTCGTCGGCCTTGAAGAAGCCCTTCACGAACTTCTTGATGCCGAGGGCCTGCGCGATCGGCAGCCGGTTCAGCGGCATGCGGTTGATGCCGCGGAACTCCCAGCCGACGAGCGCGCCGAGGTCCGGCAGCGAGCCGCGGACGAAGGTGGTCTCGAGCTCGTCGAACGAGGCCTGCTCGAGCGCGAGCGCGGCGGTCGTCGGGAACGGCGACGGCACGCGAAGCGGCGTGATCGTCGAGCGGTGGGCGGCGGCGGCGCCATTGCCAGCAAATGCGACCTGGGTCATGACAGGAACCTCTTCGCGTTGTCGATCACGAACGCCGCGTTGCGGGTGGCGAGCGCCATGATCGTCTCCATCGGGTTGACGCCGATCGGCGTCGGGAACAGCGAGGCATCGGCGACCATGAGGCGGTCGACATCGTGGACGAGGCCGTAGGGATCGGTGACGTCGCGCGTACGATCGGTGCCCATGCGGGCGGTGCCCATCATGTGGACGGTCACGACCTCCCAGCCGCGCGCGGGGATCGGGCGGTCGAGCAGGCGACGCGCGTCGTCGGGGTTGTAGAGATCGGCGGCGCCGTGGAACGGCAGCAGGATCCGCTTCGCGCCGGCCGCGAACAAGAGCTCGGAGAGCAGCGAGGTGCCGCGCTGGAGGTTGGCGGCATCGGGCTCGTTGAGCTGGTAGAACGCCTGCGGCTTGCCGTTGATCGTGCGGACGCGGCCGGTCGCGGTGTCCTCGCACAGCATGCCGGCGAGCATCATGTGGTCGTACTGATCCATCAGCGTGCCGAGCTGCGCGCCGCGATGCGGGAACGACATCGCGAGGATCGAGGGCGGCATGCCGACGGCGGCGAACACGAGGCCTTGCTCGTGGAACTCGCGGACCTGGAACGCCTGGTGTGCACCCTTCCAGTTGCTGACTGGATCGTCGAAGATCGCCACGACCTTGACGTTGGGGTGCATCGACAGGTTGTGGCCGATGTTGCCCGACGGCGAGCGGAAGCCCGAGCGTGCGAGCAGGGCAGGCGTATGGATCGCGCCGCACGCCGACACCACGAGCTTCGCGCGCACGCTGAGCTGGTGACCGCTTCCCTTGACGGTGCCGATCACGCCGGTGGCGCGCTTGCCGTGGCGCGTGATCTCGTCGACGCGGACGTCGGCGTAGACCCGCGCTCCGAAGTGCAGCGCGCGCGGGATGTAGCTGACCAGCGAGCTCTGCTTCGCGCCGGTCGGGCAGCCGAACGCGCAGCGATTCGAGCCCGCGCAGTGCGCCTGGTTGCGCAGGTTGCCGATGATGTTCCAGCCCTTCGCGTCGGCGCCCTTCTTCAGCAGGTGGTTGTCGTTGCCGATCACCTCGGGGTCCATCGGCGCGACGTGGATGCGCTTCTCGACGCGTGCGAAGTGCGCCTCGAGATCGTGGGCGATGCCGGTGAGGCCGAAGTCGCGTTCCCAGCGGTCGAGGATCTTGTCGGGCGTGCGCCACGACATCCCGCCGTTGATCACCGTCGAGCCACCGACGGCGATGCCCTCTTGATAGAGGATCGGCGGATTGCCGAGCGCCATCGTCGCGCCGCCATCGCGGTAGAGCTGGCGGACCATCGCAGACGTATCGGCGGAGAAGTCGCGGGTCTGGTAGTAGCTGCCTTCCTCGACGACGACGACCTCGAAGCCGGCCTCGGCGAGCTCGGCCGCGATCGTCGCGCCGCCGGCACCCGAGCCGATCACGACGACGTCCGCATCGATCACGGTGTCGCCGTGGATGTCGTGGCGGGTGAACACGCCTGACGGCCGCGCGCCCTCGAGCACCGCCGGTCGCGCGACCGCCATCAGCCGCGCTCCCTGCGCAGCTTGCCGACGCGAACGCCGGGGCGCAGCGGATCGGGTGCGAGGACCTGGACCTCCTGGCGGCGGATGTCATCGCGATAGACCGCGAGGCGACGCTTCGCGACCTCGTCGATCCACGGCGCCGGGCGGTACCCGCAGCGCTCCATCATCTCGGGCAGCTCGTAGCAGGACAGCGACATCAGCTGGTTCAGCGCGCGCGCGAACTGGACGTGCAGCGGCGTCGGGCCGTGCTCCCACGAGGCGTAGTAGCGCTCGGCGCGGTCCGGCGGCAGCTTGTGCGCGCGGCGGCGGTGAAACGGGATCGCGCCGAGATCGTAGGTGAGCAGGCCGGCGGCGAGCGCCTTCTGGAGGAGCGGAGGCGATGCTCCGAAGGTCAGCGCCATGTGATCGACGACGGCGTCGGCGAGGATCTGCGCCTCGGGCGGGCAGATCACCGGCACGAGCGAGATCAGGACCGCGCGCCCCGTCGGTGAATGCTGATAGGTCACGCGATCACCTGCAGCATCCTCGTGGTGTGCTCGTCATGGCGCGTGAGATAGCGTGCCATCAGCTCGCAGGCGCCGTCACCATCGCCGCTCTCGATCAGATCGAAGAACTTCGTGTGAACGGCGACGTAATCCTCGGGCGCCCGCACGGCGAACCGCAGCGCGGCCGCGGCATCGATCCAGATGTCGGCGACCCGGTTGAGCAGCCAGAGGCCCGGCGTGAACTTCGCGGCCTCGACGATCTGCCTCATCACCTCGAAGTCCTCGCGCGCGTAGCTCGGCGAATCGCGCAGCGACCACGCGCGTGACATCGCGAGCCGTGCGCCCCCGGTGCCGCCCTTCGGGACGCGGGAGGCGGTGAGCCGGATGACCTCGAGCACGACCGCGCGACGCATCGCGAGCATGTCGATCAAGATGCGACCGAGCGTCGGCTGATCCGCGGCGGGCTTGCCGTAGCGCATGTACGCGCCGATCACCTCGATCGACCAGTCGCGATACGCGCGAACGACGATCCCCGAACCGCGGCGCGGCTCGACGAGGTTCCATTCGCCGAGCCGGCGCAGCGCTTCGCGAAGCGTGGGTCGCGACGCCCCGAGCTGACGCGACAGCTCGCGCTCCGCAGGGAGTCGCGTTCCGGCCGGATGCACGCCACGAACGATGTCGGCGAGCAGCTTCTCGAAGACCGCGTCGATCGCGGTGACTTCGATCTCGGTGGGTGGATCTGAATCGACGGATGCGATGGCGACCATTGGTAAGACCAATTGGTAAGACCAATCAACCCAGCTGTCAATCGGAATGTAGGTGGTCAGCGAAAACGGGTAGTTGCGGATCGTAAGTTGCGCAAGTTGCGTCTGACCCCTTTTCCGACTGTGCGCGTGCGCGTCGATCGCGGATTTCACGGCGATCGATGACAAACCGCCTGTCATTACAGGCAGGTCGGCTTGACGCCTACGGATCGCTATCGCTAGGTTCCGATCTATGACCAAGGCCAAGGCAGGAGGAGAGCAGCCGGTGGAAATCCCGGACACGCTCCCCATCCTTCCGCTACGCAACTCCGTGCTGTTTCCGGGGGCGATCATTCCCATCGACGTGGGGCGCCGCAAGAGCGTGCGCCTCGTCGAGGATGCGATCGCGAAGGAGCGGCCTGTCATCGGCATCCTCACGCAGAAGGACGCACGGACCGAGGACCCGGGCTCCGGCGACCTCTACATGGTCGGGTGCGCCGCGCGCATCCTCAAGGTGATCAAGCTCGCGAAGGATAACTTCAGCGTCATTCTCCAGGGCGTCTCGCGGTTCGAGGTGTCGACGTTCGACGGCGCCGAGCCGTTCCTCGCCGCGAAGGTCCGCAGCGTTCCCGATCCGACGTCGAGCGACGTCGAGCTCGATGCGCTCGTGATGAACCTCAAGGACATCGCCAAGCGCGTCGTCAAGCTGATGCCCGAGCTGCCGAAGGAAGCGGGCGCGCTGGTCGACAGCGTGACCGAGGCCGGGCACCTCGCGGACCTGATCACGAGCCACCTCGAGCTC
>JBKJUF010000519.1:0-3123 GCA_046590445.1 Kofleriaceae bacterium
CCTCGCCAGCCTCGCGCTCGTTCCACTCGACGAAGCAGCCCTCGAGATCGCCGTAGGCCGTCTCGAACGCGGCGGTGACGAGCTGGCTCTGGGTGCGCGCCACCCTGATCGGCGGCACTCCGAGTGGCTTCTGCTTCGTCGTCACCTCGGCGACCATCTTCACGAGCTCCTGGATCTTTTCGTCCTTGTCCTTGAGCTCGGTCTGCAGCTGCTGGATCTTGGCGTCGGTGCTCTGGCGCTTCTTGAGCTCGTCGAGGAGCTCCTTGCGCTGCGCCTCGAGCTCGTTGATCTTGTCGATCAACGGCTGCACGCCGCGGTTGTCGGCCGGCACGATCTCGACGGGGTCATCTGGAACCGCGATCACCGCCGCGATCGCGCCGCCGATCAGCATGACGCCCGCGATCGCGAACGCGACGTAGCGCACGGTCGTGCGCGGCGGGGGCGGCAGCAGATCACCGATCAGCCCGGCGAGCGTCGGGTAGCGCTTCGCCCGATCGCACTCGAGCCCGCGCTGCACGGCGCGCACGATCGTGGCCGGGATCCGCGAGCCCTCGGGCGGCGGCAGCGCCTTCTCGCCGGTCTCGAGCATCGATATGCTGGTCGCGCCGGCGAGCGGATGCGTGCCGTGGAGGGCCTCGTAGAGCGCGACGCAGAAGCTGAACTGGTCGGCGCGCGCATCGATGTCCGGCCCGGTCACCTGCTCGGGCGCCATGTAGCGCGGCGTGCCGAGCACAGTGCCGGTCGCGGTCAGCTCGACGTTCAACGCCGCGGTTGGGGGCCGCGGCCTCGCCGATTCGTCGGGCACCATCACCGAGCGCGCGAGCCCGAAGTCGGTGACCCGGACCCGGCCATCGCCACCGACGAGCACGTTGTCGGGCTTGAAGTCGCGGTGCAAGAGGCCGACCGAGTGCGCTGCGATCAGGCCGCGCGCCGCCTGCTGGAACACGTCGAGGATCTCGCGCCACGTCCGCGGGTACTTCTTCAGCCACGTCGTCAGCGTGTCGCCCTCGACGAACTCCATCGCGATGTAGAGGTCATCGTCCTCGGTCGCGCCGACGTCGTACACCGCGACGACGTTCGGGTGCGAGAGCTGGGCGATCGCCTGGGCCTCGCGGCGCAGCCGGGTGCGCGCGTCCTTCGTGTTGTAGGTGATGCCGGCGCGCAAAAGCTTGAGCGCGACCTTGCGATCGAGCTGGGGGTCGTACGCCGCGAACACCACACCCATGCCGCCGGCGCCGAGCGGGGACAGCACGAGGAATCTCCCGACCTGGTCGCCGATCGTCAGCGTGCGGGTCGGCCGCTGCGCGACCTGCGACGGCGACAGCTTCTCGTGTGGGACGGTCGCGGCGTTGGAGTCATTCGCGGCGTCCATCGCGAGTGCGGCGACCAGATCGCGGCACTCCCGGCAGCGCGCGAGGTGCTGCTCGACATTGCCGACCGCGGAGGGCGCGAGGGACCCCGAGACGAACTCGCTGGCGGCGTTGTCATCGAGGTGGTCCATGCTGTCCATCCGCTCGCTTCTCTCAGACGGTAGCAAACACCTCGTGTTGCTTCTCGAATTGCGTGGTTAGGGCCCGCAAGCCTCAGCGGTCGTCAGCTGGGGACTGTTGTCGACAGGTTGGGCTTGCAAAGGATGATCTTACAAGGTAGCAATCCCGCGCCCTTAATCGCGTTTCGCCCGGGGTGGACCCGGGTGTTTGCAGGAGACGTTCCGTGCTCACCGACCTGTCCAAAGTTCGCAACATCGGCATCTCGGCTCACATCGACAGTGGCAAGACCACGTTGACGGAGCGGATCCTCTATTACACCGCCCGCATTCACGCGATTCACGAGGTGAAGGGCAAGGATGGCGTCGGCGCGAAGATGGACTCGATGGAGCTCGAGCGCGAGCGCGGCATCACCATCCAGTCTGCCGCGACGTTCTGCCAGTGGCCACCCGACGCGAAGGCCAAGGACGTGATGGCCGTGCCCGGCAGCCCGATCAAGGCGCAGCACCACATCAACATCATCGATACCCCCGGCCACGTCGACTTCACCATCGAGGTCGAGCGCTCGCTGCGCGTCCTCGACGGCGCGATCATGGTGCTGTGCGGCGTCGCCGGCGTGCAGTCCCAGAGCTACACGGTCGACCGGCAGATGCGCCGCTACAAGGTTCCGCGGATCGCGTTTGTCAACAAGCTCGATCGCACCGGCGCGAACCCGTTCCGCGTCCGCGATCAGCTGCGCGACAAGCTCAAGCTCCATCCGGTGATGATCCAGCTGCCGATCGGGCTCGAGGACAAGCTCGAGGGCGTCATCGATCTGATCGAGATGCAGGCGTTCAAGTTCTACGGCGACAACGGCGAGACCATCGAGCGCGGCCCGATCCCGGCCGAGCTTGTCGAGCAGGCCCAGAAGGGCCGCGACGAGATGCTCGACCAGCTGTCGATGGTCAACGACGCGCTCACCGAGGCGATGCTCGACGAGAAAGTCACCCCGGAGCTGATCCGCAAGTCCCTCCGCGAATCGACGATCGCGCTGAAGTGTACGCCCGTGATGCTCGGCTCGGCGCTCGGCAACAAGGGCGTCCAGCTGCTCCTCGACGGCGTCTGTAGCTTCCTGCCCGAGCCGCGCGACGTCGAGAACATCGCGCTCGATCTCGACAAGGCCGAGGAGCCCATCGTGCTCGCGTCCGATACGACGAAGCCGCTCGTCATGCTCGCGTTCAAGCTCGAGGACGGCCGCTACGGCCAGCTGACCTACGTCCGGATCTATCAGGGCCAGATCAACAAGGACGAGTTCGTCGTCAACTCGCGCAACGGCAAGAAGGTCAAGATCGGCCGCCTCGTGCGGATGCACTCCGACGACAAGGAAGAGATCACCGAGGCCGGCGCCGGCGACATCTGTGCGATCTTCGGCGTCGACTGCAACTCGGGTGACACGTTCACGGATGGCAAGGTCAACTACGCCTTGACGTCGATGTTCGTACCGAAGCCGGTGATCTCGGTCGCGATCAAGCCCAAGGATAGTGGCGCCGAGATCAGCATGAGCAAGGCGCTCAACCGGTTCACCCGGGAAGATCCGACGTTCAAGTGCTGGGTCGACCCCGAGTCGAGCGAGACGATCATCGCCGGTATGGGCGAG
>JBKJUF010000659.1:0-8945 GCA_046590445.1 Kofleriaceae bacterium
CGTGTTCGGCGCTGGCCAGCACGTGAAGCGCCTCGCGCTGCCGCTCATCCTCGCGGTGATCGGCGCGGGCCGCGGCAGCGATCTATGGACGTACGTGCTGGCCAGCGCCGAACACGATCGCGGAGGGGTGCAGCCGGCGGTCAGACGGCATCCACGTGCTCGCGTGGCAGCAAGTGATCGCGGATCTCGAGCGCGGTCGCGTGCGCGAGCCCGTGCAGCGTGACGCGCGCATGCTCCGTACCCGCCGTGTGAATCACCAGCGTCGCGAGCCCGTAGTGACGCTCGAGCGGGCTCTGTTCGACGTCGGTGTGCTGCACGCGCGAACGCGGAACCTTCCGGAGGTGACGCCACAGTACGCCGCCGCGGATCTCCAGCACCTCGCTGTCGACGCTGTACGCCGCATGGCGCCGCTCGAGCTCGGGCCAGCGGTGCGCGAGCCAGGCGACCGCGATCGTCGCGAACAACCACGCGGCGCCAAGCGCTGCGATCCAGGCTACCGCGAGTGAGGTGACCGCCGCGACCACCGCAAGCGCGACGAGACCGACGAGCGACAGTATCGCGGTCGTGATGTAGCCGACGACCCGCTCGAGCTGGATGAACCGCGGATCGAGCTGGTGGCGAGCGCCGTCCGCGAGCATCCGCGCACCGTGCGTCCGCCCGGTGTGACAGTCAAGCCATCAACTTGTTGCGGTTCACGTTCCTGATCACCGATGCCGATCGAGCGCGCAACAGGGTAAGCTCGACCGCCGTGACGGATGGTGAACGCGAGCGACCCGACGACGAGTCGAAGGCCGACGAGTTGAAGACGACGTCGAGAGCCGACGCGTCGAAGAACGACGACGGCAAGGACGACGGCGAAGATGACGGCGAGGACGGCGAGGACGGCGAGGACGGCGAGGACGACGAGGACGGCGAGGACGACGGCGATGACGAGGGTGAGCGCGACGGCGACGTTGCTGCTGCACTTCCGCCGGGCGACGGCTTCGTGTTCTTTCCCGACCCGCACGTCGTCGCGGAGATCGCGAAGCTCGAAGCCGCACCGCCCGACGCGACGATGACGTTTTCGTGGGCGCGCTCGATCGCGTTCGCGCTCGTGTTCGCTCTCGCGGGGAGCGCGCTGTATGCGGCCGTCGCGTACGCGTTGGAGATGCAACTCGGGATCGTGTCGATCGTGATCGGCCTGGCGGCAGGAGTCGGCGCGGCGCGTGGCGGGCGCGGGCGCAAGGCGCAAGTCATCGGTGCGTGCGCTGCGGCCACTGGCTACTTCGTGGGGCAGATCGTGTTGGTCGTGGCGCTCGTCGGCCGGCCGTTGTTGGACTTGCCCGCGTCGATGATGATCGAGCTGCTCGAGATGCTGGTGAAGCAGACGTTCACGTCGATGGATGCCCTGTTCTTGGGGATCGCCGTGTACGAGGGTTGGGTCATTCCGAGGCGTCAGTCGTGAACGTCACGTTTCGTCCGCGGTTGACGCCGTACGTGACGAACGCGCTGTTCATCACGATGGTGATGTACGTCGCGTTCCGCTTGTTCGGGTCGAAGCTCGCGATGCTCGAGCATCCGTTCGCGATCGCGGCGGCGTTCGGTGGGGTGAGCTTGGCGTGGAACCTGTTCGCGCGACGCGCGAAGCACGGCATTCGCGCCGATGCGAACGGGATGATCGACATCAACGCGAGCACGACGATCAAGTGGAACGAAGTCACGGCGATCAAGCTCGACGTCGAGCAGGTGCCGTTTGCGAACGGTCAGTTCTCGATGCGCGTGGCGACGATCGAGGCGGGCGAGAAGACGATCCGATTCGCCGACCTGGGGCCGGGTCGGGCGCCCCGCGCGGGGACGATCGTGAACATCGAGGCCGCGGGTGTGATGTTGGCGATCGTCGCGGCGCACACGAAGGCGAAGGCGTTGTGTCCGCCGAGCTGGTCGGATCCGGAGGCCGTGCGCGAGCACGAGGTGCCGGCGAAACGCCGGGTCCAGATCGCGAACCTCGGCGGTGTAGTGGCGCTCGCGCTCAAGGTCGGGCCGAAGGTGGTCGGGATCGTCGTGAAGCTGGTCAAGAGCATCAAGCTCGGCAGCGTCGCGGTCGCGATCGGTGCGTACTCGCTGATCTGGTCGTGGCAGTTCGCGGTGGCGCTCGTCGGGATGGTGCTCGTGCACGAGTGCGGGCACGTGTTCGCGATGTGGCGATCGGGCGTGCCGGTGAAAGGCATCTATTTCATCCCGTTCTTCGGCGGCGCGGCGGTGGGCAAAGGCGTCGCCAAGACGCGCGCGAAGTCGGCGTACATCGCGATCAACGGGCCGATCTGGGGGACGCTGCTCGCGTTCGCGTGCTTCGCAGGGTATGCGCTCACCGGCGAGCGGATGCTGCTCGCCGCGGCGGCGTGGGGCGCGCTGCTGAATCTGTTCAACCTGCTGCCGATCTTTCCGCTCGACGGCGGGAGGATCGTCGCGAGCCTGGCGAACGCGTCGCCGCGCGGCGTGCCGATCGTGGTCGGGTCGTTCGCGCTGGGGATCGCGGTCGCGTACTTCCGAGAGCTCGAGCTGTTGTCGCTCATCGGCTTGATCGGATTGTTCGAGCTCGGCCAGCGCCTGACGGTCGCGACGTACGCTCCCGCGCTCGCGGTTCTCGGGCGCGAGCTCACGGCAGACGAGCACGAGCAGTTTTCGCGGCACGTCGCGTTCGTCGCGGTCGCTCGCAATGCGCCAAGCTTCGTCGAGCACCGCAAGCAGACGTACGCCGCGCTGAAGGCCGAGGCGCAGCAGACGCCGATGACGTTTCGCCAGGGCGTCCTGACGCTCCTCGGATATCTCGTGGTGTTCGGCGCGCTCGTCGGGCTGCTCGTCGTGACGGCCGAGCTGCTCGGCCCCGGAAATCCGCTCGACCTGCTGCGCTGAACGCGAGCTGCATCGCATGCGAGGAGACGCATGAGCATGGCGTTCAAGGGCGTGCTCGAGTCTAACCGCGTGGCCTCGGCGCCGCACCGTCGTCCCCTGTCGACGACCGCGACCACGTCGTGGCCTATCGACGTCGAGTGACGATCACCGGCATCCCGCCTGACGGGGCGAGCGTGATGCCGCGGCGCACGAGCCGCACGCGCGCCCCCGGCGCCGGCGCGAGGTCGACGTGCGCGAGGATCGAGGCGAGCACGACTCTCATCTCGTAGGTCGCGAACGCCATCCCCAGACACCGCCGCGTTCCGCCGCCGAACGGGAAATAGTGCGTCGGATCGGCCTTCTTGCCGACGAATCGCGACGGATCGAATCGCGTCGGCTCGGGCCACAGGTCGGCGCGATGGTGCACGAGATAGATCGATGCGCACGCGATCGCATTCGTCGGCAACGCATAGCCGCCGATCGTCGTCGGCCGCGCGACGCGGCGCGCGACGAGCGGGATGATCGGCGTGAGCCGCAGCGTCTCCTTGATCGTCGCGTCGACGAGCACGAGGCGCGCGAGGTGTTCGGTCGCGACGAGGCCGCGCACGCCGACGACCTCGTCGACCTCCGCCCGCACACGCGCGAGCCACGCCGGATTCGCGAGCAGGTGGTGGAGCACCCACGCGAGCGTGGTCGCGGTCGTCTCGTGCCCGGCGAGGAGGAGCGTGAGCATCTCGTCGCGCAGCTCGTCGTCGGTCATGGCGTGGCCATGCTCGTCGCGCGCGTCGAGCAGCATCGACAGGACGTCGTCGCGGCCTGCCGTGCCTTCGCGCCGGCGCTGCGCGATGACATCGCGCACGAGGCGATCGCTGTCGCGCTGCGCTCGCACGATCGGCGCCCACGGCAACAAGCGCCCGACGCCGCGCGAAGCGAGCGCTTGCATGCGGTGCGCGTACTCGGGTGGCGTGAGCAAGAGCAGCGCGGTGCCGACGCGCGAGGTGCCGAGTGTCGTCCACCGCACGAGCGCATCGCGCAGCGGCGCGAGCTTGGGATCATCGCCGACGCCGAAGATCGTCCGCATGATCACGTCGAGCGTGATCGCCTGCATCGAGTCGTGCACCGGGAACGCGCGACCGACGGGCCACTGCCCGACCTCGCGCAGCGTCGCGTCGCGCATCGCCGCGCCATACGCGCGCATGCGATCGCCGTGAAACGGCGGCAGCATCAGCCGCCGCTCGCGCAGGTGCTCCGCGCCGTCAAGGAGCAAGAGCGAGCTCGGGCCGAGCGCGGCGCGCAGAATGATGTTGGCCTCGCCGGCGCGCAACGACTCGGGGTCGGCGGACCAGATCTCCTTGATCGCGGCCGGATCCGAGAAGAAGACCATGGGCTCGGGCATACCCGGGATGCGCAGCGAGAACGCCGTGCCGTACGTCGCGGCGAGCTCGTCGAGCATCGGCAGCGGCGAGCGCAGCCAGCGCACGATGTTCACCATCGGCTGCGTGCGGGGTCCGGGCGGTAGCTCCACCGCCGCAGTCTAACGTGCCGTCATCGCCCCAAGTCGTCGTCGCGAGCCCTGACTTCTGGCTACCGTGCCAACTCGATGCGCGCGGCCAGGCGAGCGCGATACTCGTCGATCGGAAACAACTCGACCTCGGCTGCGCCGATGGGTCCGGACGCGTGGTAGTCGAACGGGTCATCGACGTCCCTGATGAGCTTGTACATGTACGTGTAGATCATCGCCACGAACGAAACGACGACCCACTCGCTCAGCTGTGACTTGAACACCGCGACGATGAGGATCACGTAGCACACGGCGATCATCGTCTCGAGCATCGCGTAGCCGCTGGCGAGGAACCCCGTTCGCGAAATCACGCCGATGCGCAGCAACGCCCGGCGCACGTTGCTCACGATCGAAAACGCGCGAGTCGCGTGCGAACCGAGCTCGATTGCGGGGAACCTCGCGGTGAGACGGTTCAACTCGTCGTGCAGCTGGGCCTCCGTCGCCTGCTTGTGCAGCCACTTGTCGATCGTGTCGAGCACCGCGAGCATCGAGCGGCGGTGAGGCGTAGGGTCTTCTCCTTTCACCATCGCGACGTGCACCATGACCTCTTCGACCGTTTCGAGGCCCGCGACGATCTCGCCCGGAAGCTTTTCGGCCTCCTTGTAGTCGCTGATCGTGCCCGCGAGCATGAAGCCGAGTAGAAACACGCCGCCGGACAGGACCACCGAAACGTCGCTGAATTCGATCAGCCCTTCGAACCCGAACGCGTAGCGCAGGACCTGGCGGATCCCGACGACCAGGGCGACGATGGGGATGATCCCCAGCATCAACTTCCACTTCAGCATGCGCGGGAAGCTACCCGAAGTCCGATGTCGCCGAGTACTTCCGACGACCCGATGTGCTACTCGCGGCTGTAGGTCGACGTCCCGATGATCAGCACGTTCGCGGTCCGGCCGACGGTCGTGATGTCCTGCGCGCCATCGCCGTTCAGCGCTCGCAGGTGCATGTGCACCCCGGCTGCGCGGCAAACTGGATGATGGTGTCGTGACGGCGAAGGTGCCCGGTTTCTTGAACGCGTACGCCGCGACTACGCTCGAGCGATCATTACCAGGACGTGAGCGTCTTACAGGCCGCGAGCATGTCCGCCTGCGGTTTGTCGTTCGGCGTCGACGTCATGCAGAGGACGCCCCAGCCGTCCTTCGACATCACCGCGTGCACGAACGTCTGAAACCGCTGGTGCTCGATCCACTTGCCGACGTCGCCGGGCAACTTGCCCTCCGCGATCGTCTTCTTGTGATCCGCTTCCTTGCCGTAACCGCTCCACTGCGCTTCGGGATCGAGCGCCGAGCCGGACTTCGCCCAGACCAGCAAGATGTCGCGGCTGCCGTCGTCGGTTCTGAACGCAAGCGTGCTGCTACCATCGCTCTCTTGCTTGACCTTGCGCTGCTCGAGGTCCGACGGGACCGAGACCTTGAACCTGGGACCTTCGTGCTTGTACTCGGTGGTGCCGCCGCCACTACTACCGCCCTTACAAGCCGCGGCCACGAGGAGACACACGAGCAGATTTCGCATCCGCCGATGCTACGCTAGTGGCAGCGAGACGGCGTAAGCGTCGTCGTTCGAAGCGGCGGCAAACATGCAATCGGCTCTCGCGAAGCTGCGTCGGCAGTTTGATTCGCAGACCTGAACGTTCAGGGCGGCCGTTCTGCCAGGTGGATGTCCGGCGTGCCTGCTCGACTCGACAGGTAGGGGATCGCGATCGACGCGCCCGCCGTGTCCTAACCGCCGGCCCAGTCCATCCCGAGCCCGAACAGCCATCCGACGCCGTCGGGCGATGGCAGCGCGCGCGCGAACAGGTGCACGTCGAATGCTCGCGACGGGGATGGTCCGGGAGCCGGCAACACGTAGCCGGCGTGGAGGCCGACGATCGCGTGGCCGACCAGCCGCTCGCCCGCCGCGGGATCGGACACGTACGTGGCGCCCAGACCGACCTCCGCCGCCGCGTAGAAGCGCATCGCGATGCGTGACGTCGTCGTGTGCACGAGCTCGCGGCGCACGATCGCGCTCGCGCGATGTCCCGTGCCGCTGGCCTTCGCGGCAGCGCCGAGCTCGGGCTCTCGCGCGCCGAGAAAGAGCCACTCGTAGTCGATCCCGACCCGCGTACGGCGCGCGACATCACCGCTCCACCCGAGGCCGAACGAGCCGACGAAGCGGGTCTCGTCGAGGACGATCGTCCCGAGCCCGAGGGTGTACCCCAGTCAGCCAACTGCGGGCTCCGGCGTGGCGAGCACGGGCGGCGTCGGCGGTCGTGCTGCGGGCGGCGGGGGTGGCGGTGGGTCGCCGGCGATCAGCGCGTCGGCGTCGGCGGGCGAGGCCGCAAGCAGCCCGGCGATCACGATCGCGGCACGCGTCACCACGATACTCCGAGGACGGGCGAGAAGCTGAAGTCGAGCGGGCGCGGCGCGCTCGTCGGACACGTGCCGCGGCACACGATGCGCGCGACCGGTCCGCTCTCGGCGAACGCAGGAGCGACGGCGAGCCGGATCCCGAAGCTGACCGAGAGCGGGAGCCGGAACATCCGCATCCGGACGCTCCAGCCGAAGTCGAGGTCGGGGCGCACGAGCCGGCCTCGACCCGACCAGCGGTACTGCTCGGCGCCGGCACCGGCCTCGAGCACGAGCTCGACGCCACCCGTGCGATCGAGGTGGATCGACCGCGCGAGGTAACGGATGCCGAGGCCCACGTGCTCGCGCATGCCGGCCAGCTCTGGCGCGTCTCGATCGGTGACGGTGACGCGCATCACCGTCACGTCGCCGACGAGCTGCCAGCGTCCCCGCCCGAGGGCGAGCTCGGCCGTGCCGCCCATGCCATCGACGGCCACCGGTCCGAGCGACCCCGCGAAGCCGCTGAACGATAGGCCGATCGCCCACGTCGGCAGCGGCGGATGCTCGACGACCGCGCGGCGCTCCGCGCTGGCCGCCGCAGGCGCGAGCAGCGAGGCGAGGACCAGCAACCGGAGCATCCCGGCGTAGAACGCGTCGACGCGCTGTCCGGTCTAACCGAGCGCGACGGCGGCAGCCTCGAGGGCCGCCGCCATCGCGAGCGCGTCGGGGAACCGGTCGTCCTGGTGCTTGGCGAGCGCGCGCTCGATCAGCGCGGCGAACGCCGGCGGAAACTGCGGTCCGAGCGGCGGTGGCGGCGCCGACAGGTGCTGGTCGACGAGATCGAGATCGTTCGCCGCATCGAACGGCAGCAGCCCGGTCAGCAGCTCGTACAGGATGATGCCGATCGCGTAGAGATCGCTGCGCTGATCGATCTCCTCGCCGCGCAGGCGTTCGGGCGCGATGTACGACAGGCTACCGACGATCGCGCCCTGCTGCGTGAGCTTCGCGCTGCCCTCGACGCTCGCGAACCCGAAGTCGATGAGCACGACCCGATCGGTGGGACCGACCGACGGCTCGAGCATGATGTTCGCGGGCTTGAGATCGCGATGGAGGACGCCGGCCGCGTGAACCGCCGCGAGCCCTTGCAGCGCCTGCCACGTGTAGCTCGCGGCGCGTCGCGGCTCGACCTGGCCCTCGCGCTTGATCACGCCGCGCAACGTCTTGCCTCGGAGCAGCTCCATCGCGAGATACGGTTCGGTCTGCTCGGTGATCCCGGTCGCGAGCAGCGAAGCGACATTGCGGTGCCGGAGCCGCGCCTGCACCTCGGCCTCGCGGGTGAACCGCTGGCGCGCGGCCGGGTCACCATCGAGCGAGGTCCGCAAGATCTTGAGTGCGACGAACGCGTTGGTGGTCGCGTCGAGCGCGCGGTAGACGTCCGCCATCCCCCCCGTGCCGATCAGCGCATCGATGCGAAATCGCCCGCCGATGATCTGACCCGTCCGATCGACCCGGGCTCCAGCCACGACCCACCATATCACCAGCTTCTGCTATACGAGGGACGTGCCGCATCACCTGGTGAGCATCGCTGACCTCGAAGCGGTGGAGATCATCCGGATCCTGGACCACGCCGACGCGTACTGGTCGCTCGCGAGCGAGCCGATCAAGAAGCTGACGTCGTTGCGCGGCCGCACGGTGATCAACATGTTCTTCGAGAGCTCGACGCGCACGCGCACGTCGTTCGAGATCGCGGCGAAGCGGCTGTCCGCCGAGGCGAT
The DNA here is from genome assembly GCA_046590445.1 of Kofleriaceae bacterium. Taxonomy (GTDB): domain Bacteria; phylum Myxococcota_A; class Polyangia; order Haliangiales; family Haliangiaceae; genus JABFXX01. Next base: position 8,532 of record JBKJUF010000659.1, read on the forward strand.
CAACATCAGCGCGGCCGCGTCGTCGACGAGCAAGGGCGAGACCCTGCTCGACACCGCCGACAACCTCGAGGCGATGTTCCCCGACTGCATCGTCGTCCGCCACTCGTTCGGCGGGGCCGCGGCGATGCTGACGAAGGAGGTCAGCTGCGCGGTGATCAATGCCGGCGATGGCCAGCACGAGCACCCGACGCAGGCGCTGCTCGACGCCGCGACCATCCGCCGCAACAAGGGCAGGGTCGAGGGCCTCGAGATCGCGATCGTCGGCGACATCTCCCACTCGCGGGTCGCGCGCTCGAACATCCTCTGCCTCGCGAAGCTCGGGGCGCGGGTACGGCTCGTCGCGCCCTGGACGTTGATCCCGCGCGGCATCGAGCTGATCGGCGGCGATCTGACGCGCGAGCGCGTGCGCGTGGT
>JBKJUF010000699.1:0-35439 GCA_046590445.1 Kofleriaceae bacterium
GGACGAGGACGGCTGCCCGGATCCCGACAACGACCAGGACGGCATCCTCGATGTCGACGATCTGTGCCCGAACGATCCCGAGGACAAGGACGGCTTCGAGGACGAGGACGGCTGCCCCGATCTCGACAACGACAAGGACCGCATCCTCGATAAGGATGATAAGTGCCCGAACGAGCCCGAGACGTACAACGGCACCGAGGACGAGGACGGCTGTCCGGATCGCGGACGCGTCGTCATCACCGACACCGCGATCGAGATCCTCGACATGGTGTACTTCGAGTACAACAAGGCCGTCATCAAGTCGCAGTCATTCCCGATTCTCGACGCGGTCGCCGCGACGCTCGTCGGTAACCCGAGCATCCAGCTGATCGAGGTCCAGGGTCACACGGACGAGCGCGGCAACGATGCGTACAACCTCGACCTGTCGGATAAGCGCGCGGCGGCCGTGAAGAAGTACCTGGTCGACAAGGGCGTCGAGGACAAGCGGCTCGAGTCGCAGGGCTACGGCGAGACCCAGCCGATCGAGCGCAAGAGCAACGAGGCGGCGTGGGCGAAGAATCGGCGCGTTGCCTTCCTCATCCTCAAGCGGACCTCGGATTCGGATTAGCAGACGGGGATGGCGTCGCGTGGAACGCCTGGTAGCTTGACGGCATGATCCGGTTGATCGTGGTTCTGGCGCTCGCGATCGGGCTCGCGTACTGCGGCTCGACCGTGAAGCTCGGCAAGCGCACGTTGTTCGGACATGTTCGCGCGATCTGGGCGACCGACGAGGTGCAGGAGCTCAAGACCGGCGTCAAGGACAAGGCCGGACCCACCGTCGATCGCGTGAAGCGCGGCGTGAAGAAGGGCTTCGAGGCGGCGAACGAGGACGAGGGCTCCGGGTCAGGTTCGGCGCCAGCGCGCGTGACGCCTTGAAGTTCCCGCTGACCCAGCAGCTGATCGACGAGGCACGGCGCTTCGAGCTGCGCTCGGCGTGTCAGCACTGCTTCTACTGGAGCGCGCAGCGCGCGGCCTGCTGGCACGACTGGCCCGACGAGGGTCAACGCCGCTGGCCACTCGATGCGCCCGACGCAGACGGCACGCTGCCGACCGAGGTCGCGTTCTGCAAGGAATTCGAGCTGCGCTGACATGGCAAGCGCGCGCGTCGATGACTCCGGCGCGGCGGCGCGCGCGATCGTCGCGCTCGAGTCCACGCTGGTCGCGCACGGCATGCCGTGGCCCGAGAACCTCACGGTCGCGCGTGCGCTCGAGGACGCGGTTCGCGCGCACGGGGCGACGCCGGCGACGATCGCGATCGTCGATGGCCACGTGCGGATCGGGCTTGGCCCCGACGAGCTCGAGCGGCTCGCGCGCGACGGTGCGCAGTTCTCGAAGGCGGGTGCGACCGATCTCGCCGTGCACCTCGCGCGCGGTAGCTCGGCCGCGACCACGGTCAGCGCGACGGCCGTCCTCGCGGCGCGGGCCGGCATCCGGGTGTTTGCGACCGGCGGTATCGGCGGTGTTCATCGCGGTGACGCCGCCGACGTCTCGCACGATCTGATCGCGCTCGCGCGGACACCGATCGCTGTGGTGTCCGCAGGCGCCAAGGCGATCCTCGATCTGCCGCGGACGCTCGAGACGCTCGAGACGCTCGGCGTGCTCGTGATCGGCTACCGGACGAGCGAGTTTCCGGCGTTCTACGCGCGAAGCTCGGGGCTCGCGCTCGAGCACCGGGCGGATAGCGCCGGCGAGCTCGCCGCGATCGTGCGGCGCCACTGGGACGAGCTCGGCGGTGGCGGCGTGCTCGTGTGCAACCCGATCCCCGTGGCGGCCGCGCTCGACGTCGGCGATGCGATCACCCGCGCGCTCGCGGATGCCGAGGCCGCGCACATCACCGGCAAGCGGCTGACGCCGTACCTGCTCGCCCGGCTCGCGGAGGTCACGGCCGGTGCGTCGATCCGCGCGAACCGCGCGCTCGCCGTGCATAACGCCGAGGTCGCCGCGGCCCTCGCCGTCGCTATTGCGGCGCGTACAGCGTGAGGCTCTTGCCCCCGCGGTCGAAGCCCGCATTGCGCTCGAGCAACCAGAACCGGTCGCCGATCACGCCGAACCGGTGCCGCGTGCCCGCTGCGAGGATCCGCGCCTTGCGGACCGCCTTGCCGTCGCTGGCGATCCGGAACACGTCGAGGTACTCGGGATCCGCCTTCTTGCGGGCGATCGCGTCCGGGTGCACCGGATCGATCTTGAGCGCGAGCCACGCCGAGCCGTCCGGGTGCACGCTCGCGTTCAGCGACTTCAGGTCGTAGCTCGCGAACGGCTGATCGAGCGCGATCGCGACGACCCTGTTCGCATGCCACAGCTGCAGCTCGCGTCCGTCGGGCTTCGTGCGCACGAACGACATCCGGCCATCGGCATCGGAGAGGGCATCGAACCGGCGCTTCTGCTCGAACAGATCCGCGACTGGCTGGCGCGCCAGCTTGCCCGTGACGAGGTCGTATGTCGACTCGGCATCCGGCGCACGCTGGTTCTCCTTGCGGTCCCATGCACCGGTCGTGACGCCGTGCGCCCGCGTGAAGCCCTCGCTCCAGTGATTGACGCGTAGCGCGAGCTTGGCGTTCGCGCCCGCAGTGTCGAGCTCGAGCGGGCGGCCGGCCGCGACCCGACGTCCGGTGTCGAGCGCGAAGAGCTGGGTGTCGTGACGTGTCCGCTCTTTCGCCGCGCTCGTGCGGTGCACCGCGACGCGTGACCTGCCGTCGCGCGTGATCACCGTGATGTGGTTCGCGGGTCCCAGCTTGTACAGCGGGGTCCCAGCGGGCTTGCGCGGATCCTTGGCGGCGAGCTCGACGAGCGCCGCGATCTGCATGCCATCCTCGGTCCGCCCGATCACGAACGCGCGTGGTCCGAAGAGTTGCACCGCGACCGGGTGCAGCGTGATTGGCGCGATGTCGACGACGAGCTCCTGCTTCGTCGCGAGCGACACGACGTGCAGCTCGGCCTTCGCCGCGGCATCGGCGACGACATACGCGATGCGAGCGCCATCGCCGGCGACGGCGTCCTCGATGAATCCGCTCGGCGGCGTCCACTTGACCAGCTCGGTCGCACCGACGACCGGCAGCGGGACGGCCCGCGGTTGAGCGAATGCGACGTGCGCACTCGCCATCACGACGACGATCGCCACGACCTTCGCCGCGACGTTGGATAGACCACGAACCATCGCCATGGCGACCTCGATGCCATGCTCCCATCCGGATCGCAAGAGCTGGTTTTTCGCTACACTGGCCGCCGCATGGGCAACATCGCCTTTACCCGTAACTACACCGATCGCAGCAACGACACCGGCTATCAGTTCGAGTTCCAGTGCGACAAGTGCGGCAACGGCTATCGCTCGTCGTTTCAGGCGAGCGCGCTCGGGGTCGGCTCGAAGATCGCCAAGGGACTCGGCAGCCTGTTCGGGGGCGGCCAACTCTGGGCAGCAGGCCAGGCCGGCGAGTACATGAAGGACGGTCTACGCGGCAAGGCCTGGGACGAGGCCTTCCAGCGGGCGATCGACGAGATCAAGCCGAAGTTCCACCAGTGCACCCGCTGCGGAAACTGGGTCTGTCCGGAGGTCTGCTGGAACGAGGCGCGCGGCCTCTGTGAAGGCTGCGCGCCAGATCTCGCCGAGGAAGCCTCACACCATCAGGCTCACATCGCGGCCGATCAGCTCGCGGACAAGATGCGTGCGGTCGATCAGGTCGCCGGCATCGACGCGAAGGCGCCGATGCTCGCGCAGTGTCCCGGCTGCAAGGCTCGTCTTCAGCCCGGCGCGAAGTTCTGCGCCGGCTGTGGCAAGCCGGTGACCGCCGCGAAGAAGGCGTTCTGCATCGGCTGCGGTGGTCAGCTCGCGGCGGGCGCGAAGTTTTGCGGCGAGTGCGGCCAGTCGCAGGGCTGATCGTCACACCGCCGTGGTTCGCGCGCTCGCGGCCACGACCGAGCGATCGATCAGCTGCGAGCACGCGCCGAGGCTGTTGTCGTGTGCCGCGAGGCGACTGTCGTCGACGCGGCTGTCGTACGGCGGTGGCTCGGGCGGGATCGGCAACTGCCATGAACGCGGCCGTGGCAGCCGGTACGTCATGCGCTGCCACGGAATGATCTCGAACGGCAGCACGCCGAGCGCACGCACGATCTGTGCGGGGCCGTAGTAGGTCGGGACCCGCCCGTCGTCCTGCGCCATGAGCACGGTCGTCCGGCCGAACCGCAGCCCGAACGCGATCACGTAGAGCTGCGCCTCGTGCGCGTCCGCCAAGATCCACGGCTTCACGACGACGATCAGCACGTCGACCCCGCAGATCGGCAGCGCCGCGCCGGTGAACGACGCGCTCACGGTGTGCTCCCTTGCGCATCGGTGCGCGTGGCCGAGCCGGCGGCGGAAACCCTGGTGGGGAGGGTAGCCAGGATCGTGACAGGAAAGCGCGCGACGTCGCGCACGACCGCCGCGTGCTCGCGCTCCCAGGCAGCGACCCGGCTCTTCTCGCTGCGCGACCGCGGGTGCGCGACCTTGTAGTAGCCGTCGCTCGGCCGCCGAAGCTCGCGCGACCAGACAATCGCCGGCAGGCAGGGCAGGCCAAGCGCGCGGCACGCGAGCGTGATCTCGCCGAGCGCGGCGTGCAGCCTCGGGCTGCGATGGTGCGTCGCGTGCCTGGCGGGCAGACCGGCCACGAGCTCTCCGTACGTGATCGACGGCTGGTTCGCGCGGACGCGGCGGAGGAGGTGCTTGTAGATCGCGTGGGCGAGTGGGGTCATTGGTGGCTCCTGTCAGGCGATCTTCAGCAGATCGACGGTGGGGTTCGAATTGCGAAACGAAGCGGCGACCGCGAGACGCTCGGCGTCGATCTCGTCGAGACCGTCGAGATCGGAGATCGTTCGAGCGCACTTGATCAGCCTGTCGATCGAGCGTGCCGTGAACGACGTGCCCTGGACGATCTTCGCGAGCTCGCGCTCGCTGGCGGCATCGAGACGACAGGTCGCGCGCATCACCGTGCTCGGCATCTCGGCATTACACCGCAGGCCCCACGGCTGGAGGCGTGCGGCCTGGCGCTCGCGGGCCGCCACCACACGCTCGCGGATCTTTGCCGACGACTCGCCGGGCGTGCCGCTGCGCAGATCGGCGAGCGCGACGGGTTGAACGAAGACATGGAGATCGATGCGGTCGAGCAGCGGCCCCGACAGCCGCTGGCGGTAGCGATCGATCGAGTGCTTCGTGCACGTGCACTCGCGGACGCCGGAGTCGAGCCAGCCGCATGGACACGGGTTCGCGGCCGCGACGAGCAGGAACGATGCCGGGCAACGGATCGTGTTGTTGATCCGGCCGATCACGACGCTGCGCTCCTCCAGCGGCTGCCGTAGGCCCTCGATCGACGAGCGCGCGAACTCGGGCATCTCGTCGAGGAACAACACGCCGTTGTGGGCGAGCGAGATCTCCCCGGGACGCGGCTGCGAGCCGCCGCCGAGCAACGCCGCGCTCGAGATCGTGTGGTGCGGCGCGCGAAACGGGCGCTCGTCGATCAGGCCGTGTGCGAGTCCGAGCGCCGAGTAGATCTTCGTGGTCTCGAAGGATTCATCGCGCGTCATCGCGGGCAGCACCGTCGGGATCCGGCGCGCGAGCATCGTCTTGCCTGTCCCGGGCGGTCCGGCGAGCAACAGGTTGTGACCGCCCGCGACGGCGACCTCGATCGCGTAGCGCGCGAGGTCCTGGCCGCGGACCTCCGACATGTCGAGCGCGAACCGCGAGGGCGGCCGGAGCCCGCGCGGATTGCCGATCGGCAGCACGTCGCGGCCGGCGACCGCGTCGATCAGCTCGCCGATGTGACGGATCGCGTAGACCTCGATGCCGTCGACGACACACGCCTCGCCGGCGCAGGCCGCCGGGACCAGCACGCCGCGCATGCCACGCTCGCGCGCGAGCAGCGCCGCGGCGAGCACGCCCCGCACGCTGCGGACCGAGCCATCGAGCCCGAGCTCGCCGAGCACGATCAGACCCTCGAGGACGCTGATGTCGTACGCGTTGTCCGCCATCAGCACGGCCGCGGCGATCGGCAGGTCGAGCCCGGTGCCGGGCTTGCGCAGATCCGCCGGCGCGAGGTTCACGGTCACGTGCTTGAGGGGCACGTCGTGGCCGACCGCGAGGAACGCGCTACGGATCCGCGTCGCACCCTCCTTGACCGAGGGCGCGGGCAACCCGACGACGTTGTAGGTCGGCAGGCCGCGCGCGATCTCGCACTCGACATCGACGAGCGCACCGTCGATCCCGACCAGCGTGCACGACTTGATGTGCGTCACCACGCCAGACCTCGGAGCACGTCGCGCGCCAGCCGCCACGCCGCGACATCTCGCGGAGTTGCGAAGCCCCACGTCCGCGCCGCGGACATCCCGTCCGTCGGTCGGCCGGACGTCGGACGGCAGCCTGCAATGTTTCTTCACGTGGCACCGGCAGGTCCCGCAACACCGGTGACGCATGGTGAGCTGGTGAAAGGACTACTCGAATGATTCCACTCGCGATCGGACTTGGTGTTCTCGGCTTCATCGCGATGCGTCGGGCGCATCAGCACGGACGCTGCCATGGCGGGTCTCGTGGCTGGCACGGGCCGTGGGGGCCATCCCGCCATCACCATCGGCGCGGTGGTCGCCGCCGATGGATGCTGCACGCCGCGCTCGCGCGCATCGACGCGACGCCCGCGCAGGAGCGCGTGATCGTCCACGAGCTCGACGCCCTCGAGGACCGCGTGCGGGGCGCGAAGGCGAACGTCCGCGAGGTCCGTGGCGATCTCGCGGCTGCGCTGCGCAAACCTGTGCTCGACGATGCCGCGCTCAGCGCCGTGCTCGGCCGTGTCGACACCACGACCGGTGACGTGCGGACCGCGGCCAGCGAAGCGCTCCGCAACATCCATGCGGTGCTCGACGACAAGCAGCGCGCGGCACTCGCGGACCTGCTCGACGGTGGCTGGCGGGCAGGCGGCTGGCGCGACGGCAGTCCGTACCGCTGAAGCCATGACCTCCCTCGTGAGAAGATGACACCGTGCGCGTGCTCTTGATCGATGACGATGCTCGGCTCGCCGAGCTCCTCGTCGGCTACCTCGCGCCGCAGGGGATCACGCTCGTTCATGCTGCGGGCGGGCAGACCGGGCTCGCTGCGGTGGCGGGTGGTGGCGTCGATGCCGTGCTGCTCGACGTCATGATGCCCGGCCTCGACGGCCTCGCCGTGCTTCGAAAGCTGCGCGATGCCGGCCACCGGATCCCGGTGCTCATGCTCACCGCACGCGGCGACGAGGCGGATCGCGTCGTCGGGCTCGAGCTCGGCGCCGACGATTACGTCGCGAAGCCATTCTCCCCACGCGAGCTGCTCGCCCGCATTCGTGCGGTGCTCCGGCGCGCGCAGCCCGACGCGATGTCCGAGAAGCTGTCGTCCGCCGGGATCACCGTCGACACCGGCGCACGCGAGGCATGGATCGACGGCAAGCCGGTCGAGCTGACGGGGCTCGAGATCGATCTGCTGATCGCGCTGCTGCGACGTGCCGGTCGCGTGGTTCCGCGCGGCGCGCTCCTCGAGCTCGCGGGGCGTGGCGATGTCTCGGTCGGTGAGCGCGCTGTCGACGTCCACATCTCGCGGCTGCGCAAGAAGCTCGGCGATGACCCGCCGACGCGAATCCGTACGGTCCGTGGCGTCGGCTACGTGCTGGCGCGCGTCGCCGAGGCCGCACCCGAGGGCGTACCATGAGCAGCTGCGAGAGCCGCGAGGTCGAGCGCCGCGCGGAGCATCGCGAGCGGCACCGCCACCGCCACCGCCACCGCCGCTGGCAGCAGCTCCACGAGGAACGCGACATGTGGCGGCGCGCGCAGGGCGACGCGGGCCATCGCTGGCTGCCGTGGTGGCTGATGGCGCGGATGCGCCGGCGGATGTTCGGATGGCTCGCCGCATCGCTTGGCATCGGCATCGCGATCGGCCTGCGCCTCGACGATCACCCGCCGTGGTGGCTGATCGCGATCGGGCTCGCGGTGCTGTTCGCCGGATCGGGTGCTATCGCGTGGCGCCTGACCCGCCCGCTGATCATGACCGTGCGCGCCGCGCGCGATATCGGCGACGGCAAACTCGACACCCGGATCGACGTCGCGCACCACGGCGGCGAGCTCCGCGTGCTCGCGACCGCGATCAACGACATGGCCGCGAAGATCCAGCAGCAGCTCGCCGACCAGCGCCAGCTCCTCGCGGCCGTCTCGCACGAGCTGCGGACACCGCTAGGTCACATGCGCGTGCTGATCGAGACCGCGCGCGACCGCGGCGATCTGACCGCGCTCACGGAGCTCGATCGCGAGGTGCTCGTCCTCGACGATCTCGTCGGCAAGCTCCTCGCGTCATCGCGCCTCGAGTTCGGCAACCTCGATCGCCGGCCCCTCGATCTGGGCGAGCTCGTCAGCGATGCCGCGACCAGCGCCGGCATCGCACCTGAGGCGATCGAAGCGATCGGCGATGTCCGCGCCGACATCGATCCGACGCTGGTCCGCCGCGCCGTCGCGAACCTCCTCGACAACGCACGCGTCCACGGCGGCGGTGCGATCGCGGTCCGGATCGAGCGGCGCGCTGGCCAGGTCGCGGTCGAGGTCGACGATGCCGGCCCCGGCGTGCCCGCCGATCGCCGCGCCGATGCCTTCCGCGCCTTCGTCCCCTCGAGCGCCGGCGGCCTCGGCCTCGGCCTCGCCCTGGTCTCGCGCATCGCAGTCGCCCACAGCGGCCGCGCTTGGATCGCGGAACGCCCCGGCGGCGGCGCCCGCGTCGGCTTCGCCGTCGAAGCTCCCGGGGACGGTCTCCACTAACTCAACTTGCCATTCGCAGATCCGCGAGATCCTTCGCGCGAGTGGGGACCGCGAGTGGGGACGGTCTCCACTAACTCAACCAGCGACGAGAGTTCACGCACTTACGCGCCGCAAGTTGAGCTAGTGGAGACCGTCCCCGGTCAGGGTCGTGATTTCGCGACGTTCGCGATCGATAGTTGAGTTAGTGGAGACCGTCCCTATTGCGCGGGGCCGGGCGGGGGCGGTGGTGGGGCTTGCAGGCTGACGAAGGCGGCGATCTTGACCTCGGTCTGTTCCTCGACGTGGCCGCGGCCGGCGGTGTAGCTGCGAGCGCGGTCGAGGTTGGTGACGACGAGGTCGGCGCCGATCATGGTCAGGATGAGGACGTTGGTCTCGAACTTGAGGACCGCGGTGATGACGTCGGTCGCGCGCAGGTTGAGCTGCGAGACGAGGCTGCCGAGCGCGATCACGATGAGGAGGGCGGAGCCGACCATCACGGTGACGTAGTAGACGCGGACCTTCTTGATCGCGCGCAGGGCCTCGGCCTCCTCGAGTGGCTTGGCGAGCGCGAACCCGGCGCGGGCGAGAAAGGCCTGGCCGGCGATCACGCCGAGGACGCCGGCGATGAACCAGCCGCTGCCGGTGAACTGATAGGGGATGATCAGGATGACGTACGCGAGCAGCGCGTAGAGCGGTGCCGCGACGACGATCAACCAGCCAGGTGCCGAAGAGCCGGGGAACAGCAGCTTGATCACGAGCGACGCGCGGATGAGGCCGGGCATCAGCGAGATCGCCTTCGGCGCGAGCTGCAACATCGCGAGCATCGCGAACACGAACGGCATCACGGCCTGGCGGTAGACGCCCTCGACGCCGAGCGCGCCGAGCGCCTCGCGCCGCATCCCGCCGAGGCTCTCGAAGATCGTGCGCAGCGGATAGATGAAGACGATGAACGGCGTTAGCATGAAGAGCAGCCAGCCGTAGAACAGCTTGCGGCGCTGGGTTCGCCAGTGCGCCCACTTCTTGAGCTGGCTCCAGCAGATCCAGCAGAAGATGCCCTCGGCGAACGCGGGTGCGCCGCGGACGATGAAGATCGCGGTCCATTGCGTGCTGCGGAGCGCGTCGATCAGGCCGATGACGGTCAGCGGAACGAGCGCGCATGCGACGAGAAACAGCACCGAGCGTCGCCACGCGAGGAAGGCCTGCAGGTTGTGATCGGTGATCGGCGGCGACGCGGTCTCGAGCGCGCGCCGCTCGGCGGGAAGCACCTCGCTCGGCTCGATCCGCAGGCGGAACGCGCGGCGGGTCGAGATCTTGAGGAACTTGACGAACTGCGAGCCCGGCACCTCGTCGAGGTGCGAATCGCCGGGGCGCGCGTCGCCACCGACGCCGTACGCCATCGGCACCGGGTAGCTCGGCGACGGCGGGAACGGTGCCTGCGGTGCGGGCGAGTCGGGATAGCCGGTGGGTCCTGACTGCTGTGCGTACGGCGGCGAGTACGGCTGCGTCGGTCCCGACGGTGCCTGCGTGTACGGACCCGGGGCCGAGATGGAGGGGCCGGGATTGACTCCCGGATTCGGGTCCGGTGCGTGTGGGGGCGCGGCCGCGTGTGGCGTCGGCGGTTGCGCGCCACGGGTCGGCGATGGCAGCACCGAACGCTTTGCGGGTGGAGGCGCCACCGGCTGCGGCGAAGCTGCGGGCTCGCGCGCACCGGGCGGGATCACGCCGGCGAGCGTCGACGACGGATGCGGGGCGCTCGGCGGCTTGCCTCCGGGCGGCTTCTCCCCATCCGATGACGACATCTCCGAATCGTACTGGATCTGAGGCAGCGAATCGCTCGCGTGGCGTTCAGAGCGTCAGGCGCGTGCGGACGCGACCAGCAGGTCCCGCCTCGACCTCGATCACGTCGCCGGGCCGCAGCAGCGCGGTCGACGTCGCGTAACTCGACACCAGCAGCTCGGCCTTGCGAAACCGATTCTTGACGAGCGCCGCGACCCGGCGCTTGAGCGGCGAGAGCCGCAGCCCGACGCCCGACGGTGTACCGGTCAGGATCACGTCGCCGCGCGCGAGTGGCCGGCCGAGGTGCGCACGCGCGGCGCGCACCATCGCGGCGAGGTCGTAGATCAGGAGCTTGGTCGACGCGTGCTGGCGAACGTCGCCGTTGACGCGGGTCTCGATCGTCAGCTCGGGCATCGTCGCGAGCCCGCCTGGCGGCGCCCACACGTGCGCGGCGACCGGCAGGAAGCCGGGGAACGACTTCGCGCACGTCCAGTACGCGAGCGAGCGCTCGGTATTCTCGCCGAGCACCTGGCAGAGTCGCGCCGTCAGATCATTCGCGACTGCAAGGCCGAGTGGCTGCGCGACGCCGGCCGCGAGGCGCTCGTCATCGATCGACCCGAGCGCGACAACCGCGAGCTCGCCCTCATAATCCATCACCGCAGGCACGATCGCGATCGTCTCGGTGACCTGCGCGGCGAGCCCGGGCTCGACCTCGTCGAGTGCCGCGAGGATCTCGCGAGCGTCCGGAACCCGGACACCACCGTCACCCGCGGTGAACGCGCGCACGTGCTTGGTGAACGATGTCGGTGGCTCGCCGGGCTCGAGCTTGCGTCCGGTCTCGCGGATGTGATCGCCGTACGTCAGCCCGAGCGCGACGATCGCGGTCACCTCCGGCCATGCAACCTGATCGGCCCGCAGCGGGACCGGCGTCGTCGCCGCCGGGTGAGGCGTGGTCTCGTCCCAGCCGATGTACTCGACGTCGGGGAGCCGCGCGTGCTGGTGGATCTCGACGGCGACCCCACCGGCGGTGCGCCGCTCGTCGACCGGATGCCACGGCGCGCCCGGCGCCTTACGTGCGTAGACCTCGAGGTGCGCCGACCCGATGTCGCTCTGCGCGACCATGACGTCGCGGCCGTCGGTGTCGCGATACGCGAAGCCCACCATCTGTGCGGGCTCCGCCCAGGCCCGCGCGTGGACGAGCCGCTGCGGTCCGGCGATCGTCGCGGTCACCAGGCAGTTGCGGTGCGCGGCGGTGGCGGGGCGCCCGCGCAGCGACGTCGGCCGCATGCGCAGCCGCGCACTGTCGCTCGCGGCCTCACTGCCGCCGCCGGGAGGTCCGTCGAGCCGCAGCGTCGCGAGCCCGAGCGAAAACGTATCGCGCAGCGAGATCGCTTGGACCTCGAGCGACGCATCGCCGGTCCACGGCGCCCAGATCCACTGCAGCGTCGGCACCCGCCGCTTGCCCCACAGATGCATCGCGGTCGCGCGGCCACTCAGCTCGATCTGCTTGCCATCGACAGTGACCCGGCCGGTCGCGTCGGCGTCGTACGCGATCGGCGCGGCGTGGGTCGGTGCGGGCAGCCACGCCGGCAGCTCCGCGTGTGCGTGCCGACCGCCGGACCACGTGATGTCCCACGCGAGCTCGCTGACGTGACCGACCGCCGCGCCATGGGAGATCCACGCATCCTCGATCTGGATCAGTCGATCACCCTCGCCGATCTTCGCCTGCGCGATCGGCACGAACCGCTTCGCCGCGCGCGCGGGGACCGGCGCATCGGCGTCGAACCACGCGCCCCAGATCGTCGCGCGGCCGTCACCTTGGCGCGGGACGAACATGGTCTGTCGCACCCAGAGTGCGCGCCGGCGGCTCGCGTCGAGCAGGACGGCGAACCAGATCTCGAACCACGGGCGCTGGCCACGCCACACCGGCCGGTCTGGATCGCGACCCATGCTGGTGACATACCATGCGATTTGGCGATGTATGTGATGAGGGACCGGTTGCGCCGCGGCGCGTGTCAACCAGCGTGCTACGTCGAGGCGCTTGGATGCGAGGAGTCGGCTACTCGCCGAGCTCGCGGCAGCCCCACACGGCTACGGGATCGCGTACGACCTCCTCGGCAATCTCCGCCGGCACGCGCCGATAGGGCGGTCATGCTCAGCTTCCAGAAGCTCGACGTGTACCAGCGCTCGATTGAGCTCCTCGCGTTCGCACGCCGGATACTCCAGCGCATCCCCAAGGGCCATGGCGACCTGGTGGACCAACTCCGCCGCTCCGCGCAGTCGGTCCCACAGAACATCGCAGAAGGAGCCGGTAAGACCGGCCGTGCCGATAAGGCGAGGTACTACGCGATTGCGAGGGGCTCGGCGATGGAGTCCGCAGCCCATCTCGACGTGATGAAGATCGACGAGCTGATCGACGACGAGCACTACGCCGTCGGCGTCGCGTTGCTCGAGAGGGTCGTTGCCATGCTGACCAAGATGATCGACCCCTGTTCGTCAAGGGGCGGCGATCACGATCTCGGTAGCGTTCCCGTTCACGTCCGTTCACGTGCACGGCCACGGGGCCGATCACGGCCACGGCCACGGGGCACAGCCGATTTGCCGAAGTCCTCTGACCGTGGTGTCGTTCAGCGATTTTTCAGCGAGAGGTCACGACTACGAAGCGCTTCGGCTAGGGCAAACGTGTAGGCCCAGACGTCGACGATCCACGGCATCGAGTTCTGCCAGGTGTTGAGGCGATTGGCATTGGTCTCGAACGACCGGTCTTGAGTGCCATCTTCATTGGCGAACGGGAGCGATAGGTGGAAGATGCTCATCAGCTTGTTCTTCCGGGCGGCCTTCTCGCCCAGCATCAAGTGCGACTCCATGGCTGCCTCGAAGTCTGGGGTTCCGTCCTTCGAGAGAGAGAGGGCCAGGTCAAAAGAGCCAACCATGAACCACTGAAACTTACCTTCGTCGACGTCCAGGATTGAATCGATGTTACGCAGGGCCAAGGCGGACTCGATGTACGGGATGATCAGAACCTCCCGCTGGAGCGCCCAGTATGACTCGGCGTCCTCGTAGCGCCCGGTGATAGATTCCGCATCCCAACGAGCCTGCCGGCTGATCGCGCAGTAACCGCGCGTGCCAAACGGCGGGAATTGCAGTTGGTTGCACATGTTGCGCAGTTGCTCCGCGGTCTCGACGTTGGGCACGCAGATGCCAGAGGCTCCGCTGTCGAGCATCTGGGCAGCGTCGTAGATATCCCATTTTTCCAGCTTCACCAAGAACGGCAAGCCCATCAGGTCGGCGGTCCTACAAAGCGAATAGATCAGGGTGCGATCGGAGATCGCCGAATGCTCGATGTTGATGATGAGGTATTCAACACCGGCAAGCGCCGCGATCTCGATCAGTGCGGGCGACTCCTGAGTGAGATAGAGCCCGAGAGGACGTCGCCCCTCGCGCCCGGCCTTCAGGAGGTTCCGAAGCCGGGAAAGTTTCACTTCGGAGTTGAGCGCCGGCGACTGCCCTGTTCTGTCCTTCATGTTCCTAGCTCCATTGATTGTTGGAGGAGCCCCGACGAGCAGGGCCCCCAAAAAAAACACTAGCACAGCGTGAGGTGCGCGACGCGGTAGCCAAGAGGTTTTGAAAGGTCGAAGGGTGGGTAGCTGATCGGTTGCAGCACCTCGATCGATCGCGCCTGATGGGGGTGCGGCGGATGAACCTGAAGCGTTCGAGCTGAGCGATCATCTGGTGCTGGAAATGTGGGGCACGCGAGCGATCGTCGAGCCGGAGCGCAGCGGAGCGAAGAAGCCCGAGTAGCGTGGTATATCCGCGGCGTGCAGCGCGCAGTGATCCGCTTCGTGGTCAGTGCGATCGTGCTCGGAATGCTGGGCGCCTGCTCGAGCAAGGACGAACCGCCGCCCCCGCCGGGGCCCGCGCCGGTCGTCGTGCGCGACGCCGACGTCGATGGGATCATGGAGATCGGCGGCTACGATCCGACCTCCGGACTCCATCTCGATGACGATGGCGCCGGCACACCGGTCAACCCGACACGCCGCACCCACCGTGCGGGCACCGCGATCGGCATCATGTTGAAGTCGACGCCCCCCGGCGCGGTCGCCGCGGTCGACGGCGTGCAGCAAGGCAAGGCCCCGGTGTACTGGTCCGGCGAGGCCGATGGTCGCGAGCACGAGTTCACGTTCGTCCTGCGCGGCCACGCGGTCGCGCGCTACCGGTTCGTGCCGATCGCGAGCGGCGTCGTCCATGCCACGCTCGAGCCGGTCGCCGCCTACCACCTCGATGGAGGTCTGGCTCCGGTGCTCTCGCCGAGTCGGCCGTCCGATGCGGCCGTTGCACCACCGCCGACGATCCTGACGCCGGCGGATGCCGCGCGCGTGCTTCCCGATGCAGCGCCTGCGCTGCCTGCGTCACCGGAACGCAGCGGCGACCGCAACGGCGATGCCGCGCCGGTACCTGTACCGGATCCGACCGGCGCCGGTCCGCAGCCGTAGCTACGGCGACTTCGACGGGCGCAGTCGCCCGAGCGGGGTGCTTGTGTCGACCCGCGTTGGCCGGCGCGGCACGCCGCCATGGATCGCGTCGATCTCGAGTGGCGATGTCGAGTCAGCGTCGCCGAGTACGATCATCGGCTGGTCCGCGCGCCGGTGGAACGTCAGCGGGTAGTTCGCGATCGTCTGGTCGTCGGCGTTCACCGTGAAGTCCGGCAGCGGCGGCGTCAGCGCGTACGCGGCGTCGACGAGGCAGGCATCGAGCGCGGCGTCGCCGAGCCCACCGAGCACGACCTCGGTGACCTCGCCACGACCCATGCGGAGCTGAAACGTCGCGGTGCCGGCGAGGTTGGCATTGCGGCCGAGCGCGCGCTGGTAACACGCGTACGCCCTGGGCTGTAGCTGATCGCGAAACAGCCGCTCGAGCGTCGGCCGCGCGATCGCCGAGGCCGCGATCCGGATCGGGGAGGCTGCCGCCACGCGTTGCCGTGGTGGATCGGCGAGCGCGATCACCCGCTCGTAGCGCCCACCGCCTCGCACCACGGCCCGACGATTCGCCGCGACGCGGCCCGCCGAGGTCAGCACCGCGAACGCGTGGCCGGCATCGGCAACCGGGTGGGTCGTACGTGCACGCTCGACGAGCGGCGCGAGCCGCGCGAGCTCGTCATCGCCCGGATCGACCGTCGTCGTGAACGCGCTCGCGTCGACGTTCGCCATCGCGAGCGCGCCGACCGCGGCCATCGGTGCGGGCCGCGCCGTCACCGTGAACGCGCGGTCGCCGTGGCCGGTCATCACGAAGCGCGGTGCACCGCGGTGAATCGCGAGGTGCGTGAAGCCACGGCCGGCGCGAACCTCCTTCGGGATCGCGTCGCCGAGTGCGGGGATCGCGATCTCGAGCCATGCCGGGCGCAGCCACTCGTCGATCCCAGCGAGCGCGTCGTCGAGCGCATCGACCGAAACCTCGATATACGTCCCGCCGAACAGGTTGACCGGCGAGCGCAGCGTCTCGGCGCCCGGGCTCGTCGTCGTCGCCGGGTTCAGCACGATCGCGTGGACATCGACGCTGCTCGTCTTCGCGCCGAGTGCGCGCGTCAACATGCCGCCGTCGATCTCGCCGGTCACGCCATCGCTGATCACGATCACCATCGCCTGGCCGCGTGCACCCTCGATGACCTCGCGCGCCTTCGCGAACGCGCCGACGAGATCGCTGCCGTTGCTCGCACCGCGCCCGGCGACCGCCGCCTCGATCGCCGCGAGGTTCTGCGGGTTCGCGGGGCGGAGCTCACCGAACACCCGGGTCACCGTGCGGTCGAACACGATCGCCTCGATCTCGGCATCTGCCGGCAGCGCCGCGCCGAGCCCGTGCAGCAGCTTGACGACGTGATGGCGGCCGACCAGATCCATGCTGCGCGAACCATCGACGACGAACACCACGCGCCGCGTCCCCGGTGGCTTGATGCGCGGCCCGAGCACGGTGACCAGCGACCCGTTCCAGCCACCCGCGAGCGGCTGGGTCTGCGTCCACAGGATCGGCTCGCGGCCATGGACCTCGAGCTCGACCACGATCGTGACGTCGCGCGCGTCGACCGTGAACGCGGCGCGCGTGGTCCCGGCATCGGCACCGCCGACCCGGATCTTCTTGATCGTCGCGCCCGGCCCGGCGCTCGCACGGAACGTGCCCTTGCACGCGGTCAGCCTGCCTACCGCCGCACGCCCCGGCAGCACGAGCTGCAGCCCGCCGCTGCGCGGCTCGGCGACCGCGACGAACTGGGTCTCGAGCATGACGTCGTGGTCTCTGGCGATCGGCTGGAGCACGACGCGGTAGTCGTCGCCGCCATCGCGCTGGAGCACCGCCGGATCGACACCCAGCACCGAGGTCCCGCCTTCGATCACGGGCGACTGCGCGTCGACGAGCAGCGCCTGCTGGCCGCGCATCGTGAAGCTCGTGACCTGCGCGCCGCGCGGCAGCTCGAGCTCGAAGCTCGCGGCCAGCTCGCCGGGACCGGGGTTCACGATCCGCTGGCGCATGATGATCGACGCGATCGCGCCGCGCAGCTCGACGTCGACGTCGCACGACGCCTCGAACAGCTGGGTCGCGGGGCGATCCTCGATCGTCGTCCCATACTCGTCGAACGAGCCCCGCGCGTGGGCGGTGGCGACCGCTACTGCGAGGGCACACGCGACGGCTAGCTTCATGGCAGCTTGGACAACGACGCGGCGGGTGGGTTGCGTCTACAATGGGGCCGGTGCAGTCGCCCATCTCGCGACCAAAGATCGGCTTCGTGCTATCCGGCGGCGGGTCGCGCGGCGCCTACGAAGCCGGAATCATTCATTACCTGCGAACCGACCTCAAGAAGCGGCTCGGCTACCACGTCCCGATCGACATCGTCAGCGGCACCTCGGTTGGCGCGATCAACGCCGCGTTCATGGCGGCGACCCAGTCCGACCCCGACTCCCAGGCCGAGCAGATGGTCTCGGCGTGGCGCGCACTCCGCATCGAAGAGCTGATCAGCCTGCGGGCGCGCGACATGATGCGCGCCGCGAGGATGATGCTCGGCGGCGATCCGCCGCCGCCAGCGCCCGGCAGCTTCCGCTACGGCGGGCTGCTCGACACCAGCGGCCTCGAGCGCTTCGTGCTCCGAGTGATCCCGTGGCGCGGCATCGATCGCAGCCTGCGGTCGAAGGACCTCCACGCGATCTCGGTCTCCGCGACCCACGTCGGCACCGGCCACACCGTCGTGTTCTTGTCGAGCGCGGAGCCGGTACCACGCGAGTGGAGCCGCGACCCGTTCGTGCGCCATCGCGCCGCGCGGATCGGACCACGGCACGTGCTCGCATCCGCGGCGATCCCGATGCTGTTCCCGGCCGTCAAGATCGGCAACGAGTTCTTCACCGACGGCGGCCTCCGCCAGAACACGCCGATGTCGCCCGCGATCCGGCTCGGCGCCGATCGGCTGCTGCTGATCTCGTTGCGCCACGTTGCGCCCCAGCCGAAGGAGATCCAGCGCGAGCGCACCGAGGCCTATCCCAAGCCGCTGTTCCTCGCCGGCAAGGCGCTGAACGCGCTGATGCTCGATCACACCGAGTACGACGTCCAGCGCATGCAGCGGATCAACATGATCCTCGAAGCCGGACATGCCTCGTTCGGCGACAAGTTCGAGTCGATGATGAACCACGAGCTGGTGCGGCTGCGCGGCGCGCCGCTGCGCCGGATCCACACCGTGCACATCCGCCCTTCGGAGGACATCGGGCGGCTCGCCGCCGACTTCGTGCGCGCCGGCCGGGTGCGCGTCGACGGGCTGATCGCGCGCAAGATGATCAGCCGGCTCGCCGCCGGCGAAACGAAACACGAGAGCGATTTGCTGTCGTATCTGCTGTTCGACGGTGACTTCGCCGCAGAGCTGATCGAGCTCGGCCGCCGCGACGCGGCGAAGAAAGAGGACGAGCTCGCCGCGTTGTTCGATGTCACGCATCGCCAGGGCTCCGAAGGCGAGCCGCGTCTCGAGAAGGTCGAGTGACATGCTCGCGTTGCTGATGCTCGTGTTTCAGGTCGCGTCCGTCACCGACGTTGCGAGCCCACGACCTGCCGGATGGGTCAGCGATCAAGCAGCCGTGCTCGATGCCGCGACCGAGGCAAGGCTGAACGCGCTCGCGCAGGGGCTGTTCACGTCGAAGGGCATCGAGCTCGCGATCGTCACCGTCGACGACGTCCCGGGTACGCCGAAGCAGTTCGCGACCAAGCTGTTCAACCACTGGGGGATCGGCGCCGCGCAGACCAACACCGGCGTGCTCGTCCTCCTCGTCATGGGCAAGCGCCGCCTCGAGATCGAGACCGGCACCGGCATCGAGGCCGCACTGCCTGCGGCGTGGCTCGCCGACATGCAGGCGCGCGACATGGTCCCGCGGTTCAAGCAGAAGGATTTTCCGGGCGGGCTGGTCGCCGGCGTCGAGGCGATCACCGCGCACCTCGGCGCGGCGCCCGGCGAGTCCGCGAGCGATGCACCACCCGGCGAGTACCGCTCGGACGGCACGGTGATTCCAGCGGCGGTGCCGGAGACAGGCGTCGGTGTTCGCGCGGATCCCGTGCGCCCGCCGCTACCGGCCTATGTCTCGCCACCCGCCGACGATGACGGCCCGCCGACCAACGCGATCGTCAGCGGTGGGATCGGCCTCGCGGGCCTCGGTGGCGGAGCGGCGCTCCTCGCGCGGCAGCGCCGGCGCCGGCGGATCTGCACGACCTGCCAGCCGAACCGCAGGATGCTGCCGCTCGACGAGGTCGAGGACGACAAGCACCTCGACGAGGGCCAGCGCAAGGAGGAGAACCTGCGCTCGGTCGACTACGAGGTGCTGATCTGCTCGGGCTGCCAGCAGTCACGCACGCTGCGCCACAACAAGTGGTTCTCGGGCTACGGCACGTGCTCGTCGTGCTCGTACAAGACCGCGAGCTCCGACTCGCGCACGATCGTGCACGCGACCTACGATCACGGCGGCCAGGTCGAGGTAACCGAGCGCTGCATGCACTGCTCGCGAGTTCATTCGTACACGCGCTACACGTCGCAGCTCACGCGGCCGACGAGCTCGTCCGGCTCGTCGTCATCGAAGTCGTCGTATTCGTCGGGGGGCGGGTCGTCGGGGTTCGGCGGCGGGTCGTCGCGCGGCGGCGGCGCTGGCTCGAGCTGGTAGGAGCCAGGACATGCGGTGGATCGCGGTGTCGGTGCTGGTGCTGGTGCTGGTGCTGGTGCTGGTGCTGGTGGCGGGTTGTGCGGGATCGCAACGGCCGGACGGAGGCCCGCTGTCCACGCTGGAGCCTGTGGTCCGCAACGCTGGGATGCAGCGTCTCCTCGCGGCAACGACCGCGCGAGATGCCGATGCCGTCCTGCGCTTGCTCGACAAGGAGGTCATCTTCGCCGGCGCGTGGTTCGGCGACGCCGCGTGTCGGCGTGCGCTGTCGACCGCGGGCACCGTGCTGGAGGCGGGGCGTCGCGAGCTCGCACGGTGTCTCGCGACGCTCCCGCTCGTTGCGAGTGAACGCACCAACGTCGATCCGCAGATCGGCGTTGTCACGTATGCCCCGGGCATCGAGCTCGACGTGCTGTTCGGAGGCTCGGGGGCCGAGCCGAAGCTGAAGGGCATCGGCTACGTCTCGCGAACCGACGTGAAGGACGCCTTGCCGACGGTGACGCAGCGAGCGTTCGAGGCGCAGCGCATCGATCCGCAGCCAATTACCCTCGATGCTGCGACCACCGCGAAGGTCGAAGCGGAGCTCGCCGACGTGCCGAGTCGGTGGCGGCTCGCGTTCACGTGGTTCAAGGTTTGCGTCGACGCAGCTGGCAACGTGACGGGTGTGCACGGGCGCGGGACGAGCTCGGTGGTGGCTCGACCGGTGTTCGAGGCTGCCATCCGTACGTGGCGCTTGCGCCCGTTCATGCTCGGGACACAGCCATCACCGGTGTGCTCGATGATTCGCGTTGGCACTGAGACGAATGATTCCGGCACAGCCATGCCCGTGCCGATGCCCCAGCAGCACGCCGATTTCGTGCGCGTCCAGCCGTGGGTACTGGAGCCGCGGCGGATCTTTGGCGAGATCTACATCAAGCCCAGCGACATGGACAGGCACCGGCTCCGCGAGAGCAAGGTCTCGTCCGTCGTCGGGCTGTTCCAGGTCTGCATCGATCGCGGCGGCCTCGTCGCGTCAGTCGTGCCATTGCGATCGACGGGACTCGCGAGTTATGACGCGCGGCTCGTCGAGAAGATCAAGCACTGGCGCTATCGCCCGTTGACCCTGGACGGCCAGCCGATCGCGGTGTGCACGATGCTGTCGTTCGTGTATCGGCAGATGACAGTCGGCCCTCGTCGACGATGACCAGTGTCAAGGTTGATCGGACCGGGTCAGACGCAACTTGCGCAACTTGCGATCCGGAACCCCGCGCAATTCCTGATGCGTCGGGGTCAGACGCAAGTAGCGCAACTTGCGCGAACGAGACAGGCTACATGATCTCAACTTTCTCCCGGCCGGCAACCGGACACGTCGCGCGAGGAGAAAGTTGAGCTCATGTAACCTGTCCCTCGTTGCGTAAATTGCGTCTGTCCCCTTCGTGTGAAGGATGTCGCGAGGATGCAGAGCGCAAGTTGCGCAAGTTGCGTCTGACCCCTTCGGTATCGTCGGATGCCATGGCAATGTGCCGGCCATGACGACACGCCGTCTCTTCTCCTTTGCGTTGCTCGCGCTCGTCGCGTGCGGCGGGCCCAAGGCCAAGCCGGATACTGCCCTCGGCGGCGGTGACAACACCACGACGACCACGGGGGGCACGACCGTCGCGACGCCACCTGCGACCGGCGACGATGCGCCGTTGCCGCTGTGGGCCAGCGTCAAGCGCGGCAAGCTCGCGAATGGGCTGACGTACTACATCATGCGGCACAAGCAGCCGGAGAAGCGCGCGCTGCTCTGGCTCGCCGTGAACTCTGGCGCGGTGCAAGAGGATGACGATCAGCGCGGCCTCGCGCACTTCGTCGAGCACATGGCCTTCAACGGCACGAAGCGGTTCCCGAAGGCGGAGATCATCAACTACCTCGAGAAGATCGGCATGGGTTTTGGCGCCGACCTCAACGCGTACACGAGCTTCGACGAGACGGTGTACACGCTGACGGTCCCGACCGACGACAAGACGTTCGTGCCGAAGGGCTTCGACATCCTCCGCGACTGGGCCGCGGACGTGACGTTCGACCCGGCCGAGGTCGACAAGGAGCGCGGCGTCGTCCTCGAGGAGTGGCGGCTCGGTCGCGGTGCGTTCCAGCGCCTGTTCGACAAGCAGGCGAAGGTCCTCTTCAAGGGCTCGCGTTACGGCGAGCGCCTCCCGATCGGCCTGCCGGAGATCCTCAAGCAGGCGCCGCGCGACACGCTGGTCCGCTACTACAAGGACTGGTACCGGCCGGATCTGATGGCGGTGATCGCGGTCGGCGACTTCGAGGACACCGCGGCCATCGAGAAGGCCATCCACGACAAGTTCGGCGACCTGGGCGGTCGTAAATCCGAGCCGCCGAAGTCGCGCATGCGCCCGCCGGCCGGCGTACCGAAAGCAGATGGCACGCGCGTCTCGATCGAGACCGACAAGGAGCTGCCAGTCCAGATCGTCTCGGTCTACAACATGCTCGCGCACCGCCGCGAGTCGTCGGCCAAGGATATGCGCCGGATGGTGGCGGAACAGGTCTACCAGACGATCCTCAACGAGCGGCTCGGTACGCTCGCGCGCCGCAAGGAAGCGCCGTTCGCGGCCGCGTTCGCGGGTGCGCAGGGCTTCACGCGCGAGATCGACGCGTTCACGCGCACCGCCCAGGTCAAGGCCGGCAGGGTCGAGGACTCGCTGCGCGTGCTGTTCCTCGAGGTGCTCCGCGTCGAGAAGCACGGCTTCACGCAAGCCGAGCTCGATCGCGCTCGGTCGGTCGTCGGCCGCGCGATCGATCAGGCCGCGGTCCAGGAGGACACGAACCAGAGCGCCGAGTACGCGCAGGAGATGACGCGCAACTTCTTCGAGGGCGAGCTGATGATCGGCCGCCGCGCGGAGCGCGATCTGACGATGAAGTTCCTGCCGACGATCACGCTCGCCGAGCTCAACATGCTCGCCGCGAGCTATGGCGGCGCCGATAACCGCGCGATCGTGATCGCCGGCCCCGACGGCAAGCCATTGCCCGATCAGAAGCGAGTGCTCGAGATCGTCGCCGAGGTCTCGAAGGCCGAGATCGATCCGTGGCAGGACAAGGCCGCCGCGACCGCGCTGATGGTCCAGCCGCCGAAGCCGGGCACGGTGACGAAGGAGTCGAAGGTCGAGGCGATCGGCGTGACCGAATGGACGCTGTCGAATGGCGCGCGCGTGATCGTGAAGCCGACGGACTTCGAGGCCGATGCGGTGTCGATCTCGGGCGCCTCGCCGGGTGGGCTCGCGATGGCGACCGCGAAGCAGTTTCCCGATGCGCGGTTCGCCGACGACATCGTGGCCGCGGGCGGCGTTGCCGAGCTCGATGACGAGGCGCTTGGCAAGGTGCTCGCCGGCAAGCAAGTGCAGGTCTCGGCGTCGCTGAGCGAGACCCTGGAGTCGGTCGACGCGAACGGCTCGGTGCGTGACCTCGACACGATGTTGCAGCTCCTGCACCTGCGCATGACCGCGCCGCGCAAGGACGACCAGGCGATCGCGGTCTGGAAGCAGAATACCGCCGAGCAGCTCGCGAACCAGCTGCGCGTCCCCGAGGTCCAGTACTCGATCGAGTCGTCGAAGGTGCTGTTCCGGGGCAACCTGCGCCGCAAGCCGCCGACGCCGGCCGACATCGAGAAGATCAACCCGGACAAGGCCATCGCGTTCTACAAGGAGCGGTTCGGTGACGCGTCGGACTTCACGTTCGTCATCGTCGGCGCGGTCGACCTGACGAAGCTCAAGCCGCTCGTCGAGATGTACCTCGCGAGCCTGCCGGCAAAGGGGCGCAAGGAGAAGGAGAAGGATCCGGGCGTGCGCCGCGCGAAGGGCGTGATCAAGAAGAGCTGGCCGCTCGGCAGCGAGCCGAAGGCACGCGTCGCGATCACCTTCCACGGGGACGAGAAGTGGACGCGCGATCACGACCGCGACATGTTCGTGCTGAGCCAGGTGCTCGGGACGAAGCTGCGCGAGACTCTGCGCGAGGATCTCGGTGGCGTCTACGGCGTCGGCGCGAACGGCTACATCGCGCGCTCTCCACACCAGGAGCGGACGTTCACGATCCAGTTCGGCTGCGACCCGGCGCGCGTCGACGAGCTCGTCAAGGCGGCGCAGGTCGAGATCGACAAGGTCCGCAAGGAGGGCGTCAGTGCCGAGTACCTCGACAAGGTCAAGGCGCAGTTCACCCGCGAGCGCGAGGTCCAGCTGCGGAGTAATGGGTTCTGGTCGAACTGGCTCGAGACGTCGTACCGCTTCAACGACGACCCGACGATCGTGCTCGATCCGAGCAAGATGATCGCGCGGATGACGTCGGAGCACGTCAAGGCAGCGGCGAAGCGGTTCCTCGACGGCAAGCACGTCTACCAGGCCGTCATGGTGCCGGCGCCAGGCGTGCCAGCCGCGAAGCCTGCCGATGCGAAGCCCGCCGATGCGAAGCCCGCCGATGCGAAGGGCAACCCGGAGAAGTCCGTGCCGGGTGCCGAAACGACCGCGCCGAAGAAATAACTACGGCGTGATGGGCGCGGGGACGCCAGGGTCCGGCGCGTCCTCGTCGTCGGCGCCCTCGCGGTACTGCAGCATCGCGGGGATCGCGATCGCGGCACCCATCCCGACGAGCGCGGTCGGGATCATCAGGCCGCCCTGGCCAGCCTTGAAGTCGGCGGCGAATGGCGATCCGGGCGCGGCGTCGGCGATCGGCTTCGCGGGGGCTGCAGCGCGCGAGGTCGCGATCTCGGCGGCGGTGATCTTCGTCAGCTTCGCGACCACATCGTCGGGGTTCGCGAACGCGGTGCGCACGACGCCGAGGATCCTGAGCTGCTCGCCGTCGAGCCGGACGCCGAGCCCCAGCTCGTTGACGAGCGCCATCAGCCGGATCATCACCGCGGCATCGGGGTCGAGCGCGGCGGGGGCTGCGATCGGCGACATCGCCCCCTCGGCCATCATCGTGCCGCGTCCCCACACCGCGAACGACCACGTGCCGCGCGCGAGCTCGCGGCCGACCGGCGTCATCGCGATCGCGGCGCCGGTCACCGGCTTCGCCTTGTTGCCGACGCGCAGCCGCTTCTGATCGACCCACGCGTCGAGCGCGAGCCCGAGCTGGGGCACCGAGACGTGGCACGCGCCGTCGGCGAACTTCGCCGCGAGCATCTCGGCCCCCGGCAGCTCGCCGCAGCGCTCGATGATCGTCGTGAACGGTGCGGGGTCCTTGAGGGGCAGCTCGATGTCGAACGCGAGCGGGCCCGCGGGGATCACGATCGAGAGCATGCCGTCGAGCGAGCTCAGCACGCGCTCGATGGTGACGTCGCCCAGCACGACCTCCGGTGATGGCCGCGCCACCGAGGTCAGATCGATCAGCGCGAAGCCGGCGGAGTGACCGGCATCTGCGCGCGACGTCCCCGTGCGGGTGAACCGAGCGGTCAGCTCGTGAGGCGCGCGGGTGACCGTGCCGCGTACCACCGCAGCGCCGCGCGAGAGCTGGAGCACGAGGGCGGCCACGCCGGGTTGCGTCCCGCCGAATGGCAGCTCGGTGCCGACGATCTCGATGTCGCCGCGGGCGCCAGCGGCGGCGAGCTCCTGCTTCAGCTGGCCGCCGCCGATGCTGGCGAGCAACGGCTCGGCGGTCGCGCAGGCGTAGAACTCGCGTACGAGCTTGCAGGTCGCGGTGTCGATGCGATCGACGTCGGCCGCGGTCGCGCCCTTCGTGCCCTTGACGCGCGCGAGGAACTTGTCGCGATCGGCGACCGGCAGGATCGCGATCATGCCGTCCTTGACGAGGAACAGCGCGGCGCCCTTGGTCGGCGTGAAGCCGAGGTCGGCGAGCGTGATCGACGGGCCACCGACCGGCGCGAACATCGCCTCGAGCTGGGTCTTCGCCGGGGCGAATTCGGGCTCGCGGTCGAACGTCGCGCGGACGTCGGCGAATGCGTGCTCCGCCATCGTCAGGCTGCGCGGCGACAGCACGATCGCGCCGCGGACCCCAGCCGGCGCGAGGGCCCACAGCGCATCGACCGCTGCGGTCGTCGAGGACGCGGCTGGATCGCTGCGGCAACCGGGCAGGGCGACCGCGATGGCGAGGAGGAGCAGGGTGCGCATGCCGCCTTGTAGCCCAGGTGACACTGCACGGCGAGCGCGCTATGCAGCATCGACGTGAGCACGCCGTACGTCGACGACCCGGCCAGGCCAGGCGAAGGCGTGCCCGATCGCCGTCGGCTCGCCGTGCTGTGGCGTCTGCTGCCACTGTTGCGGCCGCATCGCGGGCGGTTCGTGCTCGCGTTGCTCGCGCTGTTCGCCGCGTCGGGGATCACGCTCGTCTATCCGTGGGCGGCGCGCGAGGCCGTCGACATCGGCATGGGCTCGACGACGACGCGCGATCTCGACCTGATCGTCATGGCGCTGATCGGCGTGTTCGCGATCAACGCGGCGCTGGTGTGGTTCCGGCACTACAGCCTGTCGTGGCTCGGCGAGCGCGTCGTCGCCGATGTGCGTGGCCTGGTCTTCGATCGAATCTTGACGTTGCCCCTCGCGTGGTTTCACGAGCGCCGCAGCGGCGAGCTCGTCGGCCGCCTCGCCTCCGACGTCACGATCATCCAGGGCGTGGTCAGCACCGAGCTCTCGATGGCGCTGCGCAACGGCGTGCAGATGCTCGGCGCGCTGGTCCTGCTGTTCGTGATCGATGTCGAGCTGACGCTGCTGATGCTCGCGATCGTGCCGGTCACCGTGATCACCACGATCTACTTCGGGCGCCGGATCCGCAGGATGACGCGCGCGGTGCAGGACGAGCTCGCGAAGGTCTCCGGGCAGGTCCAGGAGTCGATCGGCGCGATCGGCACCGTGCAGTCGTTCGTGCGCGAGGGGTACGAGGCGCAGCGCTATCGCGGGGGCGTCGAGCACGCATTCGGAATGACGCTGAAGCTCGTGCGCTGGCGGTCGTGGTTCTTCTCGACCACGATGACCGCGGGCTACATCGGCATCGCGCTGGTGATCTGGCTCGGGGGTCGCCGGCTGATCGACGACAAGTTGACGCCCGGGGATCTGACCTCGTTCTTCCTCTACACGTTCATGGTCGCCAGCGCGCTCGCCGATCTCGCGAACCTGTGGGGCTCGCTGCAGCGCGCGGCCGGTGCGACGGACCGGCTGTTCGCGGTGATCGACACCGAGCCCGAGATCCGCGATGCCGCTACCACGACGCCGCTGCCGGCGGGCAAGGGCGCGCTGCGCCTCGAGCACGTCTCGTTCGCGTACCCGACGCGGCGCGCGCAGCCCGTGCTCACCGACGTCTCGCTCGCGATCGCACCGGGCGAGGTGATCGCGGTCGTCGGGCCCTCGGGGGCCGGGAAGTCGACGATCCTGTCGCTGCTCTACCGATTCTACGACGTCGATGCGGGCCGGATCCTGTTCGAGGGCGTCGACGTCCGCGAGCTTCCGCTGGCCGAGCTGCGGCGCACGCTCGCGATGGTCGCGCAGGAGCCGGTGCTGTTCTCCGGTACGATCCGCGACAACATCGCGTACGGCGCCGCCCACGCGGCGAGCCAGGCCGACATCGAGGCCGCGGCGCGAGACGCCTACGCGCACGACTTCGTCGTGGGCTTCCCCGACGGCTACGACACGCTGATCGGCGAGCGTGGCACGAAGCTGTCCGGTGGTCAGAAGCAGCGGATCGCGCTCGCGCGGGCGATCATCGCGAACCCGCGCGTGCTGATCCTCGACGAGGCCACCTCGAACCTCGACGCCGAGAGCGAGGCTGCGGTCCAGGCGGCGCTCGCGCGGCTGATGAAGGGCCGCACGACGATCATCGTCGCGCACCGCCTGAGCACGGTACGTGACGCCGATCGGATCATCGTGCTCGAGGACGCGCGCATCGTCGAGGAAGGCCGCCACGAGGAGCTGATGGCGCGACGGGGCACGTACCACCGGCTCGTCGAGCACCAGCTGATCGCGGATCACCGCGTGGCGTCGTAGCTCGCACGTCGCGCCCGCGGCGGGTCAGCTTCAGCCGACGATGCGAAAGCCGGCGGTCGCGACGTCGTGATCGAACGATGTCCCGCGAACCTCGCCGTGCCACAGCCCTACCGGGCCGTCGGCGCCGGGTGGCAGGCATGATCGGCGAACGGCCTCGCGGACGAGCTGGGCGACGCTCTTGCCCGAGCGCTTCGCTGCGCGATGCAGCGCGCGCAGCTCTGCGGCTGACAAGTAGACCTGCGTCTTGACCATCATCGGGGTCAGCGTAACCGCCCCCTGACACATGTCAAACCCACTGCCGAGCCGTCGCCCGAGTGGTCTGGCCGGCACGACCGCGAAGTGCGACGGTACGGCCATGACGCGCGCTCCGGGACGTGGTGAGCGATGAAGCGGGTCGAGTACGCTCTGCCAAACGGCACGTTCCACGCGCTCGTCCTCGGTGATCCCGGCGCGCCGCCGCTCGTGTGGCTGCACGGGTTTCCCGATCATCCGCCGACCGCACGGCCGTTCCTCGAGCTCCTCGCCGCGCGCCGCCGGGTGATCGCGCCGTGGCTGCGCGGCTATGCGCCGTCGCCGCTCCGCGGACCCTACGATCTGGGGACGCTGCGCGACGATGCGATCGCGCTGATCGATGCGATCGGTGCGATCGGTGGCCCGGTCGATCTCGTCGGCCATGACTGGGGTGCCGTGATCACGTACGCGGTCTGCGGAGCCGCGCCCGAGCGTGTCCGGCGCGCCGTGACGCTCGCGGTGCCGCATCCACGGACGTTCCTGCGCGCGCTCCGTCAGCCCTCGCAGCTCGCACGGAGCTGGTACATGGGCGCGTTCCAGCTTCCGGGCGCGATGCACGTCATGCGTGCCCGCGGGCTCGTGCTGATCGATCGGCTGTGGCGCACGTGGTCGCCGCGCCTGGCCCTCGACGACGACCGGCGCCGCGAGCTGCACGCGTGCTTCGCGGCGAGCTTGCCGGCGCCGGTCGAGTACTACCGCGCGGCGCGCCAGCCCGCCTCGCTACGCGCCCTGCCGAAGCGGATCGCGACGCCGCTGCTCCAGCTCCACGGCGCCGACGACGGCTGCGTGGTGCCGCCGTGCGACGACGATGCGTGGCGGTTTGCCGAGCGCGTCCTCGAGGTCGTGCCGAACGCCGGTCACTTCCTGCATCTCGAGGACCCGTCGAAGATCGCCGCGCGTGTCGCGTCCTGGTTGGCGTAAGCTGCGCCCGACATGGTCTCTCGTCGCGTGGACGGCGCGGCTCTGCTGATCGCGGGCCACGGTGCGCCGGGCGCGCCGCTCGAGGCGTCGGTCGTCCACACGCTCGCGCAGCTCGGCGAGGCGCTGCTCGCCACCGGCGTGGCCTGGCAGATCCGCCGGCTGACCGCGGCGTCGCCCGAGGGTTACGCGGCCGATCGCGTGACCGTGAAGCGCCACGTCGACGAGCTCGCGGCCGAGCCCGCGCGCGTCGCGATCGTCGTCCTCGTCGGGGCGATCATCGATACCGGCGCCGGTCCCGCGCTCGTCACCGGCGCGCAGCCGCACGATTATCCCGACGACGCGACGCTGCCGCTCGCGTGGATTCGCGACCGCCTGCTGGCCGCGCGGTTCGAGCAGCTCGTCGTCGTGTTGTCGGGGAGTGGCGAACGCGTGCCGCGCGCCTGGCTCGATGCACTGGCGACCGAGCGCGAAGCTCACCTGATCGCTGCCGACCGGCCGGCGCAGGGGCATCCGCTCGTCGACGCACTGCTGACCGGCCTGTGCGGCGATGCGCTCGATCCGCGGACCGGTACCGTCACGGTCGCGAGCCTCGCCGAGCACCTCGCGCGGTCGGTGCCCGAGGTCGCGCTGCAGCGGTCGAACGCCTCGGAGACCATCGCGCAGCCACCGCCGCTCGCCGGGTTGTGGGACGTCCGGCGCTCGCAGCTCGCCGGTCGCGCCGCCCGCGCGCGAGCTGCCGACGAGCCCGAGGACCTCACCGGTTCGGTGCTCCCCGGCCGCTTCCGGATCGACCGGCTCGTCGCGCGCGGCACGTTCGGCACCGTCTATCGCGCACGCCAGCTCGCGGTCGAGCGCGACGTCGCCGTGAAGGTGCTGCACGCGAACATCGATCCGTCGTCGGAAGATGGCCGGCTGTTCGTCCACGAGATCCGCAGCGTCGGCCGCATCGATCACGCGAACGTGGTGCGCATCCACCAGGCGGACATCACCCACGATGGCCGGCTGTTCTTCGCGATGGAGCTGCTCGACGGTCACGATCTGCAGGAGCTCGGCGCGACCGGGCCGTTGCCGCGGGCGCGCGTCGTCGAGCTGATGGGGCAATTGCTCGCCGGCCTCGGCGCCGCACACGGCGCGGGGCTCGTCCACGCCGACGTCAAGCCGGCGAACGCGATCGTCATCGACAAGGACAGCGGGGAGCGCGTCGTGCTCGTCGACTTCGGGCTATCGCGCCTGCGCGCGCCGGATCGGCCCGCTGCCTCCGCGGGCGGCACGCCGGCGTACATGGCGCCCGAGCAGCTCCACGAGGGCCGCGTCGACGCGCGCTCGGATCTGTTCTCGGCCGCGCTCGTGCTGGTTTACTTGTTGACCGGCTGGCGCCGACCGAACGCGTTCACGCTGACCCCGCCGGCCGAAATCGTCGCCGATGCCGATCTTCGGGCGATCGTCGTGCGTGCGTTGCAGGTCGATCCCGCGAAGCGCTACCAGCAGGCCGCCGAGCTCGCCGCGGCACTGACCGGCATCGCGGCGCCTCCGCTCACCAGTACCCAGCCGACGCCGATCCTGCCGTTCCGCCACCTCGCACCGCTGACCGAGATCGATCGCGAACGGCTGCACGGCCGCGAGTCCGATCTCGGCGTGCTGGCCGAGCACGCGCTGTTCCGGCGCTGCGTGATCTACACGGCGCCGTCGGGAACCGGCAAGACATCGATCCTGCGCGCCGGGCTGTTGCCTCGCCTCGAGGCGCTCGGCATGCACGCGATCTATTTGCGTTGCCGCGCCGACTGCGAGGCCGCGCTCGCGAAGGCGATCTGGCCGACCGCGACGACGATCGCCGAGGCGATCACGACCTGGCATGACCACGGCGGCGCCAAGCTCGTGCTCGTCCTCGATCAGCTCGAGGGTGCGATCGCCGACGCCAGCTTCGTGCGCGCCGTGCTCGCCTTCGAGACCTGGCCGGCCGGGGCCGAGGTCACGGTCGTGCTCAGCATTCGCGAGGATTACCTGGCGCGGCTCGTCGCGTACACCCAGGAGCTCGAGCCCGGCATGCCGATCGTCCGGCTGCCGCCGCTGTCACCCGCTGGTGCGCGCGCCGCGATCGTCGGTCCACTCGGCGAGGCGCGGTTCGCGATCGAGCCCGACCTGCTCGACGCGCTGCTCGGCGATCTCGAACGCGCAGCGTCCGCGATCGGGCCCGAGATGGGGTGGGGCGGCGTCCGCGCGATCTATCCACCGCACCTCCAGCTCGCGTGCTCGGTGCTCTACGAGGCGCTCGGCCCCGGCGAGGCCACGCTGACGCTCGCGCACTATCGG
This sequence comes from Kofleriaceae bacterium, assembly GCA_046590445.1. Taxonomy (GTDB): domain Bacteria; phylum Myxococcota_A; class Polyangia; order Haliangiales; family Haliangiaceae; genus JABFXX01. The sequence continues at coordinate 31,235 of JBKJUF010000699.1, forward strand.
CGGCTCGGCGGCTTCGACGCGATCGTCGGCGAGCACCTCGACCGCGTGCTCGACACCGAGCTCGCCGATGGCCGCGACGTGATCGCGCGCGACCTGTTCGTCGCGCTCGTCACCACCGCGCACGAGCGCGCGATCCGCGCCGAGTCGGAGCTGCTCGCGATGGTCGGCACGCAGCACGGCGCCGCACGCGTCTCCGCGGTCCTCGAGGTCCTGCGCACGCGTGGCCTGCTCGTGCGCGTGCGCGGCGCGGACGGCGATGCCAGCTGGGAGCTCGTCCACGACAGCCTGGTCCCGCGCGTGCTCGCGTGGGTCGACCGCCGTGACCTCGCGCGCCGTCGCGCGATCGAGCTCGTGCGCTACCACCTCCGCCGCTCGCGCGCCGGTGCCCCGAGCCTGCTCGGGCGCTCGGAGCTGCGCGAGCTGCGTGCCCACGCCGGCGCGATCGCGGAGCTCGACGCGGAGTGGCAGAAGCGTGACACCACCGATGGCTTGACCCCGGCGCGCCTCGTCGAGAAGTCACGCCAGGTCCTGCGCCGGCGTAGCCTCACGCTCGGCTCGGTCGTGGTCGCGGCCCTCGCGGTCGCGAGCCTCGGAATGTACCGCAGCCACGTCGAGGAGGCGCGCGCGCGAGAGGAGTCGCGCCTCAAGAGCCTCGATCTCGGACGCTTCGTGCTGGCGCTCGAGCCATTCGATTGGGATCCGGCGACGCAGGAGATGAAGCCGATGCCCGCGGGCTCGGCCGCGACGCTGCAATGGCGGCTGCACGTGCCTGATCTCGGTGATCCGGACGTCAGCGGTGAACCGTACGCGCGCGACTGGGTCACGCGCGGTACGCCGCGCGTCGAGGCTGGCGCGATCGTCGAGGACGTCGAAGCTCACGGCGGCCGCGCCTATCTCGTGGTCTCGCGCGGCGCGTGCGCACCGTCGGTGATCCCGATCCGGGCGTTGCCCGGGTTCATCGAGCGCGATCGCGTGGCGGTCCTACGCGTGCCGGTGCCGACGTGTGCCGCGAGCCGCACGGACATGATCCAGATCCCCGCGGGCCCTTTCATCTATGGTGGCCTCGGCGAGCCACCGTCGGCCGAGCTCGCGAAATATCCCGCTGTGAACGGCGAGCGCTCGGTGACGCTGCCCGCATTCACGATCGGCCGCACCGAGGTCACGAACGCGCGCTATCGCGTGTTCTCGACGATGCCCTTCACCGGCATCACGCATCCCCACGACCCACACAGCCGGGCGCTCACGCGAGCCGGCGAGCCCGGCAGGCCGATCATGTTCGTGTCGTGGCACGAAGCACGCGCGTTCTGCCGGTACCACGGCACGGATCTGCCGACGACGGAGCAGTGGGTGAAGACGCTGCGCGGTGGCTTGCAGCTCGCCGATGGCAGCGCGAACCCGATGCCGCGTCGCAACCTGCCGTGGGGGTCGCCGCGCGAACCGGTCCCCGCGAACCTTATCGGCGGTGGTGGCCCGATGGACGCCGGCTCGAACGCCGGTGATGTCAGCCCGTATGGCGTGCTCGATCTCGCTGGTAACCTCTCCGAGTGGACCGCGACGCCGTACGACGAGAAGCGGCCGGGGATCCGTATCCTGCGCGGTGGCAACTGGGACGAGACACCGCCGTCCGCGCTCGTCGATTACCTGGCGATCGAGAACCCGCGCCCGGAGCTGACGCGCAGCTTCGCGCTCGGCTTCCGGTGCGCCGCAGAGTGAGCTAAGCGGATGGGTCCGCGGGCAACTCGTCGACGAGTGCGCGCAGCGCGTGCGGATCGGTGACGGGAAAGACGATGCCCGGCTTGCGATCGCCGTCCGGATAGACCCGCACGAAGTCGCCGTCGAGCAGCATCTGTGCGAGGTGGTACCAGTGCGGCCTCGCCGCGGGCAGCGCGATCTCGCAGCTCGGCGACGCGAGAAGTCCCGGCATCTGTGCGCCGTCGTTGCGGCGAACGAGCCGGAGGAGCCGGCCGGCTGCCTCGACCGACGCGACCCGACGCGGCCATGGATGCTCGCGCACGACGAGCGGCGCAGATGGCAACGCGTCGATATCGAGGACGCGCGGGTATGGCTCCGCGAGGACGGGCGACGGGAGCTCTCCTCGCTCGCGGCGCAGGTCGCTCGCGCACACCAGCGTGTGATGGCAGTGGTCACGGAAGCCGCCGGCGTCGTAGTGCGCCGAATAGATCAGCTGGGTGGTCCCGAACACCTCGAGGCCGAGGATGCTCGACAGCGCGCAGATCGTGGCCCGGCCCTGGCCCGTGTCGGCGGTCTGGCAGCCGAGGAGGCGAACCGCGTGGATGCCGAGCTGCAGCAGCACGTCATGATCGGCCAGCTCGCGAAAGAACGCGGTGACGGTCGGGCTCGTCGCATCGATCACCCAGCCGCCGAGCTGCAGCAGGGACTTCCCCGGGGTCGCGTGACCGATCAAATCGAGCGTCTTCGGAGGCGCCGGCGTGCCGGTGGCTACCTCACCAAGCAGGTCGCCGAGCAGCTCCTCGAGATCGCCGCGCCCATCGACGAGCGCCTTGTGCTCGATGATGTCCTGCACGCGCGCGAGCTCGAAGTCGGCGTGACGGGTGATCACCGACAGGTGTGAAGCTGCCAGCAGCGCGCGCGACGTCATCGAGACGCCTTCACGCGGATCGCCGGCATTGCCGGCATCGCGGGCATCAGATCGCCACCGGCGCTCGCCGGCAGCTTCGGCCCGGGGCCGCCCATCGTCGTGTACGTGGCGGCGTCGAGGAACAGCGCGCCCTGCTTTGCAGCCGGACCGACACCGATCTGCGTCAGGCCTGCCTCGAACGGATGAGCGACCATCGCGAGGTCGAGCCACCACGCGCCCAGCGGTTGCTGACCGGGTACCTGCGAACGTCCTGGTGACCATATCGAGACCAGCGCGTTGGCGCCTTGCTCGCTGACGATCTCGGCATGGAGCCCCCAGAACCGGCGATTCGCGAGCGGGCTTGCCTGATCGTCCCAGTACAGCACCGTGCAGAGCTCGTAGTCGCGGCACTGCATGTTGGGCGGCACCCGTGGCGGCTTCCGGATCGGCGGCATCACGTCGTATTTGCTCTTCTCGAGCCAGATGCTGTTGATCCAGGAGCCGATCGGAAACGTCGGGCCGAGCTTGGTGAGCCCGCCGTGGCCCGGCTGGTCATCGACCTCGAGCTGCGCGCGCGCCAAGCCACGCGCGCGGACCGCGTGCGGATTGGCGTCGAGATCGGAGCTGATCAGCTTCTGCGGATCCCAGTTGATCGACGGATCGTTGGGATCGTTGGGCCACCAGCTGCAACGGCTCGGGCCGTGAAGCGCGCCCACCCATGCTCCGAATCCGTAGAAGATCGATCGGCTCATTATTGTCCTTTGTCCTTGTCTCGGGCCTTGTCCCTGGCCCCGCCCCGTCCTCCCTCCTTGACGTCGTTCGCGCCGGTTTCGTCACGACGCAGCTCGAAGTCGTTGATCAGGTTGTAGAGATGCGATCGTGCGAGATCGAGCTCGCGTGCGGTCTCGGCGACGCGCCAGCCGTTCTTCTCGAGGGCCTCGAGCACGTAGCGGCGCTGGAACTGCCGCGTCGCGAGCTGCAGCGTGTGCGGACCGGGCTCGCCGCGTGACACCTTCGGAAACACGTGGTGCTCGTTGAGCGTTGGCGACTTCTCGCCGTGCGCGCGGATCACCGCGGCCTCGATCGCGTTCTTGAGCTGCCGGGTGTGACCGGGCCACGCCGCGTCCTGACACGCCGCGAGCGCGCGCGGCGACACCGCGAGCGCCGATAGCTTGTGTCGCTTGCATGCCTCGGCGGCGAACTGCTCGACGAGCTCTGGGATGTCAGCGCGTCGGGCCTCGAGGCCCGGCACGTCGAGCGGCATCACGTGCAGCCGGTAGAACAGATCCTCGCGAAACTGCTTCGCCGCGACCCGCTCCTCGAGGTCCGCGTTCGTCGCGCTGACGATGCGGACGTTCGCGTGGAGCGCGGTCGCCGAGCCGAGCGGGTGGTACTCGCGCGTCTCGAGCAGCTGTAGCAGCTTCGCCTGCGCGCCCGCCGACAGCTCCGCCACCTCGTCGAGGAACAGCGTTCCGCCCTCCGCCGCCGCCACCTTGCCGGTCACGCGCCGGGTCGCCGTCGAGTGCGCTCCGCGCTCGGCGCCAAACAGCTCGCTCTCGATCAGCGCCTCCGGGATCGCCGCGCAGTTGAGCTCGACGAACGGGCC
>JBKJUF010000068.1:0-9533 GCA_046590445.1 Kofleriaceae bacterium
GTCGCGGCTGCGTCGCGGCGATGCGCGGATCGCGGTGGGAGCGCGCTCGGCGGTGTTCGCGCCGCTCACCGGGCTCGGCGTGATCGTCGTCGACGAGGAACACGACGGATCGTTCAAGCAGGAAGAGGGCGTGCGCTATCACGCGCGCGATGTCGCGATCGTCCGCGCGCAGCGCGCGGGTGCGGTGTGTGTGCTCGGCTCGGGCACCCCGAGCCTCGAGAGCGCGGCGCATGCGCAGCGCGGTCACTATCGCAAGCTCACGCTGACGGTTCGCCCGATGGCGCGGCCGATGCCGAGCGTCGAGATCATCGATCTGCGGACGTTCCTGCCCGACGGCGAGGCCTTCATGTCGGCGCCGCTGCGCACGGCGATCGCGGAGACGCTCGCGGCAGGGGATCAGACGATCCTGTTTCTCAACCGCCGCGGGTTCGCGACGTTCGTGCTGTGCAAGGCGTGTGGTCACGGCTTTCGCTGCCCGCACTGCTCGGTGTCGTTGACCTACCACCGGCACAGCGACCGGATGTCGTGCCACTACTGCGGCTTCCAGCAGCGCGTGCCGGAGGCCTGCCCGAGCTGCAAGGCGGTCGGCTCGATCGAGCGCAAGGGGCTCGGCACCGAGAAGGTTGCGGCGGCCGTCGCGCACTCGTTCCCCGCTGCGCGGGTCGCGCGCCTGGACCGTGACGTCGCGACCGGCGCGAAGATCGAGGCCGTGCTCGCGCGGGTCGCGCGCCGCGAGGTCGACATCCTCGTCGGGACGCAGATGGTCACCAAGGGTCACGACTTCCCCGGGGTGACGCTCGTCGGCGTGCTTTGCGCGGACACCGGCCTCAACATCCCCGACTTCCGCGCGTCGGAGCGCACGTTCCAGCTGCTCGCGCAGGTCGCCGGGCGCGCCGGGCGCGGTGATCGGCTCGGCCGCGTGATGATCCAGACGTATCGCCCGGAGGCGCCGGCGGTCGTCGCCGCCGCGGCCCATGACTACGAGCAGTTCTACGTCGCCGAGCTCGCGGCCCGCGCCGAGCTCGGGTATCCGCCGCACGGCCGGCTGATCGCGGTGCGGATCGACGGCGCCGACGAGCACGAGGTCGCCGGCACCGCGAAGCGGCTTGCCGAGCTCGCAGTAGCGTTCGCGCGGCGGCCCGACATCAGCGGTGAGGTCGAGGTCCGCGGTCCGGTTCCCGCGCCGATCGAGAAGCTGCGCGGCCGCACGCGCTGGCAGATCTGGCTGCGCAGCAGCGACCGCCATGCGCTCCGCCGGGTCGCCCGCGGCATGCTCGCGCACGAGGTCCCGAGCGCGGTCCGCATCGGGCTCGACGTCGATCCCATCTCGGCGATGTAGCGCGGCTCGAACACAGCCCGAGCGTCCGCCCGGCCGGCGCGTTATGCTCGACTCGTGAGATGGCTCGCCGCGCTTGCTGCTCTGCTGACGCTGAGCGCCACGGCAACCGACGCCCGCGCAGACCTCAAGACGCAGCTCGCCGCATGGTTCTCGATAACCCCGGCTGACGTCGAGACTGTACGTGGTCTCGAGCTACCCGCGGGCGGCGACTACACCCACGTCGTGCTCGGCCGGTTCAAGAGCGGCACGACCTTGACGTCGGGTGTCGCGTTACTGCGCTGCGATGCCAAGCAGTGCACCGGCACGAAGGTCTGGCTGCACACCGCCGAGGACGTCGACGTGCGCGGTCTCGTCGATCTCCAGGGCCCCGCGACCAAGTTTCCGACGGGCTTCGTCAGCCGCCACACCAGCTGGTACGAGAAGATCGGAACCAAGCTCGGCGGCTGGCCCGCACTGGTCATCCAGACGACGACCCGCTCGCAGACCACCGGCACGTCGCGCTTCGGCAAGTCGTATACCGGCGAGGAACGCCATCGCACGCTCCACGTGCTGTCGCTGGCCAAGGCAGATGTCACCCGGCCTACCGTGTTCCAGCACGCGTCCGAGGATCACTATCCGGCAGGCGGCGGGATGACGGCGACATTTCGGCTCGACCGCGCGAGCAAGAACGGGCCAGCGGACATCATCGTGATCGAGCGCCGTCAGCTCCACCATGGCAGCCGCTGCTTGCGCCCTGCACCGACCGAGACCCGCTGGACGCTGGTCGACCGCCAGTACCAGCCCGGCCAGCTGCCGGGCCGGATCGGCTGCTAGCGCCTCCCGATGGGGCAGACCCGGCTGGCGTGACGAGCGGGCCGATCGAGTATACTGCCGCGGGAGTCCTCGGGAAACTCGTGCCGGATCCCTCGTCTGCCATGTTGCCGTGTGTCCTGGTCGTTGCCGATCCAGAGCGGATCGCGGAGCTGGTCGGTGCGCTTGCCGAGCCGCTCGTGAGCGACATCGCGGGCGGCCATATCGACCTGCTCGTCAGCTCGGGTGGCGACGACACGATCGATCTGTTCGCGGCGCGCAAGCCGCACGTCGTCATCGTGACCGCGACGCTCGTCGCAGGTGATGCGCCGGCGCTCGTCAAGACGCTGCGCGGCATGGTGCCGCGAACCGAGGTCGCGGTCGTCGTGATCGGCGACGACAACAAGGGGACGATTCGCAACGTGGCCGATGCGTACGAGCTCGCACCCGATCGCTTCGTGCCGAGCCCGATCTCGCCGAACGCGCTGCGGTTCGCGGTGGCCAGTGGTATCGAGGCAGTCGCTGCGGTGCGCGGCATGATGCCGACGCCGCATGCGACGTCACCGGGGATCGTGGCGACGCCACGCACGCCGGCGCCGATGGCCGTCGACGAGCCGAGCTCGAAGCAACGGGCGGCGCTGCGCGCACGGTGGAGCGCGCTCGCGGACTCGATCATCGACGTCAACGACGATATCGTCGAGGAGGATCATGACGACGAGCCCGCACCGCTCCCACCGCCGATCATGATCCGGCCCCGGAAGAATACCGCTCCGCACATGGACGCCGTCGCATCCGCGGATGCCTGGCGGCCGGGTACGACGAGTGATCTCCAGGAGCGGCCGTGGTCCGATCCACCGGCCGAGGCGCCGACCCGCGAGCCCACGCTGATCCTGCGCGACGAGCCCGACCCGCCTGCAGCCTCGCGGTCGATCGCGAACGATCCGATCCGGGGGGCCGCGCGGACGCGGACGGGTGACGGGTCGGTCGTGATGACCGAGCGCGCGCTGGCGGCCGATGACTGGTCGACCCCGCTGCCGCTCGCGGCGCTGACCGATCGCGACTCGCGGCCGCGCGGGATCGAAGCAGACCAGCGGGAGACCGAAGACATCGGCCTGGCTCTCGACGAATTCGACGACGAGCTCGTGATGAGCCCAGGCAGCGAGCGCGAAGTGCCTGAGGGACGCCTCGAGGGTCTCGACGATCTACCGGATGCCACGCCACCGCCAGATCCCGCGAGCCCCGAGCCCGTCGGTGACGGCCGCGACTTCGCGCGCCAGCTGCGCGCCAAGATGTCGATGATGGCGCAGCGGCTGTTCCAGGGCGGCGACGCGGGTGGCGTCCTCGCGTCACCCGCGGATCTCGCACCACGCCACGATCACCACACCCATATCGATCTCGCCGCGCTCGGCGAGGATCTGCCGCTCGGCGGCGGGGTCACCGAGATCGAGTCGCGATCCGCCGGCATCTCGCGCGCTTCGCTCGACCACACGACCTCGCCGGGCTCCTGGGATACCCAGGTCCGCGAGCGCGGCCTGCCCGACAGCGGCGAGATCGTGCGGGGGATTTCGGATGCCGCGATGCTGCTCGCGAAGATGTTCGTGACGTCCGCGACCGGCCGCGTCGGCTTCCGCCGTGACGAGATCGAGACGGTCGTGTTCTTCGATCAAGGGCGGCCGGTGTTCGCGTCGTCGAGCGAGCCGCGCGATCGCATGGGCGGGCTGCTCGTGCGCGAAGGCAAGATCACCGCCGCGCAGTACGAACGATGCCAGACGATGGTCTCCGAGTCGGGACGGCGGATCGGCGAGATCCTCGTCGATCTCGGCTACCTCAAGCGCCGCGAGCTGCTGCCCGCCGTGCGCCGTCACGTCGAGGACATCGTGTACTCGCTGTTCGGCTGGGACCGCGGGCACTACCGCATCACCGTCGACTCCGAGCCCTCGGCCGAGCGCATCCGGCTGTCGCGGCACCCGGCCTCGCTGATCCTCGAGGGCGTTCGCCGCAAGCTCGATCGGTCGACGCTCGAGCGCCTGGTCGGGCCCCCGTCGACGGTGATCGAGGTCGCCGATCGCGAGCGGCTCGGCGGCATCGTCAACCTCGGTGATCTTGCCGCGGAAGAGCGCGCTGCACTCGCCGCGTTCGACGGCCAGGCCGATCTCGCCACGGTCGCGCGTGCCGGCGGCATCGATGTGGCCGACGTGCTGCCGGTGGCCTGGGGGCTCTGCGTGCTCGGCCTCGCGACCGCGCGCCGCACCGACACGGAGATCCCCGACGAGAGCACCGCGCTGGTCGGCGAGACCGATCTCGCGATCGATCGCGAGCGCGTACGCGCGCGGTGGCAGCTCGTCACCGACGCCGATTACTTCGCGTTGCTCGGTGTGCGCCGCGACGCCACGGCCTTCGAGATCCGCCGCGCGTACCAGTCGGCCCGGCGTGACTTCGCCGCGGACTGCTTCCCGGCCGATCTTCGCCGCGAGCTCGCGCAGGAGCTCGACGACATCGCGAACGTCCTCGACGAGGCCTTTCGCGTGCTGCGCGACGATCGGCTACGCGTGACGTACCTGTCGAACCTGATCGAGTAGAGTCCAGCGCGTGCGTGTCGTCTTCATGGGATCACCCGAGTTCGCGGTGCCGTGCCTGCGTGCGCTCGCGCGTGTGCACGACGTCGCGCTCGTGATCTCGCAACCCGACAAGCCTGCCGGTCGGGGAGGGCAGGTCAGCGCGCCACCCATCAAGACGACCGCGGTTGACCTCGGGCTGCCGGTCGCCCAGCCCCGCTCGGCACGCACCGGCGAGCTCCGGGACGCGCTCGTGGCGTCGGGGGCCGAGCTCGCGGCCGTCGTCGCGTACGGCAAGATCTTGCCGCCGGACGTGCTCGCGGCGATGCCGCGCGGCTGCATCAACGTCCACGCGTCGATCCTGCCGAGGTATCGCGGCGCCGCGCCCGTCCAGTGGGCGGTGATCCATGGCGAGCGCGAGACCGGGGTCACGATCATGCAGCTCGACGAGGGCATGGACACCGGTCCGGTGATCCTCGAAAAGCGTGTCGCGATCGATCCCGACGAGACATCCGGCGAGCTCCTCGCCCGCCTCGCGCCGATCGGTGCGGCTGCCCTCGTCGAGGCGATCGAGCTGATCGCCCGCGGCGACGCATGCGCGCTCGCGCAGGAGCACGCGGCCGCGACCCACGCGCCGATGCTGACCAAGGCCGACGGCGCGATCGACTTCACGCAGCCCGCCGCCGCGGTGGCCGCGCGGATCCGCGGCGTCGACCCGTGGCCCGGCGCGCACGCGACGCTGCGCGATCAGACCGTCAAGCTGTTCCGCGCCCGGCCGGCCGGCGGCGGTGTATCTGGGCCCGAGATGGAGCGAGCAAGCGAACGCTTGCGAGCGGGAACTATCCTCGCGATCGATGCGAGCGGGCTGCACGTCGCGTGCGGTGACGGCGCGATCGTGATCCGCGAGGTCCAGGCGCCCGGGCGCAAGCGGCTGACCGCCGCGCAGTTCGCAGCCGGCCGCGGCGTCGCCGTCGGGGACGTCCTCGCGATGCCCGCGATGCCCGCGAGCGATCCGCCGCCGTCGAAGGCCACGAAGTCATGACGGCGCGTGAGATCGCCCGGCGCGTGCTCGATCGCGTCGACAAGGACAACGCGTGGGCGACGCTCGCGCTCGATGCAGAGCTGGCGCGCTCCGGGCTCGACGAGCGCGACCGCCGGCTCGCTGCCGAGCTCGTCTACGGCGTGCTGCGCCACCGACTACGGCTCGATCGCGCGCTCGGCGCGCACGCGAACCTCGCGCGGACGCCGCCGAAGGTCCGGACCGTGCTGCGCGTCGCCGCGCACCAGCTGCTGTTCCTCGATCGCGTGCCCGCGTACGCGGCCGTCGACGATGCGGTCGAGGCCGCGCGCGTGCAGGGCGGCGCGAAGCTCGCCGGCTTCTGTAACGCGGTGCTCCGCAAGATCACGCGCGCACCCGAGGGTGCGAAGGAGCCGCCGCTGCCGACCGATCTGCTCGAGCGGATCGAGGTCGAGTACTCGATCCCGCGGTGGATCGTCGAGCAGCTCGCGGCCGTCGTCGAGCCCTCCGAGCTCGCCGCGCTCGGCGCGGCGTTCGGCGAGGCCGCACCGATCACCGCGCGCGCGAACGTGCGCCGCACGACCCGCGACGCGCTCGCCGCCGCGCTGACCGCCGACGGCGTGACCGCGATCCCTCTCGCGCTCACATCGGCGGCGCTGAAGCTCGATGGCGTCGGCGATCCCGGCAAGCACGCGGGGTTCCTCGCGGGCCGCTGGACCGTGCAGGACGCCGGCGCGCAGCTCGTCGGCGAGATCGCGGCGCCGCGCGCGGGCATGCGGATCCTCGACGCGTGCGCCGGCGTCGGCGGCAAGTCGACGCACCTCGCCGAGCTCGCGGATGATGCCGCGCCGATCGATGCTGCCGATCAATCGAAGATCAAGCTCGAGCTGCTCGCTGCGAGCGCTGCGCGCCTCGGACTCACCAGCATCACCCGCCACGCCTGCGATCTGCTCGATCCGGCGGCGCCGCTCGCTGTGGCTTATGATCTGATCGTCCTCGACGCGCCGTGCTCGGGCCTCGGCGTGCTGCGCCGCCATCCCGACGCGAAGTGGCGACTCGAGCCGTCGACCGTGCCGCGGATGGCGACGCTCCAGCGCCAGCTGCTCGACGCGGTGGTCGCGCGGCTCGCCCCCGGCGGTGCGCTCGTGTACTCGGTGTGCACGTTTACCCGCGTCGAGGGTCGAGATCAGATTTCGGCACTCGCCGAGCGCAGTGGCCTGCGCGTCGTCGTCGAGCACCGCACGTGGCCGCCGGACGCCGACGCGTTCTACATCGCCCGGCTCGAGCGCAGCTGAATCAGCTCGACTGCTGCGCCGGCTGCTCGCGTGGCCGCGCGTAGAGCGCCGCCTCGCCACGCTTGCGCAGCTCGGCGATCGTAGCCGCGTAGTCCGGCGTGCCGAACACGCCCGAGCCCGAGACGATCACGTTGGCGCCGGCGGCGCAGACCTCGGAGACGTTGTCGAGCTTGATACCGCCATCGACCTCGATCTCGATCGCGAGATCGCGCTCGTCGATCATCCGGCGGAGCTGGCGGATCTTGCCGAGCTGGCTCGGGATGAAGCTCTGGCCGCCGAAGCCGGGGTTGACCGACATCACGAGGACCTGCGCGATGTCGCCGAGGATGTACTCGATCGCCTCGAGCGGGGTCGCCGGGTTGAGCACGACGCACGGCTTCTTGCCGAGCTCCTTGATCATCGCGACCGTCCGGTGCAGGTGCACGCTGCCCTCGACGTGAACGCCGATGATGTCGGCGCCGGCCTTCGCATACGCGGTGACCCAGCGATCGGCGTCTTCGATCATCAGGTGAACATCGAGCGGCAGCTTGGTTGCCCGCTTGACCGCCTCGATCACCACCGGCCCGATCGTCAGGTTCGGGACGAAGTGGCCATCCATCACGTCGACGTGGACGTAGTCCGCTGTGCTGATCGCGGCGACCTCCTCGGCGAGCCGGCCGAAGTCGGCGGACAGGATCGACGGCGCGATGCGGATCGGCGGTTTCGGCGATTTCGTCACAGAGCCGGGACGCTAGCACGCGACGGTGTCAGTAGCCGCCGAACAGGTCCGTGAGCCGGACGTCGAGCGCGGTCGCGACCTTGAACAGGCTCGACACCGACGCGCTCGACTCGGCGCGCTCGATCTGCGAGAGCAGCGAGACCGACAGGTTCGTGCGCCGCGCCATCTGCTTGAGCGTCAGCCCGCGCGCCTTGCGGAGGTCGCGGATCTGGCGGCCGATCGCGGCGTGCAACTCGTCCTCGCGCCGCAGCACGAGGCCCTTCTTCTTCGCGATCCGCGCGATCACCTCGCGGAACTCGGCCGGCGTGAACGGCTTGTTGATGTACGCCGAGACGTCGTGCTGGATCGAAGCCGACGCGGTCTCGAGCGACGGATAGCCGGTCAGGATGATCACCGCGATGTCGTCATCGACCGAGCGGATATGGGCGAGCAGATCGAGCCCGGACAGCTTGGGCATCATCAGGTCGAGCACGACCAGGTGAAACACCTCGTCGCGGATCCGCTCGACGACCTGTGTGGGGTCCGCGACGGCCGTGACCTCGAAGCCTTCCGCCAGCAGGAAGTCCTGGAGGTACTCGCGGATGTCCTGGTCGTCGTCGACGACGAGCACCGAGAGCTTCGATGCGGTCCGTAGAGGTATTGCGCCGGCCGCCACGATGTCCACCATACCCCCGCTTTCCGTCTCGCGACGCGTCGAAAAAAGAGCCGCGGAGACACCCACAAGGGCGCCTCCGCGGCGGTCGGGGCGACAGGATTTGAACCTGCGACTCCTTGGTCCCGAACCAAGTGCGCTACCAGGCTGCGCTACGCCCCGTGAAGGTCCTCGTTAGGTAGCCCGGGCCCCCGGCGGTGTCAATAGGGCCCCACCGAGCCCCAGCGAGCCGCTACCGGCGCAGGACCGGAAGGGCAATGTGCACGCCGACCTCGGCAAATCCACCGAGCTCGTCGACGAGGCCGACGCGGGCGTACGGCGTGATCCCGAAAAAGCCCCAGATGCCGAGACTGCCGCCGAAACGTGGATGCGACAGCTCCGCGAGCTCGAGGATCGGACCCGCGGTGACGCCGTAGATCCGGCCGCCGAGCCGGGTTCCCGCGAGCGCATCGACCCAGAGCCGGCCGCCCCCGCGTGCGGTCCACAAGCTCGCGCCGACGGTCGCGCCGATCGCGGAGAGCGCTTCACGCTCACGGACCCGGACGACCGCGAGATCACCGCCAAACGTCGAGTCCCAGGTGGCGTCGACATGGCTCGCCGCGCCGGTGGGGCCGAGCCACAGGTAGAGGCCGTCGAGGTCCGACATCGGGCGAAACTCCGCAGGTCGGAAGCTAGGAGGATTTCTGCGGGGCGGCGGATCGGGCGTGATCGCGATCGCGGAGTCGGCGCGTGCGATCCCCGAGGATGCGAGCAGCCAGGCGGCGACCACTGTTCCCAGCACGCCTGTGCAGTACCTTGCGCGTGGCGGGGGCTCGAATCCCGGTCGAAACGTCCGGGCAGCCCCACTTCGTCGACGCATCCTGGTAGAATCAGTACTCAAACGGGGCGGGCGTGGGGTGGGCTCGCCGCTTGCTATCTTGAGGTCCCTGGATCTCGTGACAGTAACCACAGCACTAACCCCGGCCGTAGCGATGTCGAACTTGGCCATTCAGCAGAGCGTCCCGGGTGGGCTGGCGGCAGGACTGTTGCCGCCCCACCTCGAGGCCGATTATGCGCTGATCCGGACCCTGCCGCTGTTCGAAGGCGTCGGGAACGAGGATCTGGCGAACGCGATGATGCAGGGCGGGATCGCGCTGCGCACGGTCGAGCGCGACATGTTCGTCCTCG
>JBKJUF010000084.1:0-9137 GCA_046590445.1 Kofleriaceae bacterium
CCGAGTGCCGCCTCGCGGTGCCCGCAATGGAGCTGTTGCGCGAGCTCGACTTCGACACCGTCGACATGCGCGCGAACTACGACGGCACGACCGAGGAGCCGACCGTGCTCCCGGCGCGCTATCCGAACCTGCTCGTCAACGGCTCGACCGGCATCGCCGTCGGCATGGCGACGAACATCCCGCCGCACAACCTCCGCGAGATCACGGCCGCGCTGATCGCACTCGCCGAGAAGCGCGACATCGACCACGTGCAGCTGATGAAGCACATCGAGGGGCCGGACTTCCCGACCGGCGGGCAGCTCCTCAACACCAAGGTCGAGCTCCGCCAGATCTACAAGGACGGCCAGGGCACGATCCGCGTGCGCGGCGAGTACAAGCTCGAGGAGAAGAAACGCGGCGGCACCGACATCGTGATCACGTCGATCCCGTACGCGATGTCGAAGGCCGACCTCGTCGAGAAGATCGCGGACGTCATCATCAGCCGCAAGCTGCCGTACCTGCTCGACATCCGCGACGAGTCGACGACCGACGTGCGGATCGTGCTCGAGATCAAGAAGGACGTCGATCCCGAGCTGGTGATGGCGTATCTCTACAAGCAGACGCCGCTGCAGGCGAACTTCCACGTCAACCTGACGTGCCTGGTGCCGCCGGGTCGATCGGTTTCGGTCGACGGCAAGGTGCCCTCGGGCTCGCCGCCGCAGCCCAAGCGCATGGGCATCAAGGAGATGCTCGAGCACTTCCTCGACTTCCGCCTGATCATCACGCAGCGGCGGTTCGAGTACCAGCTCCGCCAGCTCGAGGCGCGCATCCACATCCTCGATGGCTTCGCGACCGTCTTCGATGCGCTCGACGAGCTGATCAAGATCATCCGCGCGAGCGACGGCAAGGAAGACGCGGCCGGCAAGATCCTCAAGCGGTTCAAGCTCGATGATATCCAGACCGACGCGATCCTCGAGCTCAAGCTCTACAAGCTCGCGAAGCTCGAGATCAACGTGATCCGCGAGGAGCTCGCGACGAAGACCGCCGAGGCGAAGAAGATCAAGGCGCTCCTCAAGAGCGAGGACAAGCTGTGGGCCGTCGTCAAGGACGAGCTCAAGGCAGTCGCGGCCGAGCTCGGGACGCCCCGCCGCACCAAGACCGGCGGCGGTGCCGAGGAGGTCACGTTCGACGCCGACGCGTTCATCGTCGACGAGGACGCGAACATCGTCGTCACCCGCGATGGCTGGATCAAGCGCGTGCGCGAGCTCAAGGATCCGAACGCGACGCGGACGCGTGAAGGCGACGCGGTCGCCCACGTGCTGCCGGGCTCGACGAAGGAGAAGGTGATCTTCTTCACGAACCGCGGCTCCGCGTACGTCATCAAGATCAACGACATCCCGGCGACGACGGGCTATGGCGATCCGGCGCAGAAGTACTTCAAGTTCGCCGACGGTGAGAAGATCGTCTCGGCGATGACGCTCGATCCGCGGGCGATGGTCCCGCCGACGTTGCTCGCGATGACGAAGCGTGGCTATGGCCTGCGGTTCGCGAGCACGCCGCACACCGAGATCACGACGAAGGCCGGCCGGCGCTACGCGAAGCTGCAGGAGGGTGACGAGATCCTCGGCGTGGTCGCGTGCAACGACGGCGATGTCGTGGTCGCGGCGACCCGCAACGGCTACGTGCTGCACTGCAAGGCCGACGAGATTGCGAAGCTCGAGAACCCGGGCCGCGGTGTCACCGTCATCAAGATCTCCGGCTCCGCCGGTGGCAAGACGGCCGACGACGATGCCGTGATCGGCTTCATCGCCGGTCGCAAGGCGGACCAGCTGAAGATCGAGACCGAGAAGTCCGGCAAGAAGTTCGAGCTGTCGGCGGATCCGAAGCAGGTCAAGGGCCGCGGCGGCAAGGGGCATCAGGTGATGAAGCGTGTGACGTTCATCGTGATCCCGACGCCCGTCACCATCCAGCCGCTCGCGAACGCCGAGGGCGGGCAGGGAGTGAACTGACATGGCGCAGGCGAAATACACCGGCGAAGACATCCAGGTCCTCGAGGGCCTCGACCCGGTCCGCAAGCGGCCGGGCATGTACATCGGCGGCACCGGCAAGGACGGCTACCACCACTTGCTGTGGGAGGTCGTCGACAACTCGATCGACGAGGTGATCAACAAGCACGCCTCGAAGGTCGAGGTCACGCTGCACAAGGACGGCAAGAGCGCGACGGTCGAGGACAACGGCCGTGGCATCCCCGTCGACACGATGGCGAAGTTCAAGAAGAGCGCCCTCGAGGTGATCTTCACGACCCTGCACTCGGGCGGCAAGTTCGAGCGCGGCAAGAGCTACGCGGTCTCCGGTGGTCTGCACGGCGTCGGTGCGGCTGTTGTCAACGCGCTGTCGAGCGAGATGACGGTGACCGTCAAGCGCGATGGCGAGCGCTACGAGATGGCGTTCGCGCGCGGGCTCGCGCAGGGCAAGCTGAAGAAGCTCGGCGGCGCGCGCGGCACTGGCACCACCGTCACGTTCCGGCCCGACGACGACGTGTTCGGCGGCAAGCTCAAGTTCGATCCCGATCTGATCGCCGAGCGCCTCGAGTCCAAGAGCTACCTCCACGGCGGCCTCGAGATCGTGCTGACCGACCAGACGACCTCGCCGCCGAAGACGGTGACGTTCGTCCATCCGCAGGGCATCGCCGAGTACCTGCCGAAGCTCGTCAGTGATCGCAAGAAGGAGCCGGTGCCGCCGGGCGGCGCGGTGTTCTATCTCGAGAAGCGCGATGACGATGCGCAGCTCGGCGTCGAGCTCGCGCTGCAGTGGACCGAGTCGCCCGACGATCTGATCAAGACGTACGTCAACTCGGTGCCCACGCCCGATGGCGGCACCCACGACACCGGGTTGCGTTCGGCGATCGTCAAGGCGGTCCGCAATTACATCTCGACGCACAAGCTCGATCCCAAGGGCGTGACGCTGACCTCCGAGGACATCCGCGAGGGTGTCGTCGCCGTGCTCTCGACGTACGTCCACGATCCGCAGTTCCAGAGCCAGACCAAGAACCGGCTGAACAACCCCGAGGTCGCGGCGCAGGTCGAAGGTCTCGTCCGGCCGGCGCTCGAGAACTACCTCAACCAGAACCCGAACTGGGCGCAGGCCGTCGTCGCGCGCTCGATCATCTCGGCACGCGCGCGCGAGGCATCACGGGCGGCGCAGCAGGTCTCGCGCAAGACGGCGGTCTCGCACCGCCTCAACCTGCCGGGCAAGCTCTCGGACTGCAGCTCCACGAACCCCGGGGACAGCGAGCTGTTCATCGTCGAGGGCGAGTCGGCAGGTGGCTCGGCGAAGATGGGCCGCGATCGCAAGACCCAGGCGATTTTGCCGCTCCGCGGCAAGGTGCTGAACGCCGAGCAGGCGAACAACCAGAAGCTGCTCGCGAACAAGGAGCTTCAGGACATCGTGTCCGCGCTCGGCTGCGGGATGGGCGACGAGCTCGATCTCACGAAGCTGCGCTACGGCAAGATCTTCCTGCTGATGGATGCCGACGCCGACGGGCACCACATCGCGACGCTGCTCCTGACGTTCTTCTACCGCCACATGCGGAAGCTGATCGACGCGGGCCACGTGTACCTCGCGCAGCCGCCGCTCTACCGGATCGATCTCGGCAAGCAGACGTACTGGGCACTCGATGACGAGCATCGCGATCGCCTGATCAAGCAAAACGCGAAGAGCAACTCGAAGCCGAGCATCACGCGGTTCAAGGGTCTCGGCGAGATGAACCCCGACACCCTGAAGATGACGACGCTCGATCCCAGATCGCGTCAGACGCTACGAGTGACCATCAAGGACACCGAGCTGTTGTCGACGGACCGCGTGATCTCCGAGCTCATGGGCAAGGACGTCGCCGCGCGCTTCAAGATGATCACCGAGAACGCCGCCGATATCGGCGATCTCGACGTCTGATCCTTCAGTCGGGCGCGGCGCGTAGCGTTACGGGTTGCGCTTGCCGGTCGAGCCGACGAATTGATCGTCGACCTCGCCGGTCGCGAGATCGAGATCCTCGCTCGCCTCGCCGGTGTCGCTCACCTGCGGGTCTTCCGGCGGAGCATCGAGATCGCTGCCCTGGCCGATCTTGTCCGAGCCGACGATGTGCGCACCCTCGGGACGCGACGGCGCGGTGCCCGGTGCATCCGGTTGCTCCTTGTCGCCGGTTGGCCGGACGTGGAGGCCACCGGTGTTCTTGGGCAGCGGATCGACATACTCCGGCAGCTGGGCGACATCGACCTCGACATCGCTGTCGTCGGTGACGCAACCAAAGAGGCTTGCAGAGAACATCAACGTGAAGATGGTGGTCTTGGTCATGGTTGTTTTGCGGTGCGAATGCACCGTGTCCTCTCGTACGTTCAATTCCCCATCTTAAAGGACGGCGATCGAACAAATCGAGGTCGTCCGCGCAGAAACTTCTGACCTCACGCACACGTTGGTGGTCGCGTGCAGTGCGTTGTAGGTGACGTGCGCCTACGCGAGCGCGGCAAGTCGCGGCTGTAGCGACGCGATCGGCGGGAGCGCATGCGGCACGGTCGTCAGCGCGGCCGCGATCGCCCGCGCGAACGCGCCGGAGTCGTAGGGATCCGGTCCGCCACCATCGGTGCTGGCGAACGGCGACGCGATCACCGGGATCGCGGACGTGCGGAGCTCGGGCGGGTAGCTCTCGCAGATCGCGGGGCAGATGATCGCGTCGACCGGACCGTCGTCGGTTGCGACGCCGGGCTGGCTCGCGAGGTCGCAGGGCTCGCTGCCGTCGCCGATCCGCACGACGAGCGTCATGCCGAGCTGACGGGCGGCCGCGAGTGCAGGGTCGACGCCGTGGCGTGCGGCGGCGAGGCCGGCGAGGCGGAGGCGGCCGGTCGCGCTCGTCGTGGTTCGTGATGCGGAACTCGGCGCGCCGGGTTCGGGCAACCGGGCGAGCCGCGCCTCGGGGATCCCGTCGGCCACGCATAGCGCGTGTGCGTAGGCGCCGCGGACGAGCACGAGATCGGCGAGCACGCGCTCGGCTTCCTGGCGCGCGATCGCCCACGATGGCGCGCGGAACCGCTGGAGGAACCGGCGCTCGGGCCACACCGCGGCCGCGCGATCGAGATCGCGGTGCAGCGCACGCAGGAGCGGGATATCGAGCACGAGGACGGTGCGCGCGCCGATCGCGCGAGCGGCGGCGAACGTCCGGCGCGCGGTGAGGCTGCTCGCGACCACGACCCGCGGGCGGCGGCGACGAATCTCGGTCGCGGCCCAGACATCGATCGCGGCGCGCCGCGCGAATTCGGCGAGGTAGTTGCGATCCGTCGCGTCGCCGGCCCACGCCCGCAGCGCACCATCGATCGCGAGCAGCGGCGGCATCGTGCGCACCGACCCGCGCTGCGGCGAGACCCGCCGGCGCGCCGCGAACCGGCCGAGCGCACCCGGCGCATGCGCGAGCCAGCGTGGTGCCGCGAGCGGCGCCCACAGCTCGGTCGGCCCGAGCGCGCGACAGTCGTCGAGCAGCGGCGCGAGCATGCCGCCCGGCGCGGACGCTATGACAACGCTCGTCGGCGCGATCGGCGCGATCGGCGCGATCGGCGACATCGGCATCATCGATGTCATCGCGGCGACACCTCGGGCAGCTCGACGCGCGCGCGACACGCGGTCTCACCGCAGTCGAGGCACGTCCGCAGCGCTGCCGGGATATGCTGATGATCGTCGACGATGAAGGCGTTTTCGACGAGCTCGTGGTCGCGCCAGACACGGCGGCGGATCTTGGTCTCGCGGGTGTGGCCGTCGTCGCGTTGGTCGCGCTCGAGCTCGACGCGCAGCCGCGGGGCCTCGTGGCAAGCTGCGACGATCAGCACGTCGCCGCGCACGCTGACGTCGAGGACGGCGCGCCCGGTCCGCGGGGCGACCCGCAGATCGACGTGCGGAAACGCGACCGTCGCATCGAGGGCCGCGGGATCGCCGAGCGCCATCGAGTGGCCGTGCCGCTCGAGCACCGACCAGCCGAGCTCGACCGCGATCGCGAACAGCGCGTTCGAGATCACACACAGCCCGCCGCCGACGGCCGGGACCGCGCAGCCCGAGCGCAGCTCCATGCCCCACGCGAAGCCGCGCGTCTCGGTCGCCGGACCCAGCGTCCGCCAGAAGCTGAGCGGACGTTCCGGCGTGATCACGACGCCGTGAAACGCGGTCGCCGCGAGCCGCACGTTGTGCCGCTTGCCGGCCTCGAGCCGTGGGTCCGCGCCACGCCGCGCGAGCGGTGCGCGCACGACATGAGCGACGGTGTCACCCGACGGTGACGGCGTCGTGCGTTCGGGTGCTGCGAACCCGTCCTCGGTCGCCCACCGCGCGAACCGGCGTGCCGCGAACGTCGCGACCCGTGCCCGACGGAGCCACAGCTCCAGGCCGCTGGCATGGCGAAGCTCCACATGGCTGCAACGCGCGACCGAAGCGAGGTATTCCGTCGGCCATGCCGGGTCCTCGCGCGCTGATCGGTGACCTCGCGGTCCTCGTCGAGGAGCTCGTGGCGCGCTGGCTACCGCCTCCCGAGATCGGCGAGTACGGGCTGTTCGCGCGCTACTACGCGCAGGGCGAGCGGCTGTTCCACCTCGCGATCGAGGTCGGCGTCGCGTGCGAGGGCGTCGTCGTCAGCGAGGCCGACCTGGCGCCCCTCGTCGTCGCGATGGGCAGCGAACGCTTGCTCGAGGAGCTGTGCACGGGGATCACCGACACGGTGACGCACATCGGTTACGAGTACGGGCAGTACTACGGCGTCCAGGACTGGGGCGAGCTCGCGATCTCTACATCCGGCCTGCGATTCGTGCGCGACCTGCTGCACCGGCACCCCGAGATCCCCCTCGATCCCGCGCCGCTCGAGCTCGAGCTCGCGCACAGCGGACACGCGCTATATCGCCCACTCGATGCTCCCTCACGGATGCCTCTCCGACACTGGTGGTGGTTCGCTGCCGCACCGCCTCGTTGATCGTGAACTCCGGACTATGGTGCGCGCCATGTCGAACAACGAGTACGCCGCAGGCAAGGACTACACGACCAACGGGTCGACCATCAGCGGCAAGGGCGCCGCGCTCACCGACTTCCGGGGTCTCCAGGCCGACCTCAACCTCTACGCGCAGGTCGCGAACTACGAGGCCGTGAAGGTCGACGGCGTCATCGGGCCCCGCACGGTCGACGCTCTCCAGAAGGTCGTGGCCGCCGTGCTCGCCAAGAACCAGCTCCTGATTCCCGCCGCGTTCACGTACGGCTCGGCCGACGAGATCGCGAAGTACGCCGGACGCGTCCGCGACTGGCTGCACACCACCGCGGCGAAGACGCTCTCGGTGTCGCCGTTCCGGCTCTACAAGAAAGGCACCGGCCAGGACTGGAACCTCAAGGGCGAAATCGCCTACGGCGCCGGCGCCGTGCACGACGAGTTCGTGGGGCTGCAGCACGATCTCAACAAGCTCGCGGACGTGGTCGGCTTCCAGAAGCTCGACACCGACGGGTTCATTGGACCTCGCACCGCGGCGGCCGTGAAGTCGACGTACGAGAAGGTCGTGGCGAAGAACGCGATCCACGGCGTCACGCTATTCCCGCCGCCCGACAGCAAGGAGGAGGCGGCCGAGTTCGCCGTCTTCATCCGAGACTGGCTGAAGAACGTGGCGAACCGGCAGCTGCTCGCCGAAGCCGGCGCGTAGTGCGACACTGATCGCATGCACGCCTGGGCCGGGATCGCGATCGCGCAAGTCGCGTTGCTCGCGTTCTCGCTGCGCCGCGTGTGGCGGTTGGTCCACGTCCGGGAGATTCCGGCGACGGTGCCCGCGGCGGTGCAAGTGGCGGGTGAGCCGGCCGCGCGCACGCTGTGGCTGCCCGGCCTGGCGATCCTGGTCGTCGCGGCGCTCGCGATGATCGTGTTCGTGGGCGACGGCGGCGGCTGGGCGGTGCTCGCGATGCTCGGCACCGCGGTGCTCGCAGCCGACCAGCTCCTCCTCGACGGCGTGCTCGTCGCGAGCCTGTGCACGCGCGACGCGACCGACGCACCGGAGGCGCCGTGATGCGACGGCTCGTCAAGTTCGCGATCGGCCTGTTTGCGGTCTGGCTCGTCGGCCTCGTGATCCTCGGCTACGCGTTCGCAGGCCGTACCGGCGCGCGCGTCGCCGATCGGCTCGGCGAATCGCTGCAGGCCACGCCGGCGATCGGCGACACCACGCTCGGGCTCGTCCGCGGCCGCCTCGTGCTCGAGCGCCTCGCGCTGCGGCGTGACGACCTGGTCGGTAACCTCGCGCTCGACATCGGCGAGGTGACCTGTGACCTACCACCGCTCGGGCTCGCGCTGATCGATCACGAGTGCAGCGAGCTCGCGGTCCAGCACATGCGGCTGACCGTGTCGGCCGCGGCGCTGTTTCGACTGCAGCGCCCGAAGCGAAGGCCGTTTCACGCCGGCCACGTCGTGATCGACGACGCCGAGCTCGAGTTCTCGCCGAGCGCGTTCTTGCCCGGGCTCGGGCGCATGAAGATCCGCATCGAGCACGCCGAGGCCGGACCGACCACGTTCCGGACGCCGCTGTCGTGGCTGTTCGCGCTCGAGGAGCTCGAGGCGATCGTCGATCTGCCTGCGGGCTTCAAGCTGCGGCTCGCCTACGCGGACGGCAAGCTGCGCGCCTCGGGGACGCTGTTCGGATCGTCACCGGTCGAGGTGCCGTTCTCGATCCCGGTCGCGAGCACGGCGGCCGACGCGAAGGGCGAGCTGTACGAGCTGGCGGCGATGGCGCGCGCGGCCGCGGAGCAGCTCGTCGCCCAGCGCGCGGCGGACTGGCTCCGCTCGAAGATTCCGTGACCGCGCGATCAGCGCAGGCCGTGCTTCACGAGCAACCGATGCAGATGGACGCGATCGACGCCGGCCGCGCGTGCGGTCGCGCTGACGTTGCCGCCGTGCGCCGCGAGCAGGCGCTCGAGGTAGCGCTGCTCGACATGACGAACCCAGCGGTCGCGGACCTCGCGCAGCGGACGGGCGATGTCGATCACCGGCTCGCCGACGGGCACCGCGGCTTGTGCGCTGTCCTGGCGCACCAGGCAGCCCTCGAGATAGTTGCGCAGCTCGCGGACGTTGCCGGGCCACGCGTGGCGCAGGAGCTCTTGCCGGAGCTCCT
>JBKJUF010000268.1:0-21586 GCA_046590445.1 Kofleriaceae bacterium
GAGCATCCGCTCGGCGCCGACGTTGAAAATCTGAATGACCCCCTTGGCGTCCGTTGCGATGCTCGAAAAGTTCGCGCTGTTGAAGATCGCGCTCTGCAGCGCGCCGGTGTTCAGCAGCGCGTCGGCGTCCGGGGACGGGTCGATCAGTTCGGTCGTTGGCACTAGGACTGTTCAGCTTAGCTCATCGAACACATCGGAGCGCCCTCTCGTTCGCCTCGATCTCCGTCGAGAGTTCCATCGAGACCTCCGTCGAGAGGTAGCCCGTCCTGATTCTCACGACCGGGTCGCCACGCCTGCAGCGCGACCAGGACAGGATAGGCTGTCCCATGAGCTCCACAGCGGGCGGCGAGTCGGCGAACGTGAAGCTCCTGCTGGTGGACGCCAGCGAGCGTGCACTCGTCCCCCTTGCCAAGATCCTCGACCTACCCGATCGCGAGCTCTACCTGGTCAGCTCGGGAGCGGAGGCGGTCGCCGCGGCCGAGACCCACGACTTCGCGGTGATCCTGCTGGCCGTCGAGTTGCCGGTGATGGACGGCTTCGCGACCGCCGCGAAGCTCAAGGCCAGCGAACGATCGCGGCTCGTCCCCATCATCTTCATCACCACCGGCCACGCCGACGCGGCGCAGATCAGCAGCGCGTACGAGAGCGGAGGCGTCGACCTCGTCCACCGCCCGTTCGACGCCGCGATCATGCGCGCCAAGGTGGCGGTGTTCGCCGACCTTCACCAGGCGCGCGAGCAGGTGCGCGCACACGAGGTGCGAGCCCGCGGCGAAGCGGAACGGCTCGCGGCGAGCCTCGTGCAGGCAGACAAGCTGCAGCAGCAGTTTCTCTCGACGCTCGGCCAGGAGCTCCGGCCGCCGCTCAACGCCATCCTCGGCTGGATCCGCATGCTGCGCGACGGCTCGATCCGCGAGGCGCAGCGCGTGCGTGCGCTCGAGACGGTGGAGCGCAACGCCACCGCGCAGCTCGCCTTGATCGAGGAGATGATCGACATCAGCCGGATGACGAGCGGCACGCTCGCTCTCGAGCTCGGAACCGTCAACCTGGTGGACGTCGTCGGACTCGCCGTCGAGGACGTCCGCCCGCTGGCGCTCGAGAAGCAGGTGACCCTGTTCGCGGCACTCGAGCGCGACGTCGTGCCGTTGTCGGGCGATGCCGAGCGGCTGCGCCAGATCGCGCATCGACTCGTCGGCAATGCCGTGAGCTGTACGCCCACCGAGGGCGTCGTGACGGTCTCGTTGTGCAACGTCGATGGCCAGGTCGAGCTCGCGATCACCGACACCGGGCCCGGCATCGAGCCCGAGCTCGTCTCGAAGGTGTTCGACGGGTTTGCCGGAGAGACAACCGGGACGCCGCGCGCTGCGGGCGGGCTCGGCGTGGGCCTCGCGATCGTCCGCCACCTGGTCGAGCTCCACGACGGGACAATCGGCGTCGAGAGCGCCGGTCCTGGGCTGGGATGCCGCTTCGTGGTGAAGCTGCCGGTCGCGGGCCGCCAGCCGCGTACCGACGATGAAGTCCGTTAGCTCAGTCCCCGCCGGCGCGGGTTCCTTCGGCGCAAGGTGATTTCCATCGCCGCTGCGCGCCGACGAAAATCGAGCGACCGCGCCTCAGTCGCGCTCGCCGCCTCGCCGGGTCTGCACGACAGTCGCGCGTAGCAGATCGGCGAGGATCTCGCGTGCGCTCCGAGCGGCCGGCAGCGGGGCGAGGGCGCCCACGAGCGGCCACACCGCGTCGCGGATGTCGTGCGGAAGGATCGTCTGAAGATATTCGAGCGCGGTGCCGCGATGGCGGACGTCGGCGTGCCGCAGGGCCCGATACGCCATGCGCATCGGCTCGCGATCGAGGTGCAGGCTCAGAATCGTGAACACGTGCTCGAGCGTGCGATCGACGCGGTCGCGCGCGAGCAGATCGTCGACGAGCGCGCTCGCTTCCTCGATCACGCTCGGATCCGCCTCGAACTCGAGCACCGCGGCGCCCGGGGCCTTGAGGTCGACCTCGATCAGGATCGCCTGCACGATCTTCTGCCGCGAGATCACGATGCCGGGGTTCGCATCGGAGATCTTCATCAACGCGCGGCCACACGCGTATCGGACCTCGAACCGTTCGTCGTTGATGCCGAGCAGCAGGCCATCGGCAGCGCGCTGGCTCGTGCATGCGGCGAGCGCGTACGGAATCCGGCGGCGCACGAGGAAATCCATCGCCGGGTCGATCAGCGCGTCGATCAGCTGCCCGGTCATGACCGGCGCCGCCCGGCACAGCGCCTCGAGGGCTTCGGCGTGCAGCCGCTTGTGGGCCAGCATCAAGATCAAGAACCCGGTCACCGGCGTCGTGGTCTCGAGCTGCAGCGCGCGCAGCGAGCTCGCCGTCGCCTCGACCTCGCCGGCGAGCAAGGTGCGGCCGTCGGGCAAGCCAAGCGGATCGCGCAGCGCGTCGGCGGCCGGGCCGGCACCCTGGCCGTGCTCTGCGGTCGCCAGGTCGGTTCCGTGCGAGGGCGTCGATGGACCTTGCCGCGGCCGCAGCAACTCCACGCGCTGGATCAGGTTCTCGCGCTCGAGGTGCTCGGCGGTTTCCTCGTTCGAGCTGCCAGGCTCGGCGAGCGAAGGCAGCGCGAGCTGCGTCGCACCCTCGCGCAGTCCGTGCTCGAGCGCGGTGACGTATCCACCGTGCAGCCTGCGCACGACCTGCAGGGTCAAGACACCGAGCACGACGACCGTCCCGAGCAAGAACGTTGCGGACCCGGTGGTCGTGATCGCGAGGACGACCGCGACGATGCCTGCCGCCGCAATGGTGCCGAGGCGATCGAAGCCGATATCGATCTGCGCCTTGATCGAGCGTTTCTGCCGCTCCGACAGCGGCGTGTAGAGCAGCTCGTACGCGGATCGATACAGCGTGTTGCGCTCGACGGCCTCCGCACCGCGGAGCAGCGACGTGCTGAGGAACCCGGGCGCCGCGAGCCCGACGAGCCCGCCGGTGATGATCACGCCGGGCAGGATCGCGATGTTCGCGGTCAGCCCCAGCTTCTCGAGTGCCCATGGACCGACGATGATCTGGATCAGGAGCGAGACCACCGCGACCGCGAGCCAGAACAACGAGAAGAAGGTCAGGAGCTGCGCTCCCTTCTCGAAGGTCTGGGCGGCTTGCGAGCTGAACAGGTAGTCGAGCAGTGACGACGACGCCGCCGCGAGCGCCACGAGGAGCGCGAGGTTCCGCAGGTAGGGCTCGCGGCGGAGCAGCCGCACCGCGGAGACCTGGACGTGCGCGGGCTCGTCGATGATAGCCCTGGGCGCGATCCGCGCTCGCGCACGCAACACCAGCGTGCCGACCAAGCAAGCTCCGTGCAGCGCGGCGAGGATGAGCACCAGCGTCGGAAGCTCGACGAGGGTCGCCACGCGCCAGGCCATGAGCGCGCCGAGGACGCCGCCGATGGTCCCGCCGATCGCGATCCGGCCGACGGCTCGCCGCGCCGTGTGCGGGTCGAAGCGCTCGTTGATGAGCGACCAGAACGCCGTCATCAGCAACGGCCCGAACACGGCCAGGTGCAGGTAGATCGCGATCGCCATCGCCGCGGGCGCGACCTGTCCCACGCCCCACTCGATGACCATGCCAGCCATGCTCGCGCCGAACAGGATCGGCAGGACCGCGGCGGGCGACGACCGCGTCAGCAAGCGCGAGATCCACAGGGCCGCGACCAGCGACAGCACCGCGCCGACGGCCATCACGCCGGGCAGCACGCTGACCGAGAAGCTCGTCAGGAACAGCGTGTCGCGCGCGGCCTTGCCGGCGACCTGATGCGCGATCATCGCCGCCGACGTGAACGCGGCTGCGTGCGTGCCGACTGCGGCTCTCACCATTGACACGCGGGGTCCTGCGCCCACAGTACCGCGATTCGCGCGGCTCCGTTCGTGCGAGATATACCGAGCGCGTCTATCAGCGGCGGAGTAACGACGCGACCGTGATCTCGCCGAATGCCGTCGGTAGCTCGATCGTGGCGGGGCGCTGGGCCGGCTCGGCGGGCGCCGGGATCGAGAGTCCGAAGATCTGGAGACACATCTCGTTCGTCGTCTGCTCACCGAGCGTGACGTCGATCGGGGCGCTGAGGTTCGCGTCGTGCATCATCCGCTGCACGAACGGGTTTTCGATCGTGTTGTCCCATCGGCACTCGATGTCGATCACGTCGCCGGCCGCGATCGATGGCAGCTGGTCGAGCGGCGCCGCGTACTGGTACGTGCGTTGCCAGTCGAAGTTCCACGCGCCGTTCGCGAGGCACTCGTCCTTCGGGTCCGTGCCGCGCGCCGCGGTGCGCTCGATCTTGGCGGAGATGTGCGTGCCGATCAGGTGCATGTGCGGGTTGGCCGAGAACAGCCGGACGTCGGTCGTGTCGCCGAGGTCGGGGATCGTGATCCTCATGCGTTCGCGGTGGTCCGCCACCTGCGCCGGGATCAGGAAGCGTGGCGTGCCTGCATCGCTGGTGCCTGGCAAGAGCTCGGGCGACTGGAACGCGTTGCCGAATGCGCCGACGAAGTACATCCGCTTCGGCCACACCGACGAGAACCGCAGATCGACAGCCGTCGCATCGGGCGCGTTGACGAGGTTTGCCGGGTGGTAGTGGATCTGCATCACGAGCTTGGCGCCGGCGAGGATGGGCACCGCGATGTCGCTCGACGTCTGCATCGGTTGATTGCCAGGCGTCCACACGTTGACGACGAAGTTCCCGGGCGTCGCGGTGCCGCACTCGAACGGCTTGCCGATCCCGCGCTGGGCGACGAGCGCGTCGTGCGCTGCGCCGGGCGGCACCTCGGTGATGACCGCGTGATGGACGACGAGATCGTTATCCGGCCGGACCTGCAGGCCGGTGAGCCACTCGAGCTGTGTGTTACCGGGATCGAGGACGAAGCAGATGAACTGATCGCGATCGCCCGAGGTCGTCCACGGCTCGCTCGGCACGAGCGTCTTGGTGATGCCGGACAGCGCGGTGCTTGGCGGTGCCGGGATCTCGGCGACGGTGCCGAGTGGGTGGCCGGCCTCGATCCACGCGCGCAGTGTGGTCTTGTCCTGGATCGTGAGCCGGGGATCGTCGACCCACGAGAACCGCGGCGAGCAGTCGGGTTCTTCGCGGGCATCGAACGGCGGCATCGCCCCGCGATCGATCTCGTGGAGCATGCGCGTCGAGTTCTCGACCACGGCCTCGTAGTCGGTCAGTGGGAACGGCGCGATGCCACCGGCCTGGTGGCAGCTCATGCAGTGGTTCGCCACGATCGGCGCGACATCCTGGTACCAGGTCACCCGGGCGGCGCCGCCGTCTGGCGCGAGCTCGGAGTCGTTGCCACAGGCTGCCGCACCGAGCCCGGTGAGCCCGCACGCGAGGAGGATCGTGGTGAAGCGCATGGGGAGGACCTGAGCAAAGGCCGTACCGACCGCAAGCCCCCATGATCCCGCACGATCCGGTGAGATCGTGGGAAAACCCGACGCTCGGAGTGTCGGGTTTCTCCGTTCCCACCGCGATACCGCTGACAGCGGGACGGTGACCGATATCGCGGAGCTGCGCGGCGAGCTCGTCGACTCCCCTCGCATGCTCGAGCGGTTTCGCCACTCTACTTCGTGAGGAGCAGGTCGACACCGCCGCCAGCGCCGGGGACGATCAGGATGTCGTCGACGCCGTCCGTGTCCAGATCGCCGAACACGACCTGACGCGCCGGTCCCTCGAGCACGAGGTCGTCATCCTCGGTGAAGCCGCCCGTGAAGCCGCCCGTCGGCCGCGCGAGAAACCGCTTGAGCTGCTGCTTGCCCGCGAGCTCGGTGTAGAGCGCGGCCACGTCATCGAGGCCATCACCGTCGAGATCGACCACGTGCACGTTGTTCGTGGCAAAGCCCGGCGCGAACCGCGTCCCCATGTCGAAGAGGCCGGTCGGCGAGCCGTGAAAGATCCCGAGCTCGCCGGGTTCCGCCCTGAGGTGAGACCACACGATGTCAGCGTCACCGCCGCTGCCGAACGCGCCGGCGGCGAGCGCGTTCGCGGACCCACCGCTCAGGCTCTGGGCCGTTCGCGTGAACGCGGAGCCGGCATAGGTGACGATGTCACCGCCCTCGCTGACGATCAGCTCGTCACCGGTCGCGTCGGCTCCCGAATTGACGTTCGCGACCACGGCATCGACCGGGTTGCCGTTCATCGTCGTCATCGTCATCACCGTCGGGTTGCCGATCGGGTCGAGGTAGATCCGGATCTCGGGGGTGTCCGCCGACGTCACCACGATCGCTTGCTTGGGGTGGACCGCGAAGGTGCCGACCATGAGCTTCTTCGGGCGAAACGTCGCCGGGACCGCGAGCGATCGCTTGACCAGCGGTCCGCCCATGAACGAGTAAGTATCGACTCTGCCGAGGGCCGCGACGATGATGATGTCGGTAGGCCCGCTGTCGAGGTGTGCGAGCGCGACGAGCTCGTACCCCGTCGCTTCCGGGTGCCGCATGCAGTTGAAGACGGTCTGGTCGCCCATGTTGACGCACGTCATCACGTCGCCGTTCTCGTCGAGCACCACGACATCGCGGCTCAGCGACCCGTTGAGGGCGCCGACCGCGACCGCGCGCGGCATCGCGCTCGTGTTCGGAATGTTGCTGCGCTTGTAGCCGCTGCCGCTCGACGCGACCTCGTCGCCGGCGGCGTCGATCAGCGAGCAGCCGCCGGTGAGTACCGCGACCGCTCCGAGGGTGGCGACCGCGGCGAGCGCGGAGACGTCACGGAAACGCATAGCCCACGGCGACCGACAGCTGATGTGATGCGCGGACCGTCGCTTCGTTCCCGGGCCCGTCGGAGATGAGCGGCGCGAGCCAGCGCGAGTAGCGGATGTCGAACAGGATGTGGCCGGCGCCGGCGCGGAAGTCGAGGCCGGTCCCGACCATGATCCCGAGGTTGCCTGGCACGAGATCGATGGTCTCGTCGGCCCCGCTCACCGGCCTCCGCGTTCCACCGAGTGCGACCACGAGCTCCGGTCCGACGTCGAGATGGAACCGGGTGCCGTCGCCCGGGATCAGATCGAACCGCAGCAACACCGGAAGCTCGAGGTACCAGAGCGCGACGTCGGCGGTCGGCATGCACCCCGTCGTCCCGCCGCAGCTCTCCTCGCTCAACCCCTTGAGCGTGATGTCGAGCTCGAATTGCATACTGAACGAGGACGTGAACCGGTTGCGGATGAAGGTGCCACCTGCGAATCGGAGTCCTGCCATCTTTAAGCTGGTGCTCATAGCGTCGCCCGCGCCATCGGCACTCACCAAACCGATCCCGCTGTCCGCTCGCACGCCCTTGGCTACGATCTCGGCATGCGCCAACGCAGGCATCACGAGGATCGCCGCGACCATGACGAGCGCGCGCATCAGAACACGCCTCGCAGGACCGCCGCGCTGCCGAGCCCGTAGAGGACGACCGGCACGAAGTCGCTCGGCTCGAGCTTGCCGTTGTCGCCGTTGGGCGCGCCGAGGTCGGCTGCCAGCCCGCTGACGATCATCGCACCACCGACGACGATCCACCCGCGCTTGAAGCCGACGTGTGGCTTCGCGGGCTCGCCGCCGGTCCCGAACCGCAGCGACTCGGCGAGCTTGCGCTGGCGCTCGGCCTCGGCGGCCTCGGCGAGCGTCTTGTCGGCGGCGGCCTTGTCGATCGCGCGGGTGAGCTCGGCCACCTTGCCGCGGATCGCGTCGCTCTGCGGCCCGTGCGGGACCTTCTCGAGGTAGGCGCGATAAGCGGCACGTGCGCGCACGTCATCGGGCTGCTTCGCGAATGCGGCACCGGCGTCGATCAAAAACTTCGGATCGGTCCCCGCCTCGGCGGCGGCCTCGTACTCGGAGCCGGCGCTCGTCC
The DNA here is from genome assembly GCA_046590445.1 of Kofleriaceae bacterium. GTDB lineage: Bacteria > Myxococcota_A > Polyangia > Haliangiales > Haliangiaceae > JABFXX01. The sequence goes on from JBKJUF010000268.1 coordinate 7,850, forward strand.
ACGCTCCGGCAGCGGCGAACGCCTCGGCCTGCTTGACGCGCGCGGAGGCCGCGATCCTGCGTTGCTCGGCCGCGTCCTCGAGGCGCTGCTTCTCCTCGGCGTCGCGCTTCGCCTGCGCGGCGGCATCGGCGCGTGCCTTCGCCTCGGCAAGCTCCTTGTTCGCGATCGTCGAGAACTGCAGCGCCTGCTGCGAGTACGGACCCTCGGGATCCGCGAACAGGTACTTGCCGTAGTAGTCGATGGCGCCCGCGTAGTCGCCCTTGGCGTAGTACGCGCTGGCGATCTTGAAGAGCGTCAGCGGCTTGTTCTCGAGGTCGTAGGACTTCTTGAACTCCTCGATCGCCTGATCGAACTGCTTGGCGTCGAAGTACGCCTTGCCTTGCCGGCTGTGGACCGCAGCCTGCTTCGGGTTACCAGCGTCCACGGCGGCGACCGAGCCGAGCAGCCCGCCGACGAGCGCGATCACGAGAACGATGCGTTGCATGGCTCAGTCGTCCGGAAGCTCGCCGGGCTTCAGTGGCTTGGTGATCGGCCTGGTCGTCGGCTTGACGATCGGCTTGGTCGTCGGCCTGGCCGTCGGCTTGGTCGCGGGCTTGTCGACCGGCTTGGTCGTCGCCACCGCATCCGGCTTCGCGAGCGCGGTGAGCGCGACCTCCTTCGTGGCGCTCGCGTCAGCGGGCATCACGACGCGCGCGTCCTGGTACCCGGCCAGCTTGAGGAAGAAGACCAGCTTGCCCTCCGCCGGAGGCCGGCGGTACGGGAACGGCGTCTCGCCGAGCAGGCGGTTGTCCGTCGTGTAGACCTCGGCACCCACTGGCGTCGATGTGATCACGAGCTCGATCTGCGCCGGCTCCGCGGGCATCGTCGCGGCCGCGGCTGGCGTGCTCGGCGCCGCCGCAGGTGCGGGTGCGCTGGCGGTCGCCTCGTCGCTGCCCGACTTCATCGCCGCGATCGTGACGCCCGCGACCAGCGCGACCGCCGCGATGCCGCCGATCACGAGTGGCAGCTTGCTGCGCCGCTTTCCCGGCTCCTGCCACTGACCACTCGAAGCTCCGAGCGTCGTGGGATTGACCGAGCCGACCGAGCCGATCGGCGCAGACCGCCGCGCTTGCGACGGCGATGGCAGCTCGGTCTCGGCGACCTGTGACGACGCGCGCAGTGCGCCCGGAACCGGAGTGAACCTGGGAAGCGAGTCGGCCGCATCGGGCAGCATCGTGGCGTCGACGCCCGCAGACGGCGCACCGCCCGCCTCGAGCGCGCGCTGCACCGCGGCCATCGTCTGCGGTCGGTCCTTCGGATCCTTCGCCAGCAGCGAGGCGATCAGCCGCGCGAGCGGCTCGCTGACGTCGCTCGCGACCGAGCGCACGGTCGGCGGTGGCACCATCTGGTGCTTCGCGATCAGCTCGCCGGTCTCGCCCTGGAACGGCGGCGCGCCGCACACGAGCTCGAACAGGATGCAACCGAGCGTGTAGATGTCGCTGCGATGATCGATGTGCGCCGCCGACCGGCACTGCTCGGGCGACATGTAGCGCGGCGTCCCGAACACCATCATCGACTGCGTCTGAGCGCCGGAGCCGGGCGCCTGCGCGAGCTTCGCGATGCCGAAGTCGAGCACCTTGACGCGCTCGCCGCCCGGCATCGCCGGATCGCGGACGAGAAAGATGTTATCGGGCTTGAGATCGCGATGGATGATGCCGGCGTGGTGCGCGGCCTCGAGCGCCGATGCGAGCTGCCGCGAGATCTCGATCGCGGCCTTCGCCGGCAGCCGGCTGCTACGCGCGAGCCGATCGGTCAGGCTCTCGCCGTGGAGGAGCTCCATCGCGATGAACGCGACGCCATCCGCGGACGTGTTCGTGCCGGCGACCTGACCACACTCGAAGACGGTGACGATCCCGGGGTGGACGATCTTCGCCGCCGACCGCGCCTCCTGGAGGAACCGCCGCAGGATCTCGGGATTCGCGGTGTGCTCGGCGTGCAGGAACTTGAGCGCGACGTCGCGATCGAGCCCGACGTCGCGCGCGACGAACACGAGCCCGAAGCCGCCCTGGCCGAGCAGCTTCCCCAGCTCGTACTTCCCCATCATCATCCCGGATGCGAACGCCATGGCCCCAGCTCACGATAACCCGGAAGGCCGGCAGGGATCTACGGCGCCACGCCAGCGGCCGCGCTATAACCGCGTCGTGCGATCCGCGGTCCGTAACGCTGTGCTCGGTGCCGGCTTGCTCGGCGCGTTCGGCGCCTGCAGCGGTCCGCCACCCGCGAACCGCCCGGATGGCTCGGGCGGCGCGGCCGGCCGCGGCTCGGCGGTCAAGCCGGAGGCCGGCGCGAAGCCTGCCACGGGTGCGGTGGCGATCAAGGACATCGGCTGCCTCGCACCATCCTGCGCGTTCCACGCCGGTGCCGGTGCCTACTTCACGTGTCAGTCGAGCGGCGCGGGGACGTGCTTCCACTTCGGCGCGCCATGCACGCCCGCGAACGCGTGCATGTATGACCCCGCCGCGAAGAGCTACAAGGTCTGCCAGAAGCCGATCGAGGGCACGTGTCAGACCTGGGGCGCCGCGTGCGCGCCTGCCTCGAAGTGCATGTACGACGCGACCGCGCTCGCGCATCGCACGTGCGACGCGATCGACGGCGGTGCGTGCCAGCGCTACGGCGCGTTGTGCGCGCCCTGAACGTCGCTGCCCTGGCTCGCGCTCCCCGGCTCCGGCGCCGCTGCCGGTGACGCGGTCGCCGGCGTGGTGCGGGTGGTCATCGTCATCGTCGTCGGTCGCAGCTGCTCGCCGGCGGCCATCGTGAACCCGAGCTCGGCACGGTGCTCGCCGATCACGGTGACCTTCGCGAGGTCGGCGGTGCCGTGCGCGGTGCCCTGTCCCTTGACCCCGGTGACCTGCACGCTTGCTTCGCCCTGGACCAGGATCTGATCGGCCCCGGTGAGCTGGGTCGTCGACGTGTACGAGACCCGATCTCCATCGATTGCTGTCACCTGCACCTGGGTCGTCGCGATCACCGTGAGCTGGTTGAGCTGCAGCGTGCGGCGGTAGTTCCAGGCGGCGCCAACGCCGACGGGATCGACCGGCAGCGGCATCACCACGCCCTCGAGTGCCTGCGCGAGCGTGGTGACCTGCTCCTGCATCGGCTTCGCGAGATCGCGTCCCGATGCGTCGAGCTTGGATTCGGAGAGCTGGCCGGTCGGCGACAGCCGCGCGGACTGCACGAGTCCGACGACGAGGGCGACCTGCCGGTTCATCAGCTTCATCACCGACTCGGTCCCGGGACGCTCGCGAGCGGCCGCACCGGTCACGGTCGTGCGCACGATTCCGGTGCCGTCGGGATCGACTGTGGCGGTGATGACGTCGAGCGCCAGCGCGATCGTCGGCAGCGAGACCGCGCCATCGACGGTGGTCAGATCGACATCGACCGCGATCTCGATCGACGATCGGGTATCGCGCGCGAGGCGATAGCGGAGCGGTTGGCGCGGCGGCGCGCCGGCCGAGATCAGCTCGAGCCCGTCGGTTGGCGGTGGTGGGGGAGGTGGCTTCGGCTTGTCCTCGGAGCGGCATCCGATCACCGCCAGCCACGCGGCGAACGTCACGTGGTTCATGATCTTCAGGATCGCGGGTCCGCGGCGACCGGGCAAGAATCGACCCGTTGATGAAGGATCCGGATTCACACTCCGAACCTGGCTAGAACCGTCGCCAGCACGAGCACTTACATAGATCAAAAAGACTGGCTTGACGAAACTGGGTTTGAAAAGCATTATCAATTTCAGAACCCGTGCTCGTCTGCCTCTGCCATCCCACTTCGGACCGCGATGTCGATGCGGTCATCGATGACGGCGCACGCACGGTGCAGGAGATCGGCCGGCGTTGCGGGGCTGGTACCGGCTGCGGCGCGTGCGTTGACGAGATTCGAGATCGCCTCAGCGCCAAGGGCGCGAATGGCTGCAGCCGTGATTGTGCGCCCGATCTCGTGTCTGTAAGGTCGACTCGCTGACGCTGGCGCCATCGCGCCGCGGGCACTGAAGGAGCGACCGACATGAAGGGCAACGAAGAGGTGCTGATGCTCCTCAATCAGCTCCTCACCAACGAGCTGACCGCGATCAACCAGTATTTCATCCACGCGAAGATGTGTGAAAACTGGGGCTTCGACCGCCTCGCCGCGAAGATCCGCGAGGAATCGATCGACGAGATGCGGCACGCCGACATGGTGATCAGCCGGATCCTGTTCCTCGAGGGCGTGCCAAACCTGCAGCGCTATCACAAGCTGCACGTCGGGGAGACCGTCAAGGAGCAGCTCGAGAGCGACCTCCAGCTCGAGTACGCGGCGATCGCCGCCCTCAACCAGGGCGTCGCGAAGACCCGCGAGCACGGCGACAACGCCAGCGAGGATCTGTTCAGCCGGATCCTGGTCTCCGAAGAGGTCCACACGGACTGGCTCGAGACCCAGCTCGAGCTGATCCGCCAGGTCGGCGAGCAGAACTACCTCGCGCAGCAGATCAAGAAGTAGTCCTGGCACGCTGCCCGGACGGCGCGTGGGCGACGGGAAGAGGCTCGAGCGACGCACGTTCTCGGGCTCGGTCAGGCCGAGCCGGTTGCCGATCTGCTTCGCTTGCGACGCCAGATCTTGCGCTCGGTCAGGATGGCCATGCCCCACCCTGCGATGGCACCGCATTGCCACGATGGCAGAATTCAATTAGGACCGTGCCCAGCCTGGCACCGCGGCCGATTGCCGGCGTCGTCAACGTCGCGAGGATCCAAGGCCGGCGCTGGCCGGAACGTTGCACATCCGCAGTGCATGTACCTGACGCGTTCGTTGACGCTGGCCCTGACCACGGCGTCCCTGGTGTTGCTGGTCAACGTGTGGATGTCGGTCGACAAGCCCGATGACACGCCGGGGCGCTTGCTCGCGGCCGCCAACGAGCCGGTCAACGTTGTCGATGTCGCGCCCGGCGTCGCGCCGACCGACCTCGCCTCGATCGTCCAGCTGCGCGCCGACGAGCGCGTGATCGCGGTCGACGACCGGCCCGTCGCCAACGATCTCGCGGCCGGCGCGGCGATCGCGGATCGGCTCCTGGCCTCTGGACGCTACGTCGATCTCACAGTCGCCGGCGCAGCCGGCGGTAGCCGTCGCATCCTCGTACTCATGCACTGAGGGCGTTCAGCGCAGTTTATAGTTAAGTTTGCCGCAGTACTCGATCAGCCAGGCCCGCCACCTCGGCAGCTTGATGCTGCGTAGATCGGCCTTCGCGCCACCCTGGCTGTTCTTGACCCGGCACTCGTAGGCGCCATGCAGCGCGTGCGCACGCGACAGCTGACGCGGGGTCGCCAGCGGCGAGTCGATCACCTGGTTCACGAGATCGCGGGCGACCGTCCACTGCTTGCCGTCGAAGGCGCGATCGGCCGCGCGCAGCTTCTCGACAAGGCCCGGATCACCCGTCTCGTCGAAGTCGCCGGGCTTCTTTACGCCGGTCGGCGGCTTTGGCGGCTTCGGCCTGATCGCGACCACCGCGGCGTCCGCAGGAGTTGCGGCCACCCCGCCATCGACTGGTCCAGAAGCCACAGCCGCGTCTTCGACGGCGACGATTCGATCCGGATCGGTCGGGACCCGCTGCGCATCGAGCGGCGCCACAACGTCGCCCGCGCTCGCGACCGGACTCGCCTCTGGGCCGCCGGGCTTCGCCGGCTCGGGCTGCTTCAGCAGGTAGAACGCGATCGCACCGACCATGACGACGGCGACCGCGAGCGCGGCGATCCAGCCGGTGTTGCGCGCGGGTGGCACGATCGGCGCGGCCGGCGCGGCCAGCGCGGCCGGCGCAGGCAGGGGGGGGCGCAGCGCGCCGGACATCGAGTCGACGGTGAGCGCGTGGGTGGCGACGGGCGCGTTCGCGGTTGGCGTGACCGGAGCGGGGTCGGCGGGGCGTCGTGGCTGGACCGGAACCGCGGGGCCGCGCTCGGTACGGCCCCGTCCGTCGTCGATTTCGGGTCCGGGCGTGAATCCCGGCCCCTCCATCTCGGGCTCGCGCGGCGCTGCTGCGCTCGTCGATGCCTGACCTGCGGCCTGCAGCGACGCGCCGTGATCTCCCGAGCCGACCGTGTTCGCGAACGCGGCGTTGCCCGCGACAGGCGCGTGGCGCGAGCCCGACGACGGCGTGCGGCCGACCTCCGACATCGCCGTCGTCGTCGACCGCGGCAGCGCGAGCGGCGTGCCGGTCAGCGCCTCGACGAACGCCGATACCGACGGGAACCGATCGTTCGCGGGCTTCGCCATCGCGCGCCGGACCGCCGTCACGATCGCGGGCGGCACGCTCGGGGCGCGGTCGACGAGCGGCGGCGGCTCCTCGTAGACAACCTTGAACACGACCTCGGGGATGCTGAGCCCGGAGAACGCGGATTGCCCGCACAGCATCTCGTAGACGATCGCGCCGAGCGCGAACACGTCGGTGCGCTCGTCGACCGCCGTGTGCTGGCCCGTTGCCTGCTCGGGCGCCATGTACTGCGGGGTGCCGAGCAGCGAGCTCTCCTGGGTCTTCACGGTGTCGGAGCCGCGGATCTTCGAGATCCCGAAATCGAGCACCTTCGCGATCTCGACCACGCGGCCGTCGACCTCGGTCGCGACGAGGAAGATGTTCTGCGGCTTGAGATCGCGGTGGACGATGCCGGCGCGGTGGGCCGCCGCGACCGCCGAGCCGACTTGCCGGATGATCGTCATCACGGTGTCGAGCGGGATCGGGCCCTTCGCGATCCGCTGCGCGAGGCTCTCGCCCTGGAGGTACTCGAGGATCAGATACGGCGTTCCGTCCTCGGAGACGTTGTAGTCGTCGACCCGGACGATGTTCGGGTGATCGAGCTCGGACGCGATCAGCGCCTCGCGGCGGAACCTGGCGATCACGTCGTCGTTTTGGAGGTCGACGTGGAGCAGCTTGATCGCGACCTTCTTGCCGGGCAGCCGGGTATGGCTCGCCAGGAACACCTCGCCCATTCCGCCCCGGCCGATCAGCGCCTCGATCGTGTAGGTGCCGGCGATGATCGAGCCGACGTCGACGCCGGAGCGAGCCGGTGAATTCCCCACCACGGCGAGCGTATAATGACTCCCATGCGTGCACGAGGTTGGATCGCGCCCCTTCTGATGCTGGTCTGCTGGACCGCGGTGGCGGTCGCCGAGCCGAAGCCCCAGCCCTTCGACGTCAAGCCCTTCAAGGACAAGCTGACGGTCCTCAAGGACGCCAACGGCGGCTACTACGCGGTGACGTACGACCACGGCGGCGACTCGTACATCTTCTACGGGACGGACAAGCTCCTCTACGAACACCCACTCGAGGGCTCGAAGTCGCGCAGCGGTACGGCGTGGTCGATCTCGCTCTGGGCACCGCGCACCGCGTTCCCGTTTCAAGGCAGTTTCGACTACGACAAGGACGGGAACTACAAGACGACCTGCACGAGCAAGGCCGAGCAGAACCTGACCGTCGTCACCGGCGACAAGGCGAGCGAGATCCTCGAGAAGGCAAAGTTCATGACGAGCGCGATGACGCGGCGGCCCTTGCTCCTCGCGCGTGACGATCGCGGCGTCTACTACTACGTCGACGTGCTCACGAAGCAGTACGGCGGGAACGGTCACCGCGTCTTCATCGGCAAGAAAGGTGCGATGAAGCAGATCCCGATCTCCGACGTCACGACCGATAGCGGCGGTGACGTGTTCTCGACGAAGACCGGCGATCTCCGCCTCGTTCGCAACGTCGATCCGGACGTCCGCACGAAGGTGACGACGACCTGGATCAAGGGCGAGAAGCGCACCGACCTCCTCACGCTCGATCCGTACATGAACCAGCCGCTGATCTTTCGCGACCTCGGGGTCTACAAGCTGCACGGCATGATCTGCGGACGGGAGCGGTGATCGGCGCCACGCTCGCTCGCACGATCGGTAGTACGTTCGCGACATGAAGCTCCCCGGTGCGGTCGCGCTCGTCACGGGTGGTGCGTCGGGTCTCGGGGCGGCGACGGTGCGGCGCCTCGCGGCCGGTGGCGCGAAGGTCGTCATCGTCGATCGCGACGAGGCGCGTGGCACGGCCCTCGCGAGCGAGCTCGGTGCGGGCATCGCCGCCTTCGCGAAGACCGACGTTACCGATCCCGCGCAGGTCACCGCCGCCATCGACCAGGCCGCGGCGCTCGGTCCGCTGCGCGTCGCGGTATCGTGCGCCGGCGTCGGCTGGGCCGCGCGCACGCTCGACAAGACCGGCAAGCCACACGACCTCGAGCTGTTCCGCACCGTGATCGGCGTGAACCTCGTCGGCACGTTCAACGTGCTGCGGCTCGCCGCCGCCGCGATCGCGAAGACCGACGTCCTGGAGCACAACGAACGCGGCGTGATCGTCAACACCGCCTCGGTCGCCGCGTTCGATGGCCAGATCGGCCAGATCGCCTACGCAGCTTCGAAGGCCGGGGTTGCCGGGATGACGCTGCCCGCCGCTCGCGATCTCGCGCCCGCCGGCATCCGCGTCGTCACGATCGCGCCAGGCCTGTTCGACACGCCGATGCTCGGCGCGCTGCCCGAGGACAAGCGGGTCGCGCTTGCCGCCGACGTCGTGTTCCCGAAGCGCCTCGGCGATCCCGCGGAGTTCGGCGCGCTCGTGGCCGCGATCGTCGAGAACAGCTACCTCAACGGCGAGACGATCCGGCTCGACGGCTCGCTGCGCATGCCGCCGAAGTGACCGCTACGGCTTCGGGAGCAAGTCGGCCGGGAGCTTGTTCGGGATCTCGGGGACCTTCTGCTCGTAGAGCCAGCTGTACGTGAAGAACGTGCCCATCACGCGCTTGGTGTAGTTGCGGATCTGATCATCGAGGATGCCCTCGATGAACTCGTCGGCGTCCCACGTGCCGCGCGTCTTGAGGTTGCGACGGACGTAGCCCTCGCCGCCGTTGTACGAGGGCGGCACGAAGATCGTGAAGTTCTTCCAGTACGAGAACAGGTGGCCGAGGAAGCGCGAGCCGATCGTGACGTTCTTCTCGGGGTCGCGCAGGCTCTCGCGCGTCGGGTCGATGCCGGTGCCCTTCGCGAACCGCGTCGCGGTCACCTGGATCATCTGGGTCAGGCCGATCGCGTTCGCGTAGCTCTCGAGCAGCGGATCGAACGCGCTCTCCTCGCGAACGATCGCGATCTGCATCGCGAACGGCACCTTGTTCGTCGTCGCGTGCTGCGCGAGCAGCGGCTCGTACGCCTTCGGGTACCCGATCAGCCAGCGCGCGCGGTTCGTGCCGGTCGGCCATGCCTTGCGGTAGTCGACGATGTGCCAGCGCGTCGGCCAGTGCGAGGACTCGTAACGGCCCGCCTTGTCGAACAAGAACGCCATCGCCCACAGCTTCTCGATCAGATCCGGATCGTCGACCCGCTTCTTGTCCTTCGGTGCGGTCAGCCCGAGCTTGCGCAGCTCGGCCTCCGCGCTACCGCCGAGCCCGAGGCGCAGAAACGCGAGCGCGCGCTGGAAGCCGAGCGAGCCCCACTCGACGCGCGGTTTGAACGTGAACGCCGGGGCGGCCGGGTCATGGCCTGCGGGGTCGGTCGAGATCTCGGCGAGGATCGTGGCGTAGCGCTTCGCGTCGGCCTCGCGCACGCGGTTGAGCCCGAGCAGTGCGTAGTAGGCGGCCGGGTACTGCCGGATGCCTTGCTGCCACGATGCGAGCGCCTCGGCCTGCTTGCCCTTCGCGAGCAGCGCGCGACCGAGCCAGTACTGCGCCTGGCCCTCGCCGAAGTAGTTGTCGTCGTGCGGGACGAGCTCGATCTGCTTGGTCCACCACTTGATCGCTCCGTCGAGGTTCTTGTCGCGCCAGGCCTGCCAGCCGAGCCGCCACATCGCCTCGGCGACATTGTCGCCCTTCGGAAACTTGGTCGGCAGCGAGGCGAGCACCGCCTCGGTCTGCTTGGCATCGCCGCGGCTGGTCCACTCCTCGCCCTCGCGCAGCAGCGCGTCGTCGGAGTAACTGTGGGTTGGATCGATCACCTGCGCTGCCTGGTAGCGCAGCGCCGCGACGTCGTGCTGACCGATGAACGCGTACGACCGCCCGGCCTGGTACTGACTCTTGATCTCGAGGTCGGCGTGCTTCGCGTCCCTGCACGCGATCGCCGCGGCGTCGAACATCGGCGCGGCGCCCTTGCGATCGCGTGCCTTGAACCGGCTCTGCGCCTTGTGATACGCGGCGACGCAACGGTCGGTCGGCGCGATCGCCGCGTCCGCCAGCGCGGCGTCGAACGCGGCCTCGGACTCCGGATTGCGCTGCGCGTCGAACAGCTCCTTGCCGCGCGCGATGTGCTCGGCGGCGGTCAGCTTGTCGTAGCTCTGGAGATCCGGAGGTAGCGTCTTCTTCAGCGCGGCGAGGCGCGCATTCGCCTGCGTGGTCCACGACGACAGCGGGTCATCGATGCCGATCTGGCGGTAGAGCGCCACGATCTCCTTGATGTCGCCGGCCGTCTTCTCGAGCGCCTCGGCGAGCCGGAACCGCGACTCGGACCGCCGTGCCCCGGCCGGACGCCGTGTGAGGTAGTCGCGGTAGTGCGCCGCGATCTTCGCGTGGTCGGTGCCCCCGCGCAGGATATCGCCCGCGAGGAGCTCGGCGTCGGCGCCATGGATCGAGTCGCGATCGACCTGGCGGGCGAGCTCGTTCGCGTTCTGGGTCTGGTGCGCGAAGTACAGCGCGCGTGCGGTCTGGTAGCGCAGGAAGTCGGCGAGGAGCGGCAGGCCCTTGAGGGCGGCGCCGAGTCGCTCGGCCGCTTGCGGCCACTGCGCGAGCCGCGCGTGGGTGAGCCCGAGCATCAGATCGAGGCGGTGCGCGTCCTCGCCCGTCGCCGCGCCGCGGGCCTTGGTGAACGCGGCGAGGGCCTCGGGCCACTTCTCGAGCGCGAACGCCTTCGCGCCGACGCCGGCCTCGCCGGACTGGAAGTACGGCACCGCCATCGCCTCGGACAGCGGCGCAGGCACGCCCGGCGGCTCCGGCGTGGTGGGCTGCGCATCGGCGGGCGCCGCGGACCCCGAACCGACGAGCGGCGTCGTCGGCTGGTGCGTGTTATCGCCCGAGCAGGCGGCGACGCTGGCGCCGATGACGAGAACGACCCAGCGGTGGCTGCGCATCTCCCGACCCTAGCAACGTCGATCCCCGAGAACAAATTCCGATCGACGCCAGTTGCACGAGATCATCGCGTGACGCGGTTGCGGCCGGCGCGCTTGGACCGGTACAGGGCACGGTCGGCAGCCTCCATGAGCTGCTCGACGGTCTCGGCCTTCGTCGTCGGATAGCCGGCGACCCCGATCGAGACGGTGGCCCGCAGCTGGTGCTTGCCATGCGACGTGACCGTCTTCTCGATCAACATGCATAGCCGCTCGGCAAGCATCGTCGCGGGCTCGATCGGGATCGCCCGGAGAATCACCGCCAGCTCCTCGCCACCGAACCGCGCGACGACGTCCTCGTTGCGTACGGCCTTGGTGATCACCTCGGACAGGTTGACGAGCACCGCATCGCCGGCGAGATGGCCGTAGGTGTCGTTGACCTTCTTGAAGTGATCGAGATCGAGCATCAGCAGCGACAGCGGGGTGTCGTGGCGACGCGAGAACTTCAGCTCGCTATCGAGGCGATCGAGGAGGTAGCGCTTGTTGAACAGTCGGGTCAGCGGATCGCGGAGGGCGGACGACAGCAGATTCTCGTGGAACGACTCGTCGAGCTCGTCGTGGTAGGCGAACCGCAGCACGGTGGTGCTGCCGACCTGGATCTTGTCGCCTTCGCGAAGCATCGCGCTCGAGTCGACCCGCGCGCCGTTGATGAACGTGCCGTTGCGGCTCTCGAGATCGTCCAACCGCAGCCCGGTGCTGTCGAGCCGGACTCGAGCGTGCTGGCGCGACACGCCGTCATCGACGACGCGGATCTGCGCGTCCGGCGAGCGGCCGATCACCGACTCACCGCGCGTGACCTGGATGACCTGACCCGCAGCGCTACCGGTCAACACGGTGAAGCAGGCGCGGTTGCGATTCGCGGGGACGACATCCGACAGCGCGGTCAGATCGGTCGCGGTCGTGTCCTCGTCCCAGCTGTCCTCCCCCATACGCGGCTATCGTAAACCGCCAGCCCGGCACGTGGTGACGTTCGGGTCACGCACGTGAGGCAAACCACGTCGCGATCGCGGCGAGTCGCTGTCCGGATGCGCCGAGCGCGTTCGCGATCGAGCGTGCCTCGTCGCCCAGCACGCGAATCCGGTTGGCCGCCGCGGCTGCATGCTCGACGAGCTCACCATCATCACGATCGTCGACGTGCTGGAACGCGATGCCGATCGCCATGCCGTAACGACCGAGGGCCTCGCACGTCGCCGTGCTGGCGCCGGCTGCGATCGCGCCGAGCTCGGCGGATGCCGCGAACAGCGCACCGGTCTTTGCCGCGTGCAGCCGCTCGATCGCGGCGAGATCGGCGGGCGGCCTCGTCAGATCGATCGCCTGGCCGGCGAGAAGCTCGCGCGAGCCGGCGCGGGCCGCAAGGATCGCGATCGCGGCGGCCGCGTGCGGGCCGAGCTCGGCGAGCGTGCCGAAAGCCTGGGTCAGCAAGCCATCGCCCGCGAGGATCGCGATCGCCTCGCCGAACGCGACGTGCACGGTGGGCCGGCCGCGCCGTTCGTCGTCATCGTCCATCGCCGGCAGATCGTCGTGGACGAGCGTGTACGCGTGCAGCATCTCGATCGCGGCGGCCGCCGGCAGCGCCGCGTCGCGCGAACCGCCGCACGCTTCGGCCGCTGCGAGCACGACCGCGGGACGCAAGCGCTTGCCGGGTCCGGTCGCCGCGTAGCACATCGCCTCGACAAGCCGCCCGGGATCGTCGGCGGGTGGCTGCAGGCGACGCGCGAGATCGGCGTCGACGATGCGCCGCACCTCGTCGAGAAAACCGGTGAGCTCCGGGGGCGCGCTCGACGGCGCCAGCGTCGCGACCTCGGTCATCGTCGCTAGTCCGAGGCCGAGCCCGGTGGCGGCGCCGGCTCGAACGGCACGGCCTCGACGGTGCCCGACGTCCCGCTCGCCAGGATCTCGACCCGCTTCTCGGCGGTCGCGAGCAGGTGCTGGCCCTTGCGCGCGAGCGCTACACCCTCCTCGTAGACCTGCAGCGATTGCTCGAGCGAGAGGTCTCCCGACTCGAGGCGCACGACGACCTCGCGCAACCGCGCGAGGATCTGATCGAAGCCGGGATCGGAAGCGTCCGCCATCAAGTCGGCACGATAGCGAACACGAAATGAAAAGTCACCCCTCCTGGAACGCTTGACCGCACGCGTACTTGCGGTAAAGCTGAACACCAGATGGGGGAGCGGCAGGACTTTCGGCCCGACGATCCAGGGGAGCTGCGCGATCGCTGGCGCGCATACATCCAGGATCGTCGGCTCAACACGACGTCGCAACGCGAGGCGATCGTCGAGCAGTTCCTCCGCACCAAGGATCACGTCTCGATCGACGAGCTGCTCGGCAAGGTACGCAAGCGTCACCCCAAGGTCGGCTACGCGACCGTCTACCGGACCCTCAAGCTACTCGTCGATAGCGGCCTCGCGATCGAGCGGCAGTTCGGTGATGGCCAGGCGCGCTACGAGGTCGTCGGCGATCACCACGATCACCTGATCTGTATGAAGTGCTCGCTGATCCTCGAGTTCGAGGACGACGAGATCGAGCGGCTGCAGGAGCGGATCGCGGTGCGCCTCGGCGGCTTCACGGTGCTCCGTCATCGCCAC
>JBKJUF010000321.1:0-3904 GCA_046590445.1 Kofleriaceae bacterium
GGTCGCCTTCGCGGCCTGCTCCTTCAGGGACGTCAGCTTGCGATCCGCATCGTCGTAGCCCTTCTGGAGGCTCGCGTGCGCGTCGTCCCTTGCCTTCACCGCGGCGGCACCCGCTTCGTTCAGCTCATCGGTTGCCTTGTTGTCGGCTTCCCTCTGTGCCTTCGCACCTTCGCCCCCCTTCTCGTTGGTTTCGGTCTGCCCCTTCGCAGCCTCCTCCTTTGCCTTTTCGTTCTTGTTTCCGCAGGCGCCGAGCGCCAGTACCGCTGCCACAATCCATACGCGCATCAGTGTTGCTCCTGGGCCCCGGTGCCAGTTCGCTACGCGAGTGCCGCATAGCGCTGCAGTCATCGGGTCGGGCGCTCCTCATGCGAGACACGCGCCAAGACCCGAGAGCTCGTGTAATCCGAATCGAAGGTGGTACCGTCGTGCGTGGAGTCGCGACCCAAGCAAGTCCTGTTGATCGACGACCACGAGCTCACGCTCCGCATGGTCGCGAAGGTTTTGAGCCACGCGGGCTACGAGGTGCGCACGGCGTCCAACGTCGAGGAGCTGACGAGTGCTCTCGGCGAGTGGCGCCCCGACGTCATCCTGACCGACATCAACATGCCTGGCACATCCGGCGTCGAGCTGTGCCGCAGCCTCAAGGCGACGTACGAAACCGCGCACGTGCCGGTCTTCCTGCTGTCGGCGCTGCCAGAGGCGGAGCTGGAGGTTCTCGCGCGCACCTGCGAAGCGGACGGCTACCTCACCAAGAGCAACCTCGAGCAGTTGCCAACCGAGCTGTCGTTGCTCATCGAGAGCCTGTTCTGATCTGAGTGCTATTGCGGCGCGGCGTCCCAGCGGACGTGAAACTTGCAGTCCGCATGCCCCAGTGCCTCACAGCTATCGTGCACGACGCGCGGACTGCGGCCTCCCGAGAGCACGACGAGCTGCTCGAGCAGCCCGCTGCTCCACTGGCATAGCTCGGAGTTGCGGAGTGTGCCCGTCATCGAAATGATCGACTCCGTCGAGTACACCGGCGCCGACACGATGGTGCCCCAGCTCTGATACCGGCCCCACACGTTGCGGATCGCCGACAGCGTCCGCTCGGGAACGAGGGTAGCGGCACTCGACGGGAAGAAGCTGCGGAACGATGCGCGGACACTCGCGCGGGCTACCTCGCGGGCGAGCCGTGCGCCTTCCAGCTGGAGGTGCTCGGGAGCGAGGGCGAGCAGCCGCGTGAACATCTGCGTCGGTAACCAGGCCAGCGGCGCGACATCGATCAACGCCTGGGCGAGCTCGGGCTCCTGCGCACCGATCGCGTCACGGAAGCGCGCGGTCTGATGCACACCAAGGACGCGCGTCACGGATCGGAACACGACGCCACGGGTCTGCGCTTGCGACGTGGCGCCGGTCTGCCGCACGCGCTGCTCGTCGGCCCGCTGGCGTGGTGGCCGAGGCGACGGCGCCACGATCGAGAGCGCCGCCGACAGCGATCGAGAGAACTCGCCGGCGCTGGCGGGCCGCTTCATGGGATCGCGATCGAGGGCCGCGAGAATAAGGTCGTCGGCGGGCGCGAGCTCGGCGACGTGGGATGACGGTCGCGCAGGCGGAGCTACATCGACCTGCCGTGCCAGGATCATCTCCGCCGAACCGTCGCCGAACGGCTCGACGAGGGTGAGGATCGAGTACGCAGTCGCGGCGAGCCCATAGACGTCGGAGCGGGCCGACGCTTCCCGTCCAGCGAACACCTCCGGTGCGATGAACCCGGGGGTACCTGCGGTCTCGACGAACTGGCCGGTGCGCTGCGCGATGCCGACGTCGACGAGCACGCCGCGCCCCCGGAACGGATCGCGAATGACGTTCCCTGGCTTGACGTCACGATGGATGATGCCCCGCTCGTGCAGCGCATCGAGCGCGGAGGCGACCTCCTCGATCACCGCCACGTTCACCGCGATCGCGGGTGCGGTGCCCTCGGTGAGGTGCCGCGTGATCGCTTCCTGGAGACCTTCGCCTTCGACCAGCTCCATCACGAAGTACGAGTCGCCGCCGATCTGGCCGAAGCTGTAGATCTGGACGAGGTTCGGGTGCTGGATCCGCGCGAGCAGCGCGGCCTCGGCGCGCAGGCGCTCGATGAACTCGCGGTCCTCGGAGAGATCCGGCCTCAGCATCTTGATCGCGACGGGCCGCTCGAGCGCCAGATCATCGGCGCGATACACCACACCCATGGCGCCACGGCTGATCTCGTGGCGGAGCCTGTACGTGCCCGCGAGCGTGACCGGTGGCTCGTCGACGATCTCGAGCTGGAGCGCGAGCGGTGGCTGCAGACCAGGTGGAGCTCCAGCGATCGCCACGCCCCCAGGTGCACTCCGTGCCGCGGCGACGGCGCGTGCGATCACGTGCTCGGGCGCCTCGTTGCTCTCGAGCGTCGCGATGCCCACCGTCACGGGGATCGCGACACGAGCTCCCGACGGCAGCTCGATCGGGCGCGCCGAGAGGGCTGTCTGCAGGCCCTCGGCGATCACCTGCGCGCCCTCGAACGAGATGTTCTCGAGCACGATGACGGTCTTCGTATCCGTCCAGCGACCCACGAGGTCGTCAGCCCTCACTCGTGCCCGCACCACATCCGCGATCCGGCGAAGCATGAGGTCGCCGACCTTGAGGCCATGGCTCGTGTTGATGCCGTGCAGATCGACGACATCGAGCACGAGCGCGGTCAAGGCCTGTCCGGACCGGACAGCAGCCGCGCCGGCGACCGTGACCAGCTGGATCATCGCGACGTGATTCCAGATCCCGACGAGCGGATCGAGTCCGGGCCCGCTCGCGAGTCGCGCGAGCTCGTCGGCGGTGCGATCGTGCACCGCACGCCATCCGAGCTCGGCGCCGAGCCGCGACGCGAGGGCCTGCAAGGTGGTGCGGTCGCCGGCGCTGAACAGCCTCGGCTCGGCCGCGACGAGTCCGACAAAACCGTGACTGCCAAGTGGGGTCTCGAGCGCTACGGCGAGATAGCTCTCGCAACGCTCCTCCTGGCCAGCTCGCATGGCGAGCAGCGTGGCCGACGACGCGACCGCCATCCGACAGCGATCGACGTGGTTCCAGATCGTCGGATCGGAAGTTCGGCCGCCACCGACATCGCCGCGCACCGAGATCACACATCGCTCGACACCAAACGCCTCGGCCACGAGACGTGCGGCTGCGTCGAGGGCCTCGTCGAGTGGCCTCGACAGCAGCGAGACCTCGAGGAGCGGCTCGAGTCGTCGTGCGACCGATCTGTCACCCGCCGCACGCCGGCTCGCGACCTCGAGCGCGTACGCGAGCGACGGTGCGAACACCACGAGCTGCGCACCCGGCGGCGGCTCCTCGTCCGTGTCACGCATCATCAGGATGGTTGCCGTGCCCGTGAGCTTCGCGAGGTGGAGAAGGGCGGTGTCGGCGTCGAGGTGCTCGCGGTCGATGATGACGGCGGCGGGACTCCGCGTCTGCACCACCATGGCGAGCTGGCTCACCGTGTCGACGATCACGTGGTCGCAGTCGCTGGCAACACTGGCCAGATCGACGAGCGAGTGGACGCCGGCATCCGCACTGAGCACGACGAAGCCTCCCGGTCGGATCATGCGATTCGCCGTTGTCGCACCTGGCATGGTCACCGTCGTAACCGTACAGGACCTCGCCTGGGGAAGGGTCAAGCTTGTTGCGCGCGAGCGAGCCGTAGCGTGTTACGTCTCGTGCGTGGACTCGAAGGAACCTGATCACATCGAGGCGCGCGACCAGACGGACGCGAGCCTGCTCGCAGAGCGTGACAAGACCGACGCCGAGCTCGCGAAGCGTCAGGCGGTAGCGCGGACCGATGAAGACGAGGTCGTCGAGACCGCCTGACGCTTCGCGAGCTCGGCGTCGGTCTTGTCACGCTCTGCGAGCAGGCTCG
>JBKJUF010000026.1:0-7478 GCA_046590445.1 Kofleriaceae bacterium
ATCGTGACGAGCGAGCGCCTCGCGGCCGAGCTCGGCGAGACCGACGCCACCGATCCGTGACGGCGTGCCGGTGAAGTGCCGCTCGACCATGCCGCCGTCGAGCCCGACCGCCTCGAACATCTGAGCACCGCGGTAGCTCTGGATCGTCGAGACGCCCATCTTCGACATGACCTTGAGCAGACCTTCCTCCATCGCGTGGAGGTAGTTCGCGATCGCGGTCTCGACGGGACCCGGCACGCGGCGGAGCGTGACCAGCTCGCGCACGATGTCGAGCGCGAGGTACGGGTTGACCGCGGCGGCGCCGTAGCCGATCAGCAGCGCGACGTCGTGGACCTCGCGGATGTCGGCGGTCTCGACAAGGAGGCCGGCCTGCATGCGCGTGCCCTCGCGCACGAGGTGCTGCTGGACGGCGGACAGCGCGAGCAGCGCGGGGATCGCGACGTGCGCGGCATCGACGCCGCGATCCGAGAGGATCAGGACGTTGTGACCGTCGTCGATCGCGAGCTCGGCGGCGCGGCGCAGCCGGGCTATCGCGGCGGCGAGGCCTTCGTCACCGTCGGAGATCGGGTACACGAGCGTCAGATCGATCGGCTCGAACACGCCCTCGCGAGTCGCCCGGATCCGCGCGAGATCGGCGTTGTCGATGATCGGGCCGCGCATGCGCAGCTGGTGACACTGCTCGGGCGTCTCGTCGAACGTGTTGCCATCGGGCCCCATCGTGGTCTCGAGCGACATCACGAGCGCCTCGCGGATCGGATCGATCGGCGGGTTCGTGACCTGCGCGAACAGCTGATGGAAGTACGCCGCCAGGTTCGGCGCGCGATCCGAGAGCACCGCGAGCGGCGTGTCGGTCCCCATCGAGCCGATCGGCTCCTTGCCGGTCATCGCCATCGGCTCGATGATCGTGGCGAGATCCTCGTCGGTGTAGCCGTGGGCACGCTGCAGCCGCGCGAGCGTCTCCCCGGCGATCCGCTCGATCGGCGGCGCGGCCTCGAGCTCCTCGAACTCGAACATGTTCTTGTCGAGCCACTTGCGATACGGGAAGCGGCCGGCGACATCGTGCTTGAGCTCGGCGTCGTCGACGATGCGGCCCTCCGCGGTGTCGACCACGAACATCATGCCGGGCTGCAGCCGGCCCTTCGCCTTGATGCGCTCGGGCGGGATGTCGATCACGCCGGTCTCCGACGCCAGGATCACCTTGCCTTCGGTCGTGATCGTCCAGCGCGCGGGCCGCAGCCCGTTGCGATCGAGCGTCGCGCCGACGAGCTGGCCATCCGAGAACACGATCGCGGCGGGTCCGTCCCACGGCTCGACGAGCGACGCCGAGTAGCGATAGAACGCCTTGCGCTCCTCGGCCATCGCGGTGTTCCCCTCCCAGGCCTCGGGGATCATCATCATCATCGAGTGCGGCAGCGTACGGCCGCCGAGCGTCAGCAGCTCGACGAGGTTGTCGAACTGCGCCGAGTCGCTCTTGCCGGGCACGATGATCGGGTGCAGCCGGTCGAGGCCGCCGTGAAACTTCGCGCTCTTGAGCTGGCTGCGGCGGGCCTGCATCCAGTTGCCGTTGCCACGCAGCGTGTTGATCTCGCCGTTGTGCGCGATGTAGCGGAACGGCTGCGCGAGATCCCACGTCGGGAACGTGTTCGTCGAGAACCGCGAGTGCACCACGGCGATCGCGCTCGCGAGCTCGGGGGCGCGGAGATCGAGATAGAACTGCGGCAGCTGCCGCGGCAGCAGCAGGCCCTTGTAGACGATCGTCTCGGTCGACAGGCTCGCGACGTGGAAGTAGCCCGCCGGATCGGCACCGCGCTCGCGGATGCGGTTCTCGACGAGCTTGCGGATCACGAACAGCGTGCGCTCCCACGCGCTCGGCGGCACGCGCCGCATCCGCACGAAGATCTGCCGGAAGCTCGGCATCACCTCGCGCGCGACCTGCCCGACATGCGCGAGATCCGTCGGCACGTCGCGCCAGCCGATCACCCGCTGCCCCTCCTCGGCGATGACGTCCGCGAGGATCTGCTCGCACGCCGCGCGCTGCGCCGGATCCGGCGGCAGGAACACCTGGCCTACCGCGAACCGCCGGCCATCCGCGAGCGGAAACCCGAGCCGCACTGCCTCGCCGCGGAAGAACCGATCCGGCAGCTGGATCAGGATCCCTGCGCCATCACCGGTATCCGGATCCGCCCCGCATGCCGCGCGATGCGACAGCCGACGTAACACCTCGAGCCCATCGTCGATGATCTCGCGCGAGCGGTTCCCCGCGATGTCCGCGACGAAGCCGACGCCACACGCGTCGCGATCGAAGCTCCGATCATAGAGCGTTGGCCGTGACAACTCAGGCGTCTCCCCGCATGACGGCACACACTTTAACGCACGGCGTCACCACACGCACCCCTCATGTCGATCCCGCTGACAATCGACCGCGAAGGTCACAATTGACCGACGAGGTCGGCGGCGGAGAGGCGGGTGACGCCATCGGCGGCGGAGCCGCGAGGATCGAGGAGATAGCCCTCGCTGCCCCTCGGGAAGGCGAGATCTTCGCGGAGCAGGGCGAACCAGGTGGGGGCGTTGGTCGGTGGGATCTTCGAGACGCCGTCGTGCTCACCGGCGAGCAGGCGGCCAAGGCGAGCGGTCGGATTCTCGTTGTCGCGCCGGCGGAACATCGTGACGCCCGCGGCGTCGCGTACGTAGATCGTGTTGGCGCGGGCGGCGGCGTGGATCGTGGCGACATCCCACAGGGTGGCGCGCGCGTCGGTGCCGGTGAAGTCGGCGAAGTCCTTGCCGAGGTGGGCGAGGGCGGGCACGTAGCCGCCAACCTCGTGGAGCTGGCGATGGCCGGTGATGTGGACGTCGAGCCAAATCAGACGGCGCGCGGCGAGATCGATCGTGAGCGGGATGGTGATCACGGAGCGGCCGTGGAGATCGAAGCGTTGGGTGACGGAACGCGGGTCGAAGGCCGCGTCCCCGGTGGGTGCGACCATCAGGCCGGCGAAGCCGTGGACCAGGCGATCGAAGGAGATCGCGTTGTAGCTGAACACGATCATCACCGCGTGGCGTGCGCGGGTGGCGACGAGGGCGGGAAGCTCGAGGTCCACGAACTCCGATGCCCCGAGCGGCGCCGGGCCCGACGTCAGATCGCCGGAGTGGATGGCAGCGCGCTCGCCGACGACGAGGTTGCGGAAGTCGCAGGTGCCGACGTGGCGCCAGTCGGCGTCGAACAGCGCGACCGAGAGATCGAGATCGACGCACGCGTTCGGCGGCTCCTCCCAGTGCAGGAACAGCCGGACCGTCGCACCGTCGGGAATCGCGATGCGGCTGCCGCGCGGCCACGCGAGCTGCGTCTTCGACGCCGAGCGTTCGCCGATCGGCACGAGGAGATCGCGGAGGCCACGATCGAGGACGGCGCGTGCGAAGTTGCGGCGAGTGGCAGCGCGCGCGACGAGCTCGCCGCGGACCGCGTTGACGACGCCCCCGATCACGTCGGCGCGGAGCGGCGCCCGTGTGTCGGCGGTGGTCCACGCGTGCAGGACCTCGCCCTTCGGAAAAAACACGCGGCGCGGCCATGGCTCGCCGCGGCGGGCGACGTGGGCCGCGAGCCCGAGCAGCATCGCCGGCGAACCGCTCGGCACGGCGGCGCGGATCGCGTCGAGCACCTCGCCGAGCGCGTCGGGCTGCTGCGCGATCGTGACGCGGGCGACGTGGTCGACGCGGCGGAGTAGCTCGCCGGGCCGTCCGGACAGCCGCGCGATCGCGGCGCGCGCATCGCCGGTGCGGAGCGCGTGCTCGGCGGGGCCGGCCCACGGCGTGATCGCGATGCGATCGCCGTCGAGCTTGAGCGTGGTGATCGCCTGTGCGCGCGCACGCAGCTCCGCGAAGCCCGGCGGCGACAGGTCGGTGCCGCGCACCGCCGCGAACGCGAGGGCCGCGGCCGGCAGCCGCTTGACGTGCTCGAACGGATGCAGCCGCTCGCCGACGCGCTTCCACAGCCCGGCATGCCGCCGCATGTCCTCGACGACGAGCTCGGATGGCAGCCGGTCGAGCGCCTCGAGCACCGCGCGTCGCAACCCGCGGCTGATCGACGCGAGCTTCATCGGCCCGGATGGCCCCGAGGTGGAGAAAGCCAGCGAACGCTGGCGAGCGTGATCATCGAAGGCGGCACTGCCCCCCATCAGCACCGCCGCGATCCGCAGGACATCGGTCGCGGTCTTCACGTGATCGGCGGTCGCCTTCACCATCGCCGCGCGATCGGGCGACACCAGCCAGAGCCGCGCAACCGCGATCGCCATCGTCTCGCGCACCGCGATGTGCTTCGGCAGCCACGCCGCCGCCTTTGGGCCCATCGCGTCGATCACGATCTCGAGCTCCTCGCGATCCTCCTTCGACAGCGGCGTCGCGCGCGTCGCGATCCGCTCGAAGCGCGCCCGCGCGACGCCGACAACATCGAGCGCGAGGTGGATCAGCCGCAGCTCGCCGCTGTGATGGCCGACGCGATCGGCGGTCGCGCGCGCGTCTTTCGGCCACTGCACGAACGGCTCGTTGAGCGCGACGCGGCGATGACAGATCGGGCAGCCCGCATAGCTGCCGCCGTCCCAGCACGAGCGACAGACCAGGTGGCCGCATGGATCGAGCGAGCCCACGGTCTTGGTCTCGCCACACCACGGGCACGGCTGATCGGCCCGCGTGTGGAGCCAGGTCAGGACGCGGTGCTGGTAGAGCGCGAGCGTGTCGCCTGGGGTCGCGGCGGGGAACCCGCGAAACAGCGGCACGTGCGGGCGATGCGCGCCGAGCCCCTTCGCGAGGGTGTCGACGATCCAGGTCCGCAGCTCGCTGATCGCCTGGTGCGGGAACCGCCGGATCGTCATCGCGAGGTCGAGGCTCATGACGTAGCCGAGCTGCAGCAGCTCGTCCTCGAAGTTGTCGACGTCGGTGTCGCGCGCGGGTCGCGTCGCCGCCATCGCGACACGATCGGGGTCGAGGACCACGGTGTGCGTGCGCGCCAGCAGCAACGTCCGGATCGGGTCCATCACGCGAACTTGAAGAGGTGGGCGGAGAGCGGATGCACTACCGTGTTGGAAGTAGAAGGAAGCGCACCCCGAGCCGCCCGGTGCCAGCGTAACACCAATTCGCGGCTACTCGGCGAGCAGGGCAGCGTCGCTGGCGACCATGTACTCGTGCGCGGTGTTGCGGTCGCGGATCGCGGCGTAGATCCAGCCATCCGAGCGGAAGTGCGGGAACAGCGCGTACTGGCCCGGCCGCATGTTCGTGATCCGCACGATCTCGCCGGTCGCGATCTCCATCAGATAGAGGTTCGCGGCGCCCGCGACGAGGTACGGCTGGAACGCCGGATCGGCGGGTCCCGTGAAGCCGAGCGCGACCGCGTCGTCCGCGGTGACGTAGTGGTGATAGACGAGCCAGCGTTCGTCGTAGGAGAAACCCGGCTTGCCGCCGGTCACGCAGTAGCGCGCGACCTCGGGCGCCGTGATCGTGTAGCTCGTGCCCGCGAGCGTCGCGTTGACCTTGCGCAGCACGAAGCCGAGCTGGCGATCGCCGGGACCCGAGACCCGCGAGATCACGAGCCGCGCCGACGGTGACAGCACGGTGTCGCCCTCGAACGGCGTCTTGATCGAAACCTGCGGCTTCGCCTGGTACTTGGTCCCGGTCCACAGCATCGGCACGAACGACAGGTACGCCTGCGTGCCGAAGCTGGTGTCAGGATCGCGCAGCGTCGGCTCGTGGCCGCCGTCATCGCTGACGAACTCGCTGTCGATCGCGAAGAAGTCGCCGGCAAGCGCACGCCCGACATGCTCGTAGAGGCCGATCGTGCTGATGTTCGAGCACGCGGCCTCGCCCATCGTGATCGACGCCGGGTTCGAGGTCAGCACGCTCTGCCCGCACACGTTGCGCGTGCCGCCCTGGAACACGAACCCGGAGTTATCGGGAAACCAGCTCGGATCGTAGACCGCGCTGATCGGTACGCGCATCGCCGCGCGCTGCAGATCCAGCACGTACGAGCCGGGCACGTCCTTCACGCCGTGCGCGATGAAGCGTCCGTCGGGCGAGCTCCGCGTCCAGTACGACGATGCGTAGTCGACATCGGCGAGCACCCGCAAGGTGCCCTGACCCGCGAGATCCCAGCCGGCACCGTAGGGCTGATCGACCCCGCGCGGCACGCCGGCGAGGCAGCCACCCGGCGTCGTCGCGGCGCCACAGCCGTGCATCGCCATCTGGTTGCTGGCGTTGACCGCGCGCCAGCCCGTGGTCTTCATCGTCGCGACGTGCGCGGTGACGTCGGCGGAGATCGCCGCATCGCAGCTCTGCGGCGGCGGATCCTGCGGCAACGTCTCCTCGAGCAGCGGCAGGCCGCGCGCGAACCACTCGGCGACGAGGTCGAACTGCGGCTGGGTGAACGGCGTGCCGGACTTCGGCATGCCGGCGGTCTGCGTGAGCTCCGCGAGCTTCGTCGTCGCGTCGTCGCCATACGCGCGCCAGAACGCGAACCGAAACCATGGGAGCTCGGTCGCGGTCGAGTAGATGCCGAGCTTCTTGCTCGCGTAGTCCGAGCCCGGCACGGCGGGCATCGAGCGCGCGCAGTCGATCATCGTCCGCGCCGACTCCGCCGAGCCGACCGGCAGATCGGTGAGGCACGACGCCATCGCCGCATCCGACAGCCCTCGCCAGAACCGAAGATGTTGGCGCGTCAGCCCGTGACACGAGTTGCAGCTCGCAACCTCGGCACCCTCGACGTTCGCACCGAGCAGCTGGAGCGCCTGCAGCGCGAGCGCGTCGTCTGGCAGGTCGATCGGGTTGCGAAGCAACGGCGCGATGGCGGCATCGACCGCGGCATCTTCGGGCGCAGCGTCGGGCACGCCACCACCAGCGCCGCTACAGCCGATCACCGCGAGCATCACCGCGAGCATCACCGCGAGCATCAGGGCGCGCCGCATGCGAGGCATCAGACGCGATGGCCGGCGCCGGCGAAACCATCGCGCGTTGCGAGCCGCTAACAATTGCGCTGCGGCGCGGGTCCTCGGCGCCTCTGTGATGCCAGCCGCGGTGCGGTGACGTAACCTCGCGGCATCACGGCCCCGTGAGGACGGCGCGTCGCGTTGACTCGTCGGGAGCTGTTGGGAATACTGCCGGCTTGAAGGAATTCGGTGAGATGGCCGTCCAATCGCCGGCTCACAAAGGAGACTCCAATGACTAGCACTCGAAGTGTTCTGTTCGCGCTCGCGCTCGCCCTCGGTGGCAGCGCGTGCATGGTGCGTGGTAGCGGCTCGATGCACGCGACGAGCAGTGGCTCGTACGTCGTCTATCAGGAGCCGCCGGCCCCGCGCGTCGAGACCTTCACCGTCAACCCCGGCCACGTCTGGGTTCGCGGTCGCTGGGACATGCGCGGTAACCAGTGGGTGTGGGTCGACGGCCGCTGGGAGCGCGAGCGCTCCGGGTACGCGTGGAGCGAAGGTCGCTGGGAGCGCCGC
>JBKJUF010000397.1:0-33308 GCA_046590445.1 Kofleriaceae bacterium
GCGAGCTGCGGTGGCCGCGTACCGCGAGCAAGTCGGCAAGCGCAGCGAGCGCGATCGCACGACCGAGGCGGCGGATGCACCGAAGACGGGCGTCGCGACCGGCGCGTTCGCGATCAACCCCGTTACGGGGAAGCACATCCCGATCTGGATCGCGGATTACGTGCTGGCGAGCTACGGCACGGGCGCGGTGTTCGCGTGTCCGGCACATGACGAGCGCGATCACGCGTTCGCGAAGAAGTTCGTGCTGCCGATCGTCGAAGTCGTGAAGGGCGGCAACGTCGACGAGGCCGCGTTCACGGGCGATGGCCCGCACGTCAACAGCGCATTCCTCGACGGGCTCGACATCGCCGCGGCGAAGAACCAGGTCATCGCGTGGCTCGAGGAGCGCAAGCTCGGCGAGAAGAGCGTCCGCTACAAGCTCCGCGATTGGCTGTTCTCGCGCCAGCGCTACTGGGGCGAGCCGTTCCCGACGTACACGTTGCCGGATGACTCCGTGCAGCTGATCCCGAAGGACGAGCTGCCCGTCGTGTTGCCGCAGATCGACGAGTACAAGCCGACCCGCGATGGTCAGCCACCGCTCGCGCGCGCGACCGACTGGTTGCCGTACAAGGGCGGCACGCGCGAGACGAACACGATGCCGCAGTGGGCGGGGTCGTGCTGGTACTACCTGCGCTTCCTGTCACCGCAGCGCGCCGACGTTGCGTGGGACGCCGAGGAAGAGAAGTACTGGATGCCGGTCGACCTCTACGTCGGCGGCAACGAGCACGCCGTGCTCCACCTCCTGTACGCGCGGTTCTGGCACAAGGTGCTGTTCGACGCAGGCCTCGTCTCGACGAAGGAGCCGTTCCAGCGCCTGTTCCACCAGGGCATGATCCACAAGGCGTCGCTCAAGGATCCGGCGACCAACAAGTACGCGAGCTACGACGAGGTCGAGGACCGCTCGGGCAAGGGAATCGACGCGGCCGCGAGCAACCTCGCGCAGATGCAATCTGCCGAATGGTTCCTCAAGGGGACCAACACGAAGCTCGAACCCAAGCTCGATAAGATGTCGAAGAGCCGCTACAACGTCGTCAATCCCGACGACATGGGGGCGGAGTACGGCGCGGATGCCATGCGCATGTACGAGCTGTTCATGGGCCCGCTCGAGGATGGCGTCGAGTGGGAAACCTCGGGTGTCGCAGGCACGCGCCGCTTCCTCGATCGCGTCTGGCGCCTGGTGATCGATCCCGAGGCGGACACGCTGCTCGGCAAGGTCAGCGATGATCCGACGCCGGCGGCACTCGGCAACAAGGATCTCGAGCGCACGCTGCACCAGGCGATCAAGAAGGTGACCGCCGCGGTCGCCGATCTTCGGTTCAACACCGCGATCGCCGACATGATGGTATTCGTCAACGAGGCGACCAAGGCGACCTCGATCCCACTCGCGTGGTTCGAGATGTTCGTGAAGGTGATGTCACCGTTCGCGCCGCACCTCGCCGAGGAGATCTGGCAGCGCCTCGGTCACCAGACGACGATCGCGTACGAGCCGTGGCCCGCCCACGACGAGGCCAAGCTCGCACGTGACGTCATGGTGATCGCCGTCCAGGTCGGCGGCAAGCTGCGCGGTCAGATCGAGGTCGCACCCGACGCGAGCCAGGAGACGATCCTCGCGGCCGCGAAGGCCGACGAGAAGGTGCTGCCGTTTCTCGCCGGCAAGCCGATCAAGAAAGCGATCTACGTCAAGGGTCGCCTCGTGAACCTCGTGGTCTGAGGCGATCGTGTTGCCTCAGCACCTCGTGGTCTGAGGCGACCCGCTCAGGCTGCGGACGTCTGGCGTCCGGCGGTCACGCGCTCGACGGCCTTGTCCGCGAGCTGCTTGCCGGCACGCGCGGTCTGGCGTGCCCGCTGAAGCGCCTCGGCGAGCGCCTGATCGGAGCCCTTGAGGGCATCGGCGCTCGCGTCATCGATCTGCTGCACGAGCTTGCGCGCGAACCGCAACGCGCCGGCCGACAGCTTCTCGGCAAGCTCGAGCCCACCATCGAGCGCAGTGCGCAGCTCGATGCGTGCATCCTGGAGGACGGCAAGCGCGGTCGACTTGCCACGCTCGGCGACATCGAGCGCGAGGTACACCACGCGCGGGCCTTCGTTCTCGAACTGCGAGGTCTCGGTCTTGGTCACGGTCATGGGCTTCTCCTTCATGACCAGAACTCTAAGACGCACCGCGTTATGATGCACGCTAACGCTGCTGACAGCTTCTGACGCAGAGCGTTAAACTGACGTCAAGTATAAAGAACTACAGCTAGAACGGCGGCGCATCGGGACGGTCGTAGATCGCGAGCGCCTGGACCTGGAACGAGCCGCCAATTGCGGCGAAGCCAAACGTGCCATCGGGCAGTGGGATCGCCGTGGTGGTCGCGACGCTGTCGCTGCCCGCGCTCAGCCGGCAGAGGATCGTGTTGTTGCCGGAGCTCTGCACGGTCGCACGCAGCCGCAACGGCCGACCCGCGGTACCGCCGGCGAGTGGCCGCGGCGCGATCCGCTCGGCACCTCGATAGATGACGAGGTTGCCGGCGCCATCGATGCCGCACGCGAGATCGTCCTCGGACGGTGCCGGACCAGCGCGTAGCCACAGCCGGAAGCTCGCGGTGTCGTCGGCTCGATCGAACTGCGCGCTGACGAGGACCTCGTACGTCGTCGAGCGTACCGTCGTCGCAGGGAAGCTCGACACGATCGAGCCGGCACCCGTGATCGACAGCGGTGGTCCGAGCGTCCAGCCGGTCTCGCCCTCGCGCGGGATCAGGTAGCCGTCCGTGATCGTGGGATCCGCGAACGTGGTGATGCAGCGCGCGGTGTCCGGGCCCGTGGTGACCGGGAACGGATCGCAGGTCTCCGGGATGCCGTCGTCGTCGGCGTCGCCGAGGTGCGGCGCGGCGTCGAGCGGACATGGGTCGGTCGCGTTTGGCAGACCATCGCTGTCGAGGTCACCGGCGCCGTCGGCCTCGTCGGCCTGACAGGGATCCTCGAGGTCGGGGATTCCATCGCCGTCGAGATCCGCGACGTCGTTACCACCGCACCCCGCGAGGGCAAGCCAGACAACCAGCGTGGCTCGCATCGCGGCCAGCGTATCACGCGGTACGCTGAGCCTATGGAACGCGAGTTCATCCCGGTCAACGTCGCGGTGCTCACCGTCTCGGATACGCGCACGGTCGAGACCGATACCTCCGGCAAGCTGATCGCGGATCGGCTCTCCGAGGTCGGTCACACGATCGTCGCGCGCGAGATCGTGATCGACTCCGAGGTGATCATCCGCGCGAAGCTCGCGCAGTGGATCGCGGATCCCGGCGTCGAGGTCGTGATCGCGACCGGCGGCACCGGCGTCACCCCGCGCGACGTCACCCCCGAGGCACTCGCGCCGCTCGTCACCAAACCGATCCCGGGCTTCGGCGAGCTGTTCCGCTGGCTGTCGTACGAGGAGATCGGGACGTCGACGATCCAGAGCCGCGCCGAGGCTGCGCTGTGTGGGCAGACGTACGTGTTCCTGCTGCCGGGCTCGACGGGAGGCGTTCGCACCGGGCTCGAGAAGATCTTGATCCCGCAGCTCGACCACCGCCTGAAGCCCTGCAACTTCGTGATGCTGCTCCCGCGGATCAAGCACGAGCAGCGCGGTTAGGCGCACTTCGCGTACGTCGGCGGTGCTGTCGGATGCCGCCCCCGGTCGCCCGAGAGGCAGAACAGGGCGAGATCACAGCACGCCGTGACGTCCTGTCGCGGTCAGCCGCAATGCAATTGCATCTGCCGGTGGCCACTGCACCTCACCGACATCACAGTCGCTGTCCGATTCGCACCGCAGATCACCGGTTGGATCAGCGTCGAGGTCTTACTTGCGGTAGCCATCGCAGTACACGCGCGCACCCGTGTTGTGGCTGCGCTTACGAGCGCTGGTGTCCAGGTGTCACCGGCCGTTCCGCCGACACGGTGCGCTCTCGTCGGCTATCAGGGTGTGACAGGGGCAATGCACATGTTGTGTAAGTACGCGTGGCACTGCGGATGAAGTAGGCGCTGGCATGATCAGCCGGTTTCAAGTTCGCGGAGCCCTGCTCCTCGCCTTCTCGATCGCGGGTTGCACGCAAGGCGCTCCGGCTGGAAGCGAAGACACCAAGGATGATCCGGCGCGCATGCCCGATGACATCGCTGATGCGCTCGCGGCGCTTCCGGAAGCGACCGTGCTCATGCAGACCGCGGACGGCGTGCCGACCTATCTCGTCGGCGAGCTCGCGAAGGTCGGCGACATGCAAACAGATGATCCCACTGCAGCCGACGGTGTGCTGCGCCCGCAGCTCGTGCCGGTGCTCAAGGCGTTCCGGCTGACGATGGCCGATCTCGCGCTCCGCAAGATGAACGTCGACGAGAACGGCCACCGCCACTTCCGCTACACCCAGCAGCACGCGGGCCTCGAGGTCGTCGGCGGCGATCTCGTCGTCCACGTCGACATCAAGGGAGCCGTCTACTCGGTCAACGGCACCGCGCGGGGCGACATCCCGGCCGACCTCGGCGCCACGCCGATCGCGCAGACCACAGCGAGCGCGAAGGTCACGAGCGACACCCGGTTCACCGGCCTCGCGATCAAGGCCTCGCGCCTCGTCTACCTCGAGACGCCCGACGGCGGGTTCTTCAAGACCTACGAGACCACCGTCGAGGGCATGCGCGGCGCGAACCCGCAGCGCGACAAGGTGTTCGTCGATGTCGACTCGGGTGGCATCGTCGCGGTCCACCCGCAGATCCACTTCGCCGAGAACCGCAAGGTCTACAGCGCGAACAACGGCACGACGCTGCCGGGCACGCTGCGCCGCTCCGAGGGCCAGACCGCGACGACCGACGTTGACGTCAACGCCGCGTACGACCACACCGGCTCGTCGTACGAAGCGTACAAGATGTTCTGGAACCGCGACTCGTACAACAACGCTGGCGCCCAGCTCACGGCCACCGTTCACTACTCCAGCAACTACTGCAACGCGTTCTGGAACGGCTCGCAGATGGTGTACGGCGATGGCAACTCGGGCCAGGGCTGCGCGCCGCTCGCGCGCTCGCTCGACGTCACCGCGCACGAGCTCACGCACGCCGTCACCCAGAACGAGTCGAACCTCGTCTACAGCGGCGAGCCCGGCGGCATCAACGAGTCACTCTCCGACATCTTCGGCACCTTCGTCGAAGCATGGGTCGACGGCGGCAAGACCGGCACGCTCGCGATCTCGAGCGACACCTGGCTCCTCGGCGAGGACGTGATCGCCGGCGGGCTCCGCTACATGTGCGATCCGGCGAAGGACGGCGTCTCCGCCGATCTGTGGACGAGCAGCGTCGGCAACATCGACGTCCACTACAGCTCGGGCATTGGCAACCTCGCGTTCTGTCTGCTCACCAAGGGCGGCACGCACCCACGCGGCAAGACCACGACCAACGTCCCCGCGATCGGCATGGACAAGGCTATCCGCCTCTTCTACAAGGCGCAGGTCGACATCCTGACCTCGTCGTCGAAGTACGCCGCGCTGCGCACCGCCCTCGAGCAGGCCGCGACCTCGCTCGGCTACGACGCCGCCACCAAGGACGCCGTCGGCTGCGCGTTCGCCGCCGTCGGTGTCGGCGCTGCGCCCTCGACCTGCGGTGGTGGCACGACCCCTCCGCCGCCCACCGACGGCACGCTCACCAACGGCACGCCGATCACGAACCTCAGCGGCGCGCAGGGCAGCGAGCGCTTCTGGGCGATCACCGTCCCCGCCGGTCAGAGCACGCTGACCATCAAGATCTCCGGCGGCACCGGCGACGCGGATATGTACGTCCAGGCCGGCAGCAAGCCGGCCACCACGACCTACGCGTGCCGCCCGTACCAGAACGGCAACGACGAGACCTGCACGTTCACGCCGCCCGCGGCCGGCACCTACTACGTGATGCTGCGCGCGTACACCGCGTACTCGAGCGTCACCCTGAGCGGCACGTACAGCGCGAGCGGCGGCACGACCGGCGATCCGTATTTGACGAATGGCGTCGCGCTCACGAGCGTCAGCGGCGCGACCAGCAGCGCAACCTACTGGCGCGTCGCGGCTCCGGCCGGGAAGACGCTGACCGTGAAGATCAGCGGCGGCACCGGCGACGCCGATCTCTACACGCGATTCGGCGCGCGCCCGACGACCAGCACGTACACCTGCCGGCCGTACCTCACCGGCAACGCCGAAAGTTGCGGCCAGACCAACACGCAGGCCGGCGACTACTACGTGATGGTGCGTGGCTACGCGGCGTACACGGGAGTCACGCTGGTCGCGAGCTACTGAGCGCGGCGTCGGTCTTCAAAACCGATGAAGCTCTGCGCGAGCGTCAGACCATTCTTCGCCTGACTTACGGTCGCGACGGCACGAACGTCGCGACGGGCTCCTGCTTGCCACGTACCGGCAACGGTGGCGCGGCCCTCCACTCGAAGCCGACCGCGCGGGCGCGTGTTGCCTCCGAGGCCAGCACCGAGACGCCGTGATCTTTGGTGAGTTCCTCGATCCGGGCGGTCAGGTTCACTGTGTCGCCGATCACCGTGTACTCGCGCCGCTCCACGGTGCCGATGTCACCAACGACGGCGGGCCCCGTGTGAATGCCCACACCGATCTTGAGGGCGACCTCGCCGCGCGCGACGCGCAGTGTATTGAGATCGTCGAGGCGCTCGACCATGGCGAGCGCGCACTCGACCGCACGCGTTGGATGATCGTCCTGCGGAAGCGGCGCACCGAAGTAGACCATCAGGCCGTCGCCGATGAACTTGTCCAGCGTGCCACCTGCGGCAAACACCGTCGCGACCATCGCCTGGTGATACTCGTTGAGCAGCGCGAGCACCGCCGTCGCCGTCAGCTGTTCGGACATCGCGGTGAACCCACGAATGTCGGAGAACAGCACCGTGACGTCGCGTTCACCCGATGCGGGCGCGGTTCCGGAGGAGAGAATGTCGTCGGCAACGGCAGGCGAGAAGTAGCGCGCGAGGGGCTGCTGCTGAGCGCGCGCTTCGATCACACGCTTGATCAGTCGCCTCACACGATATGGCAGGTAGATCGCTGCGCCCGCAGCGAGCCCGAAGAATAGCGGCTCTACGACGAGGCGACCGGACAGGTTGGGGAAGTCGGCCTGGTAGAGCAAGAATAGGTGACCGATCGTTCCTGCGATCGCGGTCAGGATCACGTAGCGCCTGCGAACGGCGAGCTGCGCAACGAAGATGAAGAACACCACAAAGGCAGAGGCCGCTTCTGCGCGAGCGAGAACCGTTGCGCAGCTTGACGATCGTCGAGGACGCGACCTAGCTTCGGGCCAGCCTGTCGCCTGTCGCCTGTCGCCTGTCGCCTGTCGCCTGTCGCCTGTCGCCTGTCGCCGAGTGGCGAGCTTGTGAGAGTGTGCGAGCTGCTCGGAGCAGAAGAGATGTGGCTGTTCGAAGCGATCAAGGCGCTGCTCGAGCCTCATCGACGCTCGGCGAGCAAGCGGCGGCGTGAGTGGCTCGAGCCGAACGGCATCCGTCACGGCTTTGCAGTCCGTTGACGCGGCGTGGGTCAGAGCCGTGCGCTAATCTGCATGGGTGACTGGTGACACGACCCCCGACGCGGGGGTGCAGCAGCTCGCGATCTATCGTCGGATGGCACCTGCGCAGCGATGCGTGATCGCGGCGCAGATGTCGGCCGATGCGCGCGCGATCACGATGGCAGGTATCCGCCAGCGCCACCCGGAGTACGACGCCGAGCAGGCACGGCTGGCACTGTTCCGCCTGTTGCTTGGCGACGAGATGTTTCGTCGCGCGTGGCCGCACGCCGCCATGCTGGACCCGTGACCGAGGCCGAGCAGCCCGGAGCGCTGCTGGAAGCAATCGTCACCGTGCTCGACTCGGTCGGGATTCCGCACATGGTGGTCGGCTCGTTTGCCAGCACGTTCCATGGTGTGCCGAGGACGACGCAAGATCTCGATCTGGTGATCGATCCCACGGACCAGCAGCTCGAGTTGCTGCTCGCCGCACTCCACCCGGATCGCTTCTACGTCGACCCGGATGTCGCGCGCGATGCGCTGCGACGCCGGACGATGTTCAACGTGATCGAGATGTCGACGGCCTGGAAGCTCGACCTCGTGATCCGCAAGGCGCGACCGTTCTCGCTCGAGGAGATGCGTCGACGCCAGCTCGTCACCATCCTGGCGACCGCGGTCAACATCGCGACGGCCGAGGACACGATCATCTCCAAGCTCGAATGGTCCAGGTCCAGCGGCTCGGAACGCCAGCTGGACGATGTCGCGGGGATCCTGCGCGTCCGCGGCGAGAATCTCGATCGCGCGTACATCCAGCGCTGGGTCGACGAGCTGGACCTCGGCATCGAGTGGCACCTCGCGCAGGCGCGCTCCACTGGCACGTAGAGCCCGTACGCGGGCTATGCCTGGCGCGAGGCCGCGCATGGTGATGCCGGTGGCGAAGCGACCGGACCGCGCGCGGTCGCCGTCGGTGCCGACGACCACGTAGAAGTGGCTGCCGAGGGACTCGCCGGCGAACTGCGCGTCGAATGCACGATTGACCGCGACCACGTCGCTGCCACGCCGGTCAGCTTCTGTACGCAGTGACGCGCGAGCGGCTCGATGTCCTCGGGGCGCTCGCAGCGGCGGGATCATGATCTTGGCGACCGCGTCGGTAGTAGAGGTCGGCGCGGAACTTGCCGGCGTTGACCTTGGCGCGGAGGTCGCGATGGATGCGGACGTCGACAGCCTCGTGGAGCGCGCGCGATCACCCCAATCACCCGTACCGCCAGCTCGCTTCCGGAAACAGCAGGAAGAACGTCGCGCCTTGTCCGAGCGCGCCTTCCGCTGCTACCGAACCGCCATGGCGTTCGACAACACGCTCGACGGTCGCGAGCCCGATACCCGTGCCCTGGAACTCCCTCGCGTTCTCAAGACGGGTGAACGGACGGAACAGGAGGTCGCGCTCCGTGATGTCGAAGCCGATGCCGTTGTCCCGCACGAAGAGCGCACGGCCCTCGTGACGCCGTACCGTTCCAATCTCGATTCGCGGCGATGTCGATCGTGCCGTGTACTTCCAGGCATTACCGATCAGGTTCGAGAGAGCTGCCCGGAACAACGTCGGATCCACATCGAGCCGTAGCCCGGGCTCGACGCGGACATCGACCTGGCGCTCCGTCGCTGCGTGGTGCTCCGACACGATCTCCGCACAAAGAGCGGTCGCGTCGACCTCCTCGGGGTGGAGGGAGCCGTGGCCGACACGCGCGAACGTCAGGAGATTGGTAACGAGCTTGGACGCGCCCCCGATTGCCGAGCGTGCGCGGCCGAGCATCGGCACGACCTTGTCCGGCAGGTCGGGTTGCCGCTCGATCATGTCGACCGCCAACTGGATCACGGCGAGCGGCGAGCGCAGATCGTGGCTGACCATCGAATTGAACGTCTCGAGGTCGCGCAACGCGATCTGTAGTTGCTGCGTCCGTTCAGAAACACGTTGCTCCAGCTCAGAGTTGAGGCTGCGCACCGCTTCCTGAGCCTCCATCCGATCGGTGATATCCTGGCAGACGCCGACGAGCCTCAGCAGCTTTCCATGCTGGTCGACGACTGGATGCGCCCACGTGTGCAGGTAACGCATCGAGCCATCAGGGCGCCAGATCCGTTCATCATGCGAGTACGGCACATGCTCGTGAAACGCGCGATTGGTCGCATCGATGACACGCTGACGATCATCGGCGTGCACCATCGTCAGATACGCCTCGTAGCTCGGCGTGTACGTCTCTGGCGTCAAGCCATAGATGCGATAGAGCTCGTCGGACCATACCGCCGTCGGTTGCGTGACGTCCCATTCCCACGTGCCGAGGTGTGCAACGCCCTGCGTGTCCACCATGAGCTGTTCGTTTCGGCGGAGGCGTTCTTCGTATTTCTTCATCTCGGTGACGTCGCGGGAACACGCAATCGCACCGATCACTTCGCCGTTCACCTTGATTGGGGCGACGTTAGCGCTGTACCAGTGCCGAATACCGCCGATGCCGGATTCGCCCCACCCGAAGCCACGAGGTTCCCCAGTCGAGAGCACGTGTTCCAGCGTGGCGCGGAACGTGTCGCGGCTGTCAGCCGCGAAGAAGTCCGTTGATTCCGTCGCTTCCGGTGCGTGCGCTGCTGCCGCTTCATTGCGCGCTACCACACGCCGATCGCGATCGACCACCAGCATCAAGTCGGGACTGAGCTCGAAAGCCGACAACGCGCTCGCGAGCGCCCTTGCGACTTCATCACCCCCGATTGGCGGCACACCCGAGAGTCGCACACCCCGCCCCCGCCGCAACGCGAAGGACAAAGAGATCCGCGCCGGAAGTCCTGCGACTTTCGCCATGCGAACGGACGGCCCCTGCTGTCGACATCGGCGGCTTCGATCGCGGCCTCGACGACGTTGCGCAGCTCGCGGACGTTGCCGCGCCACGGGTGCGCGCGGAGGGCAGCGAGCGCGGAGGCGAGCGGACCGAGCTCGTCGTCGCCAGTGAGCTTCTGCACGAACTGACGCGCAAGCGGCTCGATGTCCTCGGGGTGTTCGCGGAGCGGCGGGATCGACGAGCTGCACGCCCGCGGCGGTGCGGTGGAGCACGACGTGATAGCGGCTGACCGCGGGGTCGCCGAGCACGAGGGCGTTGTCCTCGCTCGTGCCGATCGCGAGCGACGCGCCATCCTCGGGCGCGCACACGGTGCCGGCGTCGGGGCCAGCCTCGACCGCGACGCGGAGCTTGTGGACCATGCGAACCGCGCGCGGTTGCAGGCGCGTACGCGGGACTACGGGCGGTCGGCGGTGCAGTCGACGAGCACGAGGTCCTCGGGTGTCGTGCCCTTGACGGTGCCCTCGATCATGATCGGATCGCCACTGGCCACCTCGGGCGGCTTGGTCGGCGAGAAGCACTTGATCGCGACCTTGGGGTCGTCCTTGGCGTCGCTGGCGCCGACGCTGTAGGTCGTGACCTTGTTCGAGATCGTGCTGCCGCTCATCGCGCCCACCGCGAAGCCTGTGATCCGTACGCGCTGGTCGAGGACGGACGGCTTGTCCTTCGCGAACGCCTCGCGGAGCTGGGCGACGGTGATCTGCTTCGGCTCGACGGGGCAGGGCACCTCGATCTTGAGGGCCGGTTTGGGTTCGGCGAAGCACGGTGCGGTGCGGTCGGCGCGCTGGATGTACATGGTCGCGACGCCGGCCGCCGGGCACTTGATCGTCGCCGACTTGGTGCCGGCGCTGACGGTCGACCACGTGGCGGTGCAGGTCCCGTCGGCCATCGCGGTCACGGCCCAGACCAGCGGCGCCAGCGCCTCGCCGGCGGGGAGCGGGCACGCGGTCTTCGCGCCGACGCACGCCGTGCTCTGGCAGTCCGCTGGCGCGACCCCGCAGGTGCGATCGGCGAGCTCGACGACCCGCACGCTCGCGCCCTCTGCCGCGGCAGGCGGGCACTCGACCTCGCGCGGCGGCGGTGGGTCACACGCGACATCGGGCGGGCACTGGTGGTGCTGGTTCGCGACGCAACGATCGTTGTGTGCGTAAACGTTCCACTCGTTCGCGAATGCCGCCGCGACCGGCGCGACCGCCGAGCCCGAGCCCGGCGCCGAGCCGCTACCGGCGGTCTCCTTCGGTGCCGGCTTCTTGCAGGCAGTGAGCGCTGCAGCAGACATCAGAAGGGCGACAGCGGCGCGACGAAAGCGAAAGGCCATTCCCCACAGTAGATCAAAACGACCCGGCGACACCGAGCCCGGTGCCCGGTCCTGTCGTCACGGTGAGCGCGGCCTCGCCGGTGCGACGCACGACGCGCGCTCGGTCTGCGCGGGGCGATCTTCACCCAGCGGCTCAGCGGCGAGGCGATGTCGACGGGGAGCCGGTCGCTGTTCGTGACGGCGCGCCTCGTCCTCGAGTGACGTGATAACCTCGAGGCAATGTCCTCCCTCGAGCAGGCGCTGCAGCGCGCGCTGTCGGTGCGCATCAACCTTCAGATCAGCCTCTCGCAGCTGGCGATCGTCGAGGAGTGGATGGACATCCACATGGACCGTTGGCTCGAGCACAACCCGACGCCTCCGGACATGCCGAATGGCGAGGGCATCAGCTACCTCGCGATGCTCGGTAGCGACCTCAAGCGGATCTGGTGGGGCGCCTGGGGCGATCCGCGCGGCTTCGTCCCGAAGATGGCGGACTACTTCAAGCTCTGCAACATCGCGAAGAGCGATGCCGCCGTGCTCGATCAGATCGGCGAGCACCTCGAGCCGAAGCTCGTCGGCTCGTGGATCGGCGTGTGGGGCGGCAAGGTCACGACCGGCTGGCACTTCTGGGATCCGCACCCGTGGGCGAAGGTCGAGCCGATGTTCGGCACGCACGACGCGAAGTTCAAGCTCAAGAAGTGGGTCGAGGATCACGGCGTGGAGCGCATCGAGCGATTCACGCAGTCGATCGGCGACAACGCGTACAGCGAGATCGAGCTCGCGATGCCGGGTGAGACTTCGGAGGCGCAGGTCGCGGCGCTCTCGAACGCGTTTGCGCACTTCACGGGGGCGCCACTCGAGCGGCCACTCGAGGATCGGCTTCGCAGCGTGACGGTGCCGCAGTTCGCGCTCGCGGTGCGGATGCGCGGCGGTCAGGTCACCCGGCTCGGCGCGATCGCACCCGGCCTCGCGCTGCCCGATATCGAGCACGTCTGCAGCGATGCGCGCGTGCCGGCAGACCCCAAGCTCGGCAAGCTGATCGGCGCGCTCGGCGAGGGCATCGCGCGGATCGAGTACGGCCGGGCAGGCGATCGTGCCGGCGTCGATATTCACGTCGAGCCGAGCGAGCCCGCGGCGAAGACCGCGCAGG
Organism: Kofleriaceae bacterium; assembly: GCA_046590445.1. Taxonomy (GTDB): domain Bacteria; phylum Myxococcota_A; class Polyangia; order Haliangiales; family Haliangiaceae; genus JABFXX01. The sequence goes on from JBKJUF010000397.1 coordinate 12,839, forward strand.
CCGCGCCGTCGACGACGCAAGCCAACTGATGCCGGACGCGAAGCGGCCGCCGGGCGCGAAGCGCACGGGCGTGCGAAGCATGCGAGCAGCAGTCGAGCCGGAGCGAAGCGAAGGCGAAAACTAGGTGCGCGCGCATTACTTGCTTGCGAGCGACGACGCGCTGACCGGGCAGTGCGAGGTCGACCGGTACCGGGCATCGGGTCCCGGTGGCCAGCACCGCAACAAGACCGAGAGCGCGGTGCGGCTGCGCCACAAGCTGACCGGCGTCAGTGCGATCGGTGAGGACTCGCGCTCGCAGTCGGAGAACAAGCTGCACGCCGTGCGCCGGCTGCGCTCCGCGATCGCGCTGCAAGTGCGCGAGCCGGTCGTGCTCGATGGCTTCGTGCCGTCACCGCGGCTCGCCGCCTTCGTCGCGGCCGGCACCGCTCCGCTCGGCGCGAAGACCAAGCTGACCGGCGAGTACTGGGCGGCGATCGCCGAGCTGCTCGATCTGCTCGTCGCCGGTGACCTCGAGATCGCGACCACCGCGCAGCGGCTCGGGATCACGACCGGCGCACTCTCGAAGTTGCTCCTCCACGACGAGCACGTCGGCCGCGCGGTCAACGACCTGCGCCGCGCGCGGCAGATGCGTCCGCTGCGCTGACGAACCGCGCGACAGATGCGTCCGCTGCGCTAAGTTAGCGAACCGCGCGCAGGACGCTCGGCGGTAGCAGCGCGCGCACCATCATCCCGCCGGGGACCGCGTTGCCCTCGAGCCACACCACGCCGCCCTTCTTGAGCGATAGCGCTTCGCCGTGCCGGGTGTCGCCAAACGCGAGCCACGCGACCAGCTCGCCCAGCCATGGTTCGTGGCCGACGATCGCCGCAGTCTCGTTGAGCTCGGCAACCAGCGCGAGCAGCTCCGCCTTCGGTGAGGCGCACAACAGGTCCGTCGCCAGCGGCGGCTCCTCGCAGAGTGGGCGCAGCAGCACCGCCGTCTGCTTGGCGCGCTGCCACGGGCTCGTGAGGATCCGATCGAAGTCGAGGCCGAGGCGGCGCAGACCCTTCACGATCCGCCGCAGCTTCTTCTCGCCGTCCTTCGTGAGCTCTCGGCTCGCGTCTTCCTGGCCCGGGACCGCGTCCTCGGCGATCGCGTGGCGGATGATGAAGAGCTGCATGCCCGCAATCTACCCCGCATCGGCGTGAGAGGCGCGCGCAGCGCTGCGGTCATCGTGAGCCGCCAGTCATCCGGCCATGTGGGCTGGCGCGTTGCCAGCCGCCGTGCGAAGCCCGGGGCATGAAGACCCTCCTCGCGATCGCACTCACCCTCGTCGGCGCTGCGGCCTGCAGCAAGTCGAAGTCCGAGCCCACCACGACAACCCACCAGCCGGCCGCCAAGGCCGACGATCATGGCATCACGATGCCCGAGGTCGCGAAGTTCCACGACGGGCTCAGCCCGCGCTGGCACGCGGACAAGGGCGAGGCGCGTATGCGCGACACCTGCGGCGCGATCGCCGACTTCCAGACCAACGCGACCGCGATCGCGAACGCGACTCCGCCGGCAGGGACCGACCCGGCGGCGTGGACGACCAGCACCCGCAGCCTCAACGACGCGGTTGTCGCGCTCGACGCGAGCTGCAAGACGACGGACGCCGCGGCCTTCGAGACAGCCTTTCAGCAGGTCCACGAGAGCTTCCACGCCGTGATGGCATTCGCGGGCGGCAGCACGAAGCACCGCGAGCACGCCGACCACGGCGAACACAAGATGTGATCTCGAAAGGGTGGTAGAGAACCCGGATGGGCAAGGATCTGTGGCAGCTGGGCGAGCAGTACATGGGGTTGCCGCTCGATCCTGCGGACTGCGATCCGGATCCGTTCGTCGAGGTGCGCAGGTGGCTGCAGGTAGCGGTCGATGCGCCGATCTCGACGCCGAACGCGATGACGCTTGCGACCGTCGACGATCGCGGGCGGCCTGCCGCGCGCATCGTACTTCTAAAGGAGCTCGACGAGCGCGGCTTCACGTTCTTCACGAACTACCAGAGCCGCAAGGGCACGGACCTCACGACCCATCCGTACGCCGCGCTCGTGCTGTTCTGGGAGCCGCTGCATCGCCAGATCCGGATCGAGGGCGCGGTCGAGAAGGTCACCCCCGAGGAGAGCGACGCCTACTTCGCGTCGCGACCGCATGGCAGCCAGCTCGGCGCGATAGCCTCACCGCAGTCGCGCCCAGTGCCAACGCGCGTGGCGATCGAGACGCTCGTCGCGGATGTCGCGCGTGATGTTGGCGACGCGACGCCTCCGCGCCCGGCGTACTGGGGCGGCTACCGCGTCGTTCCCGACATGATCGAGCTCTGGCAGGGCCAGCCCTCGCGCCTCCACGACCGCGTCCGCTACCGGCGGACCGCCGAGCTCGCGTGGACGCGCGACCGCCTCGCGCCGTGACGCTGCCGCGGCGCGCGTGCAAGAAATTCCGTCATCGCGGTCACGCGGTTTGAAGCGCCTCGCCCCATGGAGAGCACCTGGGACCTGCGTTCGTCACCCATCCCACTGGGGAACCGGAAGTCCCCAAGATCGACCATCTCGCCCTCGACGACGACGACGCGGCCGTCGTCGAGCAGCGCGCACCCCACACCCCGCGTGAGCGCTCCTTGGTCGCCAAAGCCCTGTTCGTTCGCGTCGTAGCGGTGGCACTTACGCGTCGCAAGTTGCGCAAGTTGCGTCTGACCCCTTTTCGGTTGACATGGTGTCGTTTGGACACTATCAAGGTGTCACATGGACACGAAGGGGCAGCGGTTCGGCTCGGTGGCCGCAGCGGTCACAGGTGCGCGGCACCTACGGACCGCGCGCAACGGGCAGGACGCGGCCGCGGCGTGGTGTGGCGCGCGAGCCGGGGCGGTGGTCGTGTGCGACGGCTGCAGCGCCGGGGCGAGCTCCGAGGTCGGTGCGCGGCTCGCCGCCAGCCTGGTGATCGCGGGGATCGCGGGGAGGCTCGAGGCGGGCACGCGAGCGGGTGACCCGACGCTGTGGTCAGGCATGCGCGCGGATGTCGGCGGCCAGCTCGGCGCGATCGTCGAGCGGATGGCGGGTGATCGGGTGGCGGCGTTGCACGAGCACTTCCTGTTCACCGTCGTTGCGGCGGCGTGGTGCGGCGACGAGGTGGCAGTGTGGGCGCTCGGCGACGGCGGTTACGCGCTCGGCGCTCGCGCGCGGACGCTCGGTCCGTTCGACGACAACCAGCCGCCGTACCTCGCGTACGACCTGCTCGGTGCTCATCACGCACCGCACTTCGTCGTCGCCGATGCCGGTTGTGGCTCGGTCGTGGTCGCGACCGATGGCGTCGCCGAGCTCGGACTCGAGAGCTACGCGGATGCCGCCGCGCTCGATCGCTTCCTCGCGCACCCCGATGCGCTGCGCCGTCAGCTCGCGCTCCACGCGCGAAACGACGAGCACGTCGACTGGGACGCCCGCCGGATCGTGCGGCGCCCGGCACTCCTGCAGGATGACGGCGCGGTCGCCGTGCTGAGGTGGGCATGAACCGCGTCGCCTACATCGACGGCGCGCGCGTCGCGCTGGTGCCCGCGGCGCTGCTCGGGGAGGGTGGCGAGGCCGAGGTCTATGACCTTGCGGACGGTCGCGTGCTGAAGTGGTGGAAACCCGCCGATCACCCGGACTTCGTCGGGCTACCCGACGCCCAGACCGCCGCAGCAAAGCGCCTCGCCGAGCAACCCGCGAAGCTACGTGCGCTGCCTGGCAACCTGCCACCGGGAGTCGTCGCGCCGTGTGGCTTCGCGCTTGCGGGCAAGCGGTCGACGCAGGTCGTTGGCTACCTGATGCCACGCGTCGCCGGCGAGACGCTGCACGCGTACGGCGAGCCGCGCTGGCGCCGCGATCACCCGATCGACGGCAACGATCTCGTCGCCGCGCTGCTCGCACTGCACGACGCGATCGCAGGCCTCCACCGCGCCGGCATCGTGATCGGCGACTGCAACGATCTCAACGTGCTCGTCGACGGCCGTCGCGTCCACCTGATCGACATCGACAGCTACCAGTACGGCGGCTTCACGTGCCCGATGTTCAGCGAGCGCTTCGTCGATCCGCGGCTGTGCGATCCAGCGGGCGTGCCGATCTGGCCTCATGACGAGGTCAGCGACTGGTTCGCCTTCGCCGTCATGGCGTTTCGCTCGCTGCTCGGCGTCGGGCCATGGGGCGGCGTGCACCAGCCGACGGATCCATCGATGCGGTGTCCGCCGGCTGCGCGGGCGGCGCGTCGCCTCAGCATCTACGCGCCCGACATCATCTACCCGCGGGCTGCTCGCCCGCTCGCGATGCTCCCCGACGAGCTCGCGGCGACGTTCCGCGCGATCTTCGAGCGCGACGTCCGTGGCGTGTTCCCGCGCCTCGAGCTCGAGCGCCTGCGATTGCGCCGCTGCTCGACCTGCCACGAGGAGCACGGCCGCCTGCGCTGCCCGGTCTGCCAGACCGCCGCGCAACTGCCTCCAACGATCATCCACGGCCGGCTGCGCTGGCACGCGATCGCACCCGCCGACGTCACGTTCGGTAGCTACGCGGTGACCCGGACATCACCGGTGTGGCTCGAAGGTGCCGCGCTGTGGCGCGCGGGCAAGCTCGGTCCGGAACGTATTGGCAACGTGCTCGCGAAGCTCACGCGCGCGTGGGTCGGCACGAAGCTCGGCGTCGGCTTCTACCGCGCCGGCGGCTACGCGGTCGGCTTCGTCTTCCGACCCGATCGCGGGGTGCTCGACGATCGCGTCACGCTGCCGAGGATCCGCGGCGAGCTTGTCGACGCGCACGCGACGATCGGCACCGACCGCGCGTGGCTGTGGCTCACGACCGCGGAGTCCGGCCGGGTCGTCACGACGTGTATCGTGATCGCCGCCGACACCTCGGTGCTCGCCATCGCCACGCTCGCCGACGCGGCATGGCTCGCCGGCATCGGCGGGGCCTGCGCCGCCGGGGCGCAGCTCTTCGTACCCACCGACGACGGCGTCGCGCGCATCGAAGTCGTTGCCGGCGCGATCACGCAGACCCGGATGTTCGTCGAGACCAGCCCGCACGTCAGCGCCGGCGATCGGCTCGCGCTCTGTCCCGGCGGCCTCGACGTCGTTCGTCGTCGCGACGCCATCCGCATGCAGCTCACCTGAAGGAGATTTCATGTCACGCACTTCCAACAAGCCCCTCCCGATCCCGGCGTTCTTCGACGGCAAGCGCGCTGCCGAGTACGCCTACCGCCCCGACGCGACCGTCGTCGCCGATGCCGCTGCCACCTGGCGTGCCCAGCACGGCGTGCGTCCATCGGCCGCCGACGAGACTCGCCTCCACCTGCTGTTGATCGACGTCCAGAAGGACTTCTGCTTTCCCGAGGGGTCGCTGTACGTCGCGGGCCGCAGCGGCACTGCCGCCGTCGACGACTCGCGCCGGATCGCCGAGCTGATCTATCGCAACGCCTCGGCGCTGACGGAGATCACGACGACGATGGATACCCACCTCGCGTATCAGATCTTCTTCCCGAGCTTCTGGCTCGACAAGACCGATGCGCCGCTGACCGCGCACCGCGTCGTCACCTCCGAGCAGATCGCCAGCGGCGAGGTCCGGCCAAACCCCGGCATCGCGAAGTGGCTGTGCGGTGGCAACTACACCTGGCTGTGCAAGCAGGTCCTCCACTACACCAAGGAGCTCGAGCGCGCCGGCAAGTACCAGCTCTACCTGTGGCCCCCGCACTGCCTGCTCGGCTCGGATGGCCACGCGCTCGCCGGCGTGATCCAGGAGGCGCGCCTGTTCCACGCGTACCTGCGCACCGCGCAGTCGAACGTCGAGGTGAAGGGGGGCAATCCGCTCACCGAGAACTACTCCGTGCTGCGTCCCGAGGTGCTGTCACGCTTCGACGGCGCGGCGCTCGCGCAGCGCAACACCCAGTTCGTCGCGACGCTGCTGGCTGCCGACGCCGTGATCATCGCCGGTCAAGCCGCGAGTCACTGCGTGAAGAGCACGATCGACGACTTGCTCGGCGAGATCGCCGCGCACGATCCTGCGCTCGCGAAGAAGGTGTACCTGGTCACCGACTGCATGTCGTCCGTGACCGTCCCCGATGGCAAGGGTGGCTTTGCCGTCGATTTCACCGCGCAGGCCGATGCCGCGCTCCAGAAGTTCGCGGACGCCGGCATGAACCTCGTCCGCTCCACCGATCCGATCGCCAGCTGGCCGGGCCTCCGGCTCTGAAGGAAACACCATGAGCAACGATGACGATGACAAGACCAAGAAGCTCCTCGAGGACGCGCATGCCCACGGCGCGCTGTCCGCGAAGTCCCTCGCCATGCTCGACGTCGTCGACGTCGGCGCGCAGATCCAGGCCGGCCTCGGCTGCACGATCGACGACGTCGCCGCGAGCGAGGTCGTGCTGCTCACGATGATGCCCGACGACTCGTCGTCGATCGCCGGCGCGGGCAACACCGACGCCGTGCGCGACGGCCACAACTTCGTGCTCGAGGCCCTGCGCGGCTCCAAGCAATCCGGTGAGGTCCTCGCGCACACGCGCTACCTCAATGGCTTCGTGCTGTGCCCGTACACCGCGCTCGATCACGCGGTCACGATGACGACGCAGAACTACGACCCGTGCCTCGGCACCCCGCTCTACGATCAGACCACGGTCACGCTCGGCACGGTGATCGCGAAGTCACAGGAGCTCGCGCAGGCCGGCATCGCGGTCCGCACCGTCACGTTGATCATCACCGACGGCGGCGATTACGGCTCGACGCGCTGCAAGGCCGCCGACGTCAAGGCGATCGTCGACGACATGCTCGCGCAGGAGAACCACATCGTCGCCGCGATGGGCATCAGCGACGGCACGACCGACTTCAAGGCGGTGTTCCGCGCGATGGGCATCCCCGATCGCTGGATCCTGACGCCGGGCAACAGCTCGACCGAGATCCGCCGCGCCTTCGCCGTGTTCTCGCAGTCCGCGGTGCGCGCGTCGCAGGGCGCTCAGCTCGGCGGCTTCAGCAACTGATCAGACGGTGCGGTCGCGCTGGCTGTAATCGACGATCGTCCCGAGGACGAGGATCGCGACGCCCACGCCGGCGCACAGAGCCGCGCCGCCCATCGGGTCGTTGTCGCTATGCCGGAAGTACAGCAGCAACGCACCCATCGCTGCGACCAGCCCACCGGTCGCGATGACGACGAAGCCAAGGAACGCGATCAGCTTCGAGCGGTGCAGCTGGTAAGGCGGTGGTGGCTCGATCAGCGCACGCCGCCCGAGTGGGCCGATCATCAGGCCCGCGATCACGAAGCCGCCCCGCACCTTCGTGCTGTCGATCCCCAGCGCCGACGTGATCAGGAACAGGCCTGCGCCGCCGAGCACCACGAGCAGCACGTCGATCCCATCCAGCGACATCGTTGCGACGGACTCGTTCCGAGTAGCCATGGCGCCCCGGCTCCGAGCTTACGCCGGTGCCGCGAGCCGTCCCGCAGCGATCAGCGGGTCAGGCCGCAGGCCGCGGCGACCTCGTCGCGGTAGGCGAGCCAGGCGACGAGCGAGGCATCCATCGCGGCGACCACGCCATCGCGATCGGCAGCCGGGATGTGATCGAGGACGATGCGCCACGCGGCCTCGCGGTGGCTGCCCTCGACGCGGCGGTGGGCCTTGGTCAAGGCGAGCGCGTCGACGGGCAGGCCGTAGTGGACGACGAGCGGATGCTGCTCGAGCGGCGGGGCAGGGCGCTTGGTGGCGGTCGCATCGAGCTCGCCGCGCTCGTGATCGGTGCCCTCGATGAAGATCGTCGTGACCGCGCAGGCCTGTGCCCAGCCGCGGCGCTGAATGATCTCGTCGAGCGTGCTGCGGTAGCGGCGCGCGGCGGGGAGGAGCTCGACGGCCTCGAAGCGCGCGAGGTCCATGCCGAGGCCGCGCGGATATTCGAGGAACAGCTCGGGGTGGGGGCGCCCCGCGATCAGGCCGCCGGTCTCTTCCTCGTAGAGGTTCTCGGCGAGGTCGCGGCGGGCCTCGGTGACCGGGCACTGGACGTAGGCCCAGCCGACCATCACCGGGAAATCGCGGACGTAGGTCTCGTACTCCTGCTCGAAGTGGACGTGGAGGCGGTCCTTCGGCACGCGGCCGGTCGTGAAGTGCGACCACGCCCAGTGTTTCTTGCGCTCCATGATCTGGAGCAGCGCCTCCCGGAAAGCATCGCGGTCCACATCGGGAGTGTAGAACGCCCCCGGCATCTGGCCAGTTTTCAGGGTTTCGCGACGAGGCTGGCGTCGAGATCGAAGTGCAGCGAGGCGTTCGATGCGGTCGTGATCACGCTCGGGGTCGCGCGCCGGATCACGAGCTCTGCGGGAAGTTGGGAGTCGCTGACCCGGCGCTCGACGAAGATGTCGGTGAGCAGGGTGGCAAACGTCTGCGTCAGCTCGCCGTGAAAATCGGCGCCGCGGTCGCGGATGGCGGCGACGAGGTCGGCATAACAAGGCACGAGCAGGCTCGGGGTTCGCTCGCAGGACAGCTCGAGCGCGCCGAGATCGACCGCGGTCGGCTCGAGCCCGCCCGTGAAGCTGAAGTCGAGGCCGCCCCAGACGCGGCCGACCGTGGTGAGCGCGCGATCGGCGATCGCGATCCGGGCGTCCGCCGCGAGCCGCAGGCCGGCACCACGTGGCGCGATCACGGGCGGCAGCGCGAGGCGCGGCGGCGAGATCCGCACCGATAGAAACTCGGTGACGATCGGGTCGGTGTTGAAGCGGCGATCGAGGCCGGCCTCGGCGAGCCGGCGATCGAGATAGCCGGAGCGCCAGAGCTCGTAGAGCAGCGCGTTGAGCGCGTCGAGATCGAGATCGATCGCGAGCGCCGCGTCCGGAGCAATCGGACGGTGCGGCGCCGGACCGCGCAGCGGTGGGAGGATCGCGGGATCGCGGTCGACGCGGCCGATCGCGACGCCAAACGGTAGCCCACCCGAAACACCCTCGATGATCTCCGGCACACCGGCGCAGTACGTGAACGTGATCGTGCCACCGCCGGGCAGCTCGAACGGCGGTGGCGGCGCGAGCGCGGTGAGCAGTCCATCGTCGATCTGGCGGCGCGTGAACCGGGTCGCGAGCTTGTCGCCGCCGAGCTTGTCGCTGAGCCACTGCACGACCTTGTTGCCGAACTCGAGCTCGGCGCGGGCGACGATCACGAAGCGGACCTCGGTGGCCGTGACCTCGGGGATCAGCGCGACGACGAGCGGCACGCCGACGCGATCGAAGACGATCGTCGCGGTCGCGCGGACGTAGCCGTAGGGCGCGGCCTTCACGAAGCGCGCGTCCTCGGGATGGGCCGCGAGCTGCGCCCACCGCAGCGCGAGCTGGTCGACACGCACGAAGTCACCGATGCCCCAGAAGCTCTCGCCGGCGAGCTCGGCGTCGAGCGCCTGCCGCATCTGCCCCGCGACCGTGCCAGGCCCACCGGTGCCGTCATCGAGCAGGCGCTGGCCGACGACGACGCGCCCGCTGCACGCACGCGCGGCGGGATCCTGGAACGGTCCGACGAGCTGGCTCGCGCCGATCGCCCGGGTGTTGCCGCCGCGATAGCGAACGCTCCAGGTCCGGCGCGCGAGCCCGGGCGGCTCCTGCGCGAGCGTGGTCGTCACCCGCGGCGCGATCGCGGCGGGCAGCGTGCCGTCGAGGGCGAGCTGTGGCGAGGCGAGGGGTGCCGTGACATCGACCACGAGCTCGGTGCCGTGACAGCGCGCGGCGAGCAGCGCGAACCCGGCGACGTGCGCGCCGACGATCGCGATGCCGAGCGCGGCCCTCATGCGCGGAACACCACGAGCACCGTGACGAGCTCCCACGCGACGACCCACAGCGTGCAGGCGACGACACTCGCGGTCATGCCACGGGTCACCGCATCGGCCTCGGGCTTCGGCGAGCCGCCCTTGGCGACGACGTCGCTCGCGATTCCCCACGCATAGATCCAGACGAGGAATCCGGCCCGCACGGTGTACTGCACGCGCTCGGGGCGCGGATCGAGCAGGTCACCGGTCAGCAGCTCCCATGCACCCGGCACGTCGTAGGCGCGGCAGACCAGCAAGCCGCCCGCGATCATGCCGAACGCGAACAGCACGGCGATCGCGATGTAGCTGAGCGCGATCGCGAGCCACGCCGGCGCCCACAGGTACGCTTGCCGATCGACGCCCAGCGCATCGAGCGCGAGCGTCTGCTTGGTCAGCCCCATCGATCCGAGCCACGCGTTGGTCGCGCTGCCCGAGGCCGCGACGAATAGCAACGCCGACAGCGCGGGCGCGAGCGCGATCACGTGACTGCCACCGATCTGGCGCAGCAGCGCATCGGGACGCACGCCCGCTCCGCCGATCTTGCTGACGACGTAGAGGACCGTGTAGCCGATCAGCGTCGACACGATCGCGTAGAACACGAGCGGTCGCAGCAGTGTCTGCGCGAGGACCCGGCGCGCGACGATCGCGAAGTCGCGCGGGTGACGGGCGAGCTGCACCGGCACCTTCGCCAGCGAGGTCACCGCGACGCGGAACGGTGCGAGGATTGGCTCGACGAGCCGCGCGGCACCCGCGAGCGTCGATTGGCCTCGGCGCGCGCCGGGCGGTCCGTCCGGCGGCGACTTGTCGCCATGCTCCTCGAGGTGGCTGACGAGCACGGCCTCGAGCTCGACGAGCCAGCGCCCGCGCTCGGCGGCGTCGTGACCCGGATCCTCGAGCGCGCCCGGCCAGCGGTCGACAAACAGCTGCTCGAGGCGGCGGTTCTCGAGCGACAGCAGGAACAGCCGATCTGCGACGCCCGCAGCGAGCGCGACATCGTGGGTGACGACGATCGCCGAGATGCCGAGCGCTTTGACTTGCTCGCGGATCAGCCGCGCGAGCATCCGCACGCGATGGGGATCGAGGCCGACCGAGGGTTCATCGAGGAAGAGCAACTTGCGCCGGCTCGCGAGCACGCGCGCGACCGCGACGCGCTGGGCCTGGCCTCCCGAGAGCCGGCCGACGGCGGTGCCGGGTTCCGCGAGCTTCGGATCGAGGCCGACGCGCGTCAGCCAGCCTGGAACCTCGTCGGTCGTCGCGCGCGGACCTTCTGCGTGGCGGAGCGCGAGCTCGAGGTTGCCGCGCACGTCGAGGTGATCGAAGAGTGCGCCACGCTGCGGGACGAGCCCGAGCTGACCGCGATCGAGATCGAGCTGCGCGGCGACGATCTCGAAACCTGCCGCGTCGAGCTCGTCGCGCTCGAACAGCACGCGCGCGAACGTCGACTTGCCGGCGCCCGATCCGCCGAGCAGCACGACGACCTCACCCTCACCGATCGACAGATCCGCGCCGTCGATCAGCACGCGCCCGTCGGGAAGCGAGACGCGCAGTCCGCTCACCGCGAGCGTCTTCGGCGTTGCGGCCACCACCGCGCGCGAACGTATCACCTTGCCGCGCGAGGTCGCGGCGGCGCGCTCGCCTGGCCCGTCATTCGAGCGCGGACAGCGCCTACACCGGTGCGGTTGCACTCTCGTTGCAAGCCGCCATTTCGCCTCGTCAAGTCGAAACCGAAGAAACCCGGAACCAGGGTCCAAAGCGGGTGTCGGAAGCTTCGATCGCAAGGCACATGGCCGGGCGGTCACGACGGTCGGAGAGACCGCGGCTCGACGCGCACACCCTGCTTCTAGGTGATGCGCGCGGTCCTGCGGTTCGACCATGAGGCGCGGAAACCGCGCCACGCCGGAGGTCCGTGATGGCCACTTCAATGCTTGCGCTCAAGTTCCGCATCTTCAAGGGCAACGAGCTCGTCGGCTTCCGCGAGCTGAACCAAGGCGTCATCAAGATCGGCAAGGTGCCATCTGCGCACATCTGCCTCGATGACGAGTCGGTCAGCCGGATGCACGCCATCGTCGAGATCCAGCACGACACCGCCTACCTGATCGATCTCGGGTCGACGCGCGGCACGTTCATCAATGGCCAGCGGATCAACAAGGCGAAGCTCGCGAACGGCGATGCCATCCAGATTGGCAACGTCCGTCTCGAGCTCGCGCTGACCACCGCGTCCTCCGCGAGCAGCGTGGCCGCGTCCGCAGCACCGGTGGCCACGCCGCCACCGCCACCTGTCGCCGCGTTGCGCACGGCACCGCCGGCACCCCTGCTGACGCTCACCCCTGCGCCACTGCCGATGCTTGCGCCCGCGATGCTCGCGGCGGCACCGCTATCCCCCGTCGCATTCGGCGCGGCGATGGCCGATGACGAGCCCGGCGCGCGCGCGGTCGAGGTCGCCGCGATGCTCGGCGACTCCGTCGTCGACGTGAAGCACTGCATGGACCCGCGCGGTGGCAAGGTCACCGCGAGGACCTGGGGCTTCCTCGCTGGCGGCCTCGCATGCCTCCTCACCTCGGCGACCGCGTTCTACGTGTCGGTCGACAACGCTGCGACGAACCGCGCCGCGCTCGAGTACCACACGCGCGTCCTCCACAAGCCGGCGTACTCGTACCGGCCGAAGACCGTCGGGGTCGGCGTCGACTGGGCGGCTTTCGGTGGCCTCGCGCTTGGCCTCCTCGGCATGACCGCCGGGCTCGCCCGCGCCCGCGGCGAGAAGCAGAGCCCGTACTACCGGATCGGTACCGCCCCCGGCGTCGAGCAGGCGGTCGAGCAGGCACCGTCGGCGTGCTTCCCGCTCGTCGCGCCCTCTGGTGACGACTTCGTCTTCAACTACGGCGCCGGGATGGACGGCGAGATGATCGTCGATGGCAAGTCGACCCCGCTCTCCGAGCTCGCTGCCTCGGGGCGCTCGCGTCCGTCGCTGACGACCGCTGGGGCGATCGAGGTCCCGATCCCGGCATTCGCCAAGATCCGCGCCCGCGCCGGCCAGACGACGTTCATGGTGTCCGCGGTCGCCAAGCCGCGCCAGCAGGCGATGCCGCTGTTCGGCAACCTCGAGCGCCGTACCGTCGCGTACGTCGCGGGCTCGCTCGTGCTGCACCTCGGCATCGTCGCGTTCTTGCAGACGGTCCCCGTCGAGGACGGCACGGTCAACATCGATCTCGCGATGGTCGAGACCACCGCGATCGACACCAGCAACACCGCGAAGGAGGACGTCCCGGACGAGGTCGTCGAGGACGCGAGCGATGGCCTCAGCGGTGACCCCGCGGCCGGCGGCAAGATGGCGCTCGAGGAAGGCGCCTCCGGCAAGCCGGACGCGAAGCAGGAGCAGGGCCACATCCGGATCAAGGACAACCAGACCTCGCCGCAGCTGTCGCGCGCCGAAGCGATCCAGGCGGCGACCGAGGCCGGCTTCCTCGGCAGCGCGAGCGTGATCTCCGGCGGCATCAACTCGATCACCGGCACCGCGGACCTGTCGAGCGGCTTCGACACGATGGACGTCTACGGCCCGCTGATCGGCTCCGAGGGGGAAGGCCGCGGCAACTTCGGGTTCGGCCGCAGTGGCTTCGGTCCCGGCGGCGGCTGCCTCGGCGGCGACTGCGGCATCGTCGGCACCGGACGCTACGGCACGCTCGGCAACGGTGACAAGGTCGGCGACGGCTGGGGCGGTGGCGGCAACGGTAACGGCCGGTTCCGCAAGCGCGATGGGCTCGTGCCGTCGACGACGATCGGCATGCCGCGCCCGACCGACGGTCTCGACAAGGCGATCATCCGCCGCTACGTGAAGCGCAACCTCGCGCGGATCAGCTACTGCTACGAGGCCGAGCTGCTCGCGAAGCCCAGCCTCGAAGGCACGGTCTCGGTGCAGTTCCTGATCACCGCGTCGGGCAGCGTGTCGGACGCGAACGGCAACGGCGTCGACGGCAAGGTCTCGAGCTGCGTCGCGAACGTCATCAAGAACATCGAGTTCCCCAGGCCGACGAACGGCGGCAGCGTCCAGGTGAACTACCCGTTCACGTTCCGCGCCGCGGGTCGCTGACCACCGACATCGCATCGACATCGCGCCGAGATCCCCGCGGTCCCCGCGGTCGGCCTCACGCCGGCCGCGGTTTGCGTTCCGGACGACACGCGGACGGCGGCGCGCCGGTGACGCGGCGGAACAGCGTCGAGAAGTGCTGCGGTGACGCGCAGCCGACGTCGTACGCGATCTCCGACAGCGGCGCGTCGGTCTCGACGAGGAGCTGCTTCGCGATCCGGATCCGCGCGCCGTCGAGCTCGTCCTGGAACGAGGTTCCGGCCGCCGCGAGATCGCGCTGGAGGCTGCGCGCCGCTCGCGACACCGAGCGTGCGGCCTTCGCGAGGGACGCCGCGGCGAGGTTGCCGTCGAGCCAGCGCCGAAGGGCGAGCAGCACTGGCGGAAGCGCGCTCGCCTCCGCGATCGTGGCCTCGAGCTCGGTCGCGAGGCCGGGCGCGCGCAACCACGTGGCCGCCGCGGCGAGCCCCTCGAACACGCGGACCGGATACGGCGCGCCGGCGACCTGATAGAAGCCGGCGACGGTCGCCCCGACGAGGCCGGGCGGACGCACGAGCGCGAGCCGGGTGACGCGCGTCTGGAAAGCGGCCCAGTTCGCGCGCAGGTACTTCGCGAGCACGCCGAACGCGCGGGGCTCTGCCGCCTCGAGCCAGCGCGCGTCGATCAGCGAGGCGTGAGGCACGGCATCGCCGGCGAGCTCGCGTGCGAGGAGCGGCACGATCCGCCGGAGATCGGCCTCGCTGGGCCGGCCCCACAGCGCGAAGCCCCAGAGCGTCGGGCGCGCGCAGAACACGAGCGCGTGCGCGACCGCGACGTACGCGCCGGTGGGCTCGTCACGATAGTCGTTCGCATCCGCGGCCGCGCGCATCCCGCATCGTAACGTGGCTGGCGCGATCATGTAAGCGTCTGGCGTGCACGTGGCACGGCCCGGGTACCGCGCGCGGTATCACCTCGGCATGCCCTTCGACTTCTTCATCGCGCTCGACGGTCACGGCCTCAATGGCTTCGAGGGCTTCGCCGGTATCGCGCGGCTGCGCTGCGATCCCGACGCCGATCGCTGGGAGCCCGAGGTGCGGTTCTTCGACGGCATCGCCGGCGGCCACGCGACGCAGCTAGCGCCGGGCGGCACGGTCGGCTTCCTCGGCAACCTCTCGCAGCAGCTCGTGTTCTTCGATCCGCGCACGCTCGCGGAGATCACGCGGCTCTCGACGCTGCGGTTTCGCGCGCCGAAGCTGTTCTACGAGAGCCAGACCCACGTGGTGTGGCTCGACGAGCGTCGCTTCGTCACCGCGATCGGTCCGGAGCTGTGGAGGTTCACGCTCGACGATCTCGAGCATCCCGAGGTCCTCGGCGCACACGGTCTGACCCTGCCGCACGCGATCAAGCGATCGCCGTCGGGACGCTACCTGTTCTGCGGCGCGATGGACGTCGAGCGCCGCTACGCGAACCAGCTCGGCGTGTTCGATCTCGAGACCGGGACCGGC
This sequence comes from Kofleriaceae bacterium, assembly GCA_046590445.1. Taxonomy (GTDB): domain Bacteria; phylum Myxococcota_A; class Polyangia; order Haliangiales; family Haliangiaceae; genus JABFXX01. The sequence goes on from JBKJUF010000397.1 coordinate 28,195, forward strand.
CGCGTCGTCGAGCTCCCGGCGACGGCGTGGCACCTCGGCTGTCACCCGACGCGCGACGTCTGCTACGTGCCGACGCAGCGCTGTATCCCGCAGGACGGCGACTTCACCGAGTACGGGATCGCGCACTTCAAGAACTATCTGTTCGAGATCGACGGCCCGTCGGCGCGCGTCACCCGTCACCTCGCGATCCCGAAGGACATGCCGGGCGCGCTGACCTCCGACGTCGTCGTCACCGAGGAAGAGGTCATCTACAACTGCTGTGCATCGGGCATGCTCGCGCGCGTCGAGCTGCGGACGTTCGATCAGGTGCGCTACGTCAACGAGCGACCAGGTCCACGCGACCAGCTACGCGCGTGGCGCGCTGGCGTCGGCAACCTCGTCGAGGCGCTGGGGCGCGTGAACTTGCCGTCGGCAACCCACTGGTTCGTCAAGGCGCTGCGGATCGCGGGCGGTAGCGCCGTCGACGGTAGCTACGGCCTCGGGCTATCGCCGGATCGGCGGTTCCTGCTGTCCGCGCACCGCGGCCTGAACGAGGTGATCGTCTATCGCTATCCCGAGCTCGTCGTGCACGCGCGCGTGCGGTTCCCGCCGATGTCGGACTTCTACGGCCACCTCGGCCGGTGGTCCGATCCGCGCCTCGGCTTTCACCACGCCACGATCCGGGAGGTCGCATGAGCCAGTTCACACCGATCGACGACGCCAGCTCGTTTCGCCGGATGGCCGCCGCGATGTGGCGCGCGCCGAGCGATCCCTCGATCCACGGCAGCATGGACATCGACGCGACCGCCGCGCTCGCGTTTCTTCGTGCGCATAACGAGGCCGGCGGCGTCAAGCTGACGATCACCCACCTCGTGGCGCGCGCCGTCGCGCTCGCGATGCGCGATCAGCCCGACCTCAACGCGAAGGTGCGCTACTGGGGCAAGCTCGAGCGTCGCGCGACGATCGACGTGTTCGTCACGGTCGCGACCGAGGGCAATCGCGATCTCTCCGGCGTGCGCATCGATCGCGCCGACGCCTGCTCGCTCGTCGAGCTCGCTCGGACGATCACCGAGCGAGCAAGCCGGGTCCGGCGCGGTGACGACGCGAGCTATCGCAAGAGCCGCGGCGCGTTCGGCCGGATGCCGTGGTGGCTCGCGCGACCGGCGACCTGGGCGACCGACCTCCTCGTCAACGAGCTCCATGTCGATCTCGGCGCGCAGGGCCTGCCGGGGGATCCGTTCGGCTCGGCGATCGTGACCAGCGTCGGGATGTTCGGGATCGACACCGCGTTCGCGCCGTTCGTGCCGCTCGCGCGCTGCCCGATGCTGATCCTGGTCCCCGAGATCCGGCCACGGCCGTGGGCGGTCGGCGATCGCGTCGAGGTCCGCCCGGTGCTGCGGCTCTGCGCGACGTTCGACCACCGGATCATCGACGGCGCCGCAGCGGGCCGGTTCTCGGCACGGCTCGCCGCCCTGTTCGCCACCCCCGAGCTCCTCGCCTGAATCTTCGGGGCGGCGAGCAGACGCCGCGGACAGCGCGCCGGTATCATCGCGCGGGATGAATGGGAGGCCGCTCTGCGTCGTGATCGCGACGGCGCTCGCGATCCCGACGGTCGCGCACGCGGGGGATCCGGGCGCCGCCCCGGTCGTCGACCCGGCCGTCGATCCGGCAGATCTGCCGCCGCTGCCGCCTGCCGACGAGGACATGTCGAGCTCGGCGACCGTGCTCGCGGCGGCGTCGGCCGAGGAGGATGTCGTGGTCGGCGCCGCGAAACGCGAGCAGAGTCTTGGCAACGTCGCCTCGGCCGTCACCGTGATCAGCGCCGACCGGATCCGGCGCTTCGGCTACCGCACCGTCGGCGAGGCGGTCGCCGGGGTTGCCGGCGTGTACCTCGAGGACAACCGGATCAACGCATCACTCGGCATCCGCGGGCTCCAGATCCCGGGCGACTTCAACACCCGGATCCTCGTGCTCGTCGATGGCGCCACGATCAACGAGGCGTGGGGCGCGTCGTCGGGCCTCGGCTTCGAGAACCTGGTGTCGCTCGACGAGATCGCACGTATCGAGGTGATCCGCGGCCCGGTGTCCTCGGTCTACGGCGCGAACGCGTTCTTCGGCATCATCAACATCGTGACCCGCGCGGCCGCCGAGTCGTCGCGCGCGTGGGGGCGGGTCAGCGTGAACAAGATCGCCGGCATGATCGCGACGGCCGGCTTCGCGAGCGGTGGTGTCGATCGCCAGCTCCGCGGCGGCGTGCTCGCGATGAGCCGGTTCGGCGAGACCACGTCGGTGCCCGACATCGGCAGCGGGCTCTCCAGCGATGGCGGCTACGGCATGCTCGCCTCGCTCGTCGGCAGCTACGGCGGCACGTTCGGTCAGATCCGCGCGTACCGCGTCCGCCGTGACTCGCCGTTCGCGCCCTACGACGGCGATCCCGCGGCCGAGACGCCGTACATCCAGCTCAACTCGCAGCTCCTCGTCGAGGGCGGTCACACCCGCGAGCTCACGAAGCGGCTCACGGTCGCCGGTCGCGCATACCTCAACGCCTACCGGTTCTTCGACGACATCGACGAGTTCGACAGCGACGCGAACTTCATCGACTTCGGTGACGCGCTGACGATCGGCGCCGAGCTCCGCGGTCGCTACGAGGTGATCGAGGACGGCAAGCTCGGCGTCACCGCCGGTGCCGAGGCGAGCCGCAACCAGACGAAGAGCCGCTCGTACTACGAGGGTGACGAGGCGAACGGCGCCGGCGGGCTCGCAGGTGTGCCGCTCGACTTCAACCTCGCGGGCATCTACGCCGAGGCCGACACCGCGCCGACGAAGTGGCTCGGCGCAACCGGCGGCCTGCGCTTCGACAGCAACTCGAAGGTCGATCAGCGGCTGTCCCCACGCGCGGCGCTGTTTCTCGCGAAGCCCGAGCACTACGGGCTCAAGCTGCTCTACGCCGAGGGCTTCCGGAACCCGAGCGCGTTCGAGGGCGCGTTCTTCGACAACACGACCTTCAAGGCAAACCCCGCGATCGGCGCGGAGCGCGTCCGCAGCTTCGAGGCCGTCGCGTGGGCCAAGCCGATCCCCGGCCTCTCGACCCGGCTCTCGGGCTTCTACTGGGACGCGCGTGAGGTGATCGTGCAGGTGCTCGATCCGGCCGACCTGCTGCTCCAGTTCCAGAACCTCGGTCGGTTCGTCACCCAGGGCGTCGAGGCCGAGGTCAGCTATCGCAACAGCAAGGGCTGGTACGCCTTCGGTGGCGCGGCGGTCGCGAAGGTCGGCAGCAGCGAGGAAGCCGGTGCCGAGCTCGCCTATGGTGACGTGCCCGACTCGGCGGCGATCACCGCGAACGGCGGCATCTCGACGCCGCGCCTCCTCGAGCTCGCTCACCTCTCGACCGAGCTCACGTTGATCGGCCGGCGCCCGACGCGGCCGGCGCTCGACGGCAGCGCATCTCCCGACTCGCCGGGCTGGCTCGGCTGGAGCGTCGTCGTCTACGCGCCGAACATCCGCGGCTTCGACATCACCGTCGGCGCGCGCAACCTGATCGGCCGGCGCGACCAGCTGCCCGCCCCGGGTGACTACGATCGCTCGACGCCGGAAGCCGTCGTGATCCCGCGGATCCCCGGCGAGGGCCGCGAGGTCTTCGCGAAGGTCGGCTACTCGTACTGATCAGCGCGTCGCGAGGTCGACCACGACACGCGACGCGATCGTCAGCGGTTGTCGCCCTGGAGCGCGATCGCCCACTTGCGCCACTTTGGCTCGAACGTCTCGAGCGTCTCGCCGAGGACCGTCTCGAGCGCGATCCGGCCGGTGAGGTCCTTGGTGTCGGCGGTGAACGTCGTGTAGAAGTCGCGCAGCTTGCCCTGCTCCTGCAGGTAGAGCAGCAGGTAGCGCGCGTACGCGTACGAGTCGTAGGAGGCCTCGTAGAAGCCATCGCGGCTGGTCTCGAGGAGCGTGCGGATCGAAGGCAGCGTCTTCGCGCGGATCTCGCGCTTGAGGTTCGGCAGGCGCCAGTTGGGCAGCCCGATGATGTGACCTTTCTTCTCGACCGGGCGCTCGTACAGCGACGCGAGGCCCTCGTTGAACCACGACGGGCCGTTCGGGAAGTTCGCCTCCATGTACGGATGCACGAGCTCGTGGGACAGCGTGCCGGCTCCGGGGCCGATGTTCATGATCAACGCGTCGTCCTCCGACGAGTAGTAGCCGTACGGCGTGTCGGGGGTGTCGTCGAAGAACTGCTTCGCGCCCTTGCGATAGGTCTTCTCGTTCTTGAACAGCCAGACCTCGATCAGCTTCTCGGGGCGCTTCGTGAAGAAGTCCTTCTCGATCAGCGTGAGCGTCCAGCGCAAGAAGCCAGTCGCGCGCTGCTTGACCCGCGCGGGACTCTCGTCGCCGACGATCACGAACGGCGGCTCGACGACGACCGTGAAGCCCTTCCCGAGCTTCTTCTCGAGCGCGGCCTTGCGCTCGGCGAGCGCCACCGCCGTCGGTTCGGCCGCGGCGGTGGCCGACAGCAGGACGCTCAGACACGCGACGACAAGCGTTGGTTCCCTCATACCGATCGCGACAGCATGATACGGCCGGCTGTTGCGTGCTGGCCGGGTGTTTTTGCTGCGATTTCCGTCGAAGAATCGACCCAAGGTTCGCGTGGCGTTCGGTGTTTCAACGATCGCCATCGAGCACCACTGGGTCCGGTAACCGCCGCGGCGCGCTATCGTAGGACCACGGTGAGCGAGTCCCGCGAGCTGCGTGCGCTGGTGCCGTTCGAGATCGCGGCGGTGCTCGCGATCGCTTTCGCGCCGATCCCCGAGGCGGTGCCGGTGGCGCTGCCGCTCCTCGTCGTCGCGTCGCTGTCGCGGTGGGTGCGCGGGCGCGGGTGGGGCGAGGTGGCCGGTGGTGGGCTCGACCGCTTCGCGATCGGCGCGGTCGTCGGCCTGGTCGCGCTCGGCCTCGCATTGATCGCCGGGACGCCGGTCGTCGAGACGCTGAGCGATCGCGGCGTCGAGTGGTCGAGCTACCCGGTCGTCCGCGGCAACGCGAGCCAGCTCGTGGTCGTCGTGATCTTCGTCGGCGTCGCCGCGCTGGCAGCCGAGGTCGCGCTGCGCGGCTGGATCGTCGAGCGCATGCTCGAGCTAGCTCCT
>JBKJUF010000719.1:0-6091 GCA_046590445.1 Kofleriaceae bacterium
TGAAACTAGGCTTTCAGGCGATTCCTTTTGAAAAGATCGGACTGGCTGGATTCCCACGCGCTTGGAAGCTTTGACTGAAAAAGCTGGAGCCAATGGCCGGGATTGAACCGGCGACCGACGGTTTACGAAACCGTTGCTCTACCACTGAGCTACACCGGCAAGTTGAGTGGCCTAACTCGTACCCGAGCCAGCTTTATCACGCAAGAGCTGTTGGCAGATCCGCACCTTCGATGCCGGGCACGTCGACGGGACGATTACTGCGTGAAGCATGCGGTCAGGCCGACGCGATCGACATCGATCGGTACGGCTGCACGCAACGAGAGCGAGCAACAGGACGAACCGGTGGAGTCACAAGGTAGCCGATCTGATACAGATCCGCAGATGAAGATTGCCCTCGTGATCGTGGCGCTGCTCGCCGTCGTTGCATGCAAGAAGTCCTCGGACAAGGACGCACCCAAGGAGCCGGCGGCCGGCGACCAGGCGATGAAGCCGACCGAGCCCGCGATGAAGCCTGCCGATCCGGCCGTGCCTGCGAAGGAGGCGCCGAAGGATCCGCCGAAGGCCGAGCCGATGGTCGATCACGACCTCGCGCCCCTCGGCAAGGACTTTGCTGGCTACGTCGTGACCGCGCCGCAGAACGCGAAGATCGAGCTCGATGATGCGAGCCGCAGCATCGTGCTGTCCGATGTCGACTCGGTCTCGATCGGCGAGGCCGAGTTCTGGGAGGACGGCGTCAAGACGCTCGCGACCGACAAGGACAACTCGAACATCAAGCAGGTCAGCGCGACCGAGGTTCGCTACGAGCGCAACCCGCCGCTCGGCAAGGCGTGGAACGTCGACACGCTGATCAAGGTCGGCAAGGGCGGCAAGGCGAAGTACTCGTGCGGCACGATGATGGGCGGCACGTTCACGAGCGAAGCGATGGCCGAGCAGATCGCGACGATCTGCAAGAGCGTCCGCAAAAAATAGTCAGTCGGCGCTCAACGCGCCGGACCACACCGCGCGGATCGCGGCGACCGCATCTGCGCCGGCACGGAGCGCGGCGCGTGCGCGCTCGACGGTCTCGATGCCGCCCACTGCGACGAGCTCGCTGCGTGTGCCGATCACCGCGCGTGCACCCTCGAGCGCGAGCGGCCCGAGCGGCTCGCCCTTGCCGGGTGTCCGCCAGATCGGGCCGAGCTGGATCACGTCGGCGCCGGCGTCGGCCGCCGCACGCACGCCGTCGATCGAGTGGCAGGACACCCCGAGCCGCAGCTGCGGGGCGAGCGCGCGTGCCATCGCGACCGTCAACCCGCGCTCGGGAAGCTGCGCGCCATGCGCGCCTGCGGCGAGCGCGACGTCGACGCGATCATTGACCCACACGGTCGCGCCGGCCGCGATTGCCGCGCGGACGAGGCCGAGCAGCGGGCCACCGTCGAGATCCTTCTCGCGGACCTGCACGATCAGCTCGCCGCCGGACCGCGCGACGACGCGTGCGATCGCGGCGCCGAACGCGTCGGTGATCGCGTGGACGTCACCGGCCACCAGGACGTCGCGCGGGATCATGCGGGCGCGATCGGTGATCGCGACGAGCCGCATCACTCGATCAGGTTCGAGGTCGGCGACGACGCATTCGCGTAATCGCGGCGCGGCATCCGACCTGCGCGGAACGCCTTGCGGCCGCCATCGACCGCGAGTCGCATCGCCTCCGCCATCAACACGGGGTCACGCGCGCCGGCGATCCCGGTGTTCATGAGCACTGCGGTGCAGCCGAGCTCCATCGCGATCGCGGCATCGGACGCGGTGCCGACTCCGGCATCGACGATCACCGGGACCCCGACGTTCTCGATGATCAACCGGATGTTGTGCGGATTGCGGATCCCGAGGCCCGATCCGATCGGCGCGGCGAGTGGCATCACCGCGAGGCAGCCCGCCTCCTCGAGGCGCTTGCACGTGATCAGATCATCCGAGCAGTAGGGCAGGACCTTGAAGCCTTCCTTGACGAGCCTGCGCGCGGCCTCGACCGTCGCGGTGTTGTCGGGGAACAGCGTCTTGGGATCGCCGATCACCTCGAGCTTCACGAGCTCGTCCATCCCGAGCTCCCGGGCGAGGTGCAGCGTCCGGATCGCCTCGTCGGCGGAGTAACAGCCGGCGGTGTTCGGTAGCAGGATGTACTGCTTGCGATCGATCGCGTCGATGACGGTCGGCTCCTTGCTCGCGAGGTCGACGCGGCGAAGCGCGACCGTCACGATCTCGGCGCCCGAAGCCGCGAGCGCGGCGCGGGTCTCGTCGAGCGTCTTGTACTTGCCGGTGCCGACGATGATCCGCGAGTGCAGGGTGCGACCCGCGAGCGTCCAGCTGTCCGATGCGCTGCCTGTCGATGTGGCGGTCACGTCAGTCACTTAGCCTCCTCCGACAAAGGTGACGACCTCGAGCCGGTCGCCGGCGGTGAGGACGGTGGTCGCGTGCTGGGCGCGCGGTACGACCTCGAGGTTGCGCTCGACCGCGACCCGCCGGTCACCCAGTCCGAGCTCGCCGATGAGCGCCTCGACGGTGATTCCCACAGCCACCGTGCGAGGTTGGCCGTTGATGACCACCTCGATGCTCGTCGACATCGGGCGCAACCTAGCATCGATCGGTCGCTCGAGCCTCCCACCGGCACCCCCAGGCGGACAGGTGTCCCCACCTCCAAAGTCAATGACGCGGGCCGCTCGCTGTGACGACCACGACATCCATGCCTTGGTGATGATCGATTTTGTGAAGCCTACGTCACAGGGAAAGGGGGTAGTTGGGGTGGCAAGGGCTTGGAACCACGTACAGGAGCCGCGATCCCGGTCACGGGCACGACCCTCGCAGAGAAGCTCATTCGGGTCGTCGCCCCCCAGGAGCTCATCCATGACGTTCGGAATTGCTCGCCCTGTTGTATCGCCCACCATGCCACTGCGTCCCGTGGATCCACGCGTCGCAGGCGAGGATCCCGCCCGGATCCGCGCGACGATCGCGCGGGCTCCACTCTTCGCCGCGCTGCCGATCAGCGCGATCGAGGACCTCACCGCACGGGTGTCCGTACGCAAGGTCGCCGTCGGCTCTGCCGTCGTCGCCCAGGACGAGCCGGGTGACGCCATGTTCGTCATCATGAATGGCCGCGTGAAGGTCGTGATCTTCGGCGAGAGCGGACGCGAGGTGACGCTGTCGCTGCTCCGCGCGGGGGATTCGTTTGGCGAAATGTCGCTGTTCGACCAGGCGCCGCGCTCGGCACACTGCCTCGCGATCGAGCCGACGACGCTCCTGGTGCTGTCGCGCGAAGATCTCCTTCGTCACATCGCGGCGCATCCGCGGACCGGACTGAACCTGCTCGGCGAGATGGCGCGCCGCCTCCGCCGCGCCGACGAGACGATCGCCCAGCTCGCGCTGTGTGACGTCAACGAGCGGCTGGTTCATCGCCTCGTCGGGCTCGCCCGCGAGGAGGGTGCCGCGGGGCCCGATGGCCTGCTCGTGCGCCGCCGGCCGACCCAGCAGGAGCTCGCGAACATGATCGGTAGCTGCCGCGAGACGATCTCTCGCGCCTTCAACCAGCTCGCGCGCGATGGGCTCATCATCCCGCGCGGTCGCTCGCTGGTGGTGACGCCGGCCTTGATCGAACGCTGCGAGAAGAAGAAGGCCGCGTAGCACGCAGTCCCACGGTGCCCGGCACCGTCACGGTGATGACCGCACCCGTGCTCGTACCAACGCGAGCGCGGGTGTTTGCGTTTCGGGTGCCCGAGATGGAGCGAGCCAGCGAACGCTGGCGAGCGTTGCCTAGATCGCGAGATTCCGCCGACGAATCCGCCGGTTACCTTGACACGCGACACGCGCGAGACTCAGATCGCCTCGATGCACGCGTCGACGATGATCCGGCGCACTCGCGTCGAGGTCGACCTCGCCGCGATCGTCGGCAACGCGCGCGCGGTCCGGGCGCGCGCCGGTACCAACCTCTACGCGGTCGTCAAGGCAGACGCCTATGGCCACGGGGCGATCGCGGTCGCGCAGGCACTCGAGCACGCGAAGGCGGCGAGCGGCTTCGCGGTCAGCCTGGTCGAGGAGGGGGTCGCGTTGCGCGAGGCAGGCGTCGCCTCGCCCGTGCTCGTGATGGGTCCGAGCCAGCACGGCGGCGAGGACGAGATGATCGCGGCACGGTTGACCCCGGTGATCGCCAGCGACGACGACGCAGCTGCGATCGCCGCCGCGGTGCGCCGGAGCGGTCATCCGATCGAGGCCCACCTCAAGGTCGACACCGGCATGGGGCGGCTCGGGGTGCCCGTCGCCCAAGCCGGCGAGGTCGCGCGTGACGCCGCCCGCAACGGGATCATGCTGGTCGGGCTGATGACGCACTTCGCGTGTGCCGACACCGACGATCCGGCGGATCCGGCGTCGATGACGCGCGTGCAGCTGCGGAGCTTCGCCGAGGCCGAGCGCGCGGTCACCGCAGCGGGCGCCGCGATCCGCATCAAGCACGCCGCGAACAGCTCCGGTGCCCTGCTGTTTCCCGAGGCCCGCTTCGATCTCGTGCGACCCGGTATCGCCCTCTACGGCAACGGGCGGTGGCCCGACGGTGCGGCGCGCACCCAGGCGATGCGCCTGCTCACCGAGGTCGCGCAGCTTCGCTCGATTCCGACCGGTGGCTCGGTCGGTTATGGCGCGTCGTGGCGGGCGACCCGACCGACCCGGATCGCGGTCCTCCCGGTTGGCTATGCCGACGGCCTGCCGCGGCGCGCGAGCGGGCACGCGCAGGTCGCGATTCGCGGGATCCGGGTGCCGCTCGTCGGGCTCATCAGCATGGACATCACGATCGCCGACGTGACCGATGTGCTGGAGATTGCCGTGGGTGATCCCGCGGTCCTGCTCGGTCGCGCCTCGGGTGGTGCATCGATCAGCGCGGCCGAGTACGGTGCGTGGGCCGGGCTCTCGGAGTACGAAGTCACCTGCGGCATGAGCAAGCGCGTCCCCCGTACCTACGTTGGTGGTCCGCCATGAGCGGCCCGGCCGACGACGAGCCGACCCAGGTGCGTCCGCTGTCCCCAGATGGACCGGAGCCTGCGCCGACGCAGAACCCGCCGGTCATGGCGCCTGGTGCACCCAACACGCCGCCGCGTGGAGAGGAATTCGCCACGAGCCTGACCGGCGAAGAGCGGCCGCGCAAGCTCCCACCGGGGGACTCGATCGGCGGCGCGGTCTGGGCGGGCGTCAGGGATGCAGGTGCGCCGATCCATCGCTTCCTCGAGATGGTCGGCGGCCACCTCATCCTGACGGCACGGGCGCTGTCGTGGCTGCCGCGCCGGCCGTATCGCCCCAAGAACTATCTCGACGCGCTCGAGTACATCGGCTTCGCGAGCCTGCCGATCGTGCTGCTCGTCGGCGTGTTCACAGGTGCCGTGCTGTCGTTGCAGTCCGTCGCGGCGTTCCGCCAGTTCGGCCTCGAGTCGTTTGCAGGCGGCACCACCGGCAAGGCGCTCTCGATCGAGCTCGCGCCGGTGATGACCGCGCTGATGCTCGCCGGCCGCGCCGGTGCCGGGATCGCGACCGAGCTCGGCACGATGCGGATCTCCGAGCAGATCGACGCGCTCGAGTCGATGGCCGTCAACCCGATCCAGTTCCTCGTGCTGCCGCGGTTGATCGCCTCGATGATCGTGACACCGATCCTGTCGCTGCTGTTCTTCGTCGTCGGGATGGGCGGCGCGTACATCGTCGCCGTGTTGCTCGAGGGCGTCGACCAGGGGCAATGGGTGGCAAACCTGCGCGAGATCGTGCTGCTGACCGACGTGCTGCAGGGCCTGATCAAGAGCGTGTTCTTCGGCTTCATGGTGACGTTGATCGGCTGCTACCAGGGCTTTCACGCGACCGGCGGCGGGCGCGGGGTGGGCATGGGCACCACACGCGCGGTCGTCATGGGATCGGTCACGGTCCTCGTCATGGATTACTTCCTGACCGACATCCTGCTGACGATCCTCGGCACGGGCAAAGGCGGTCTGTGAGGTATAACGACAGCTCGGTGGTGGACCAGCCAGTGCATCGTGATGCGAGAGGACCGACGTGAAGGTCGTCTCGAGTGGCGTCCGCGTCGCGGTGCTGTTCC
>JBKJUF010000066.1:0-13629 GCA_046590445.1 Kofleriaceae bacterium
TGCCGGGCGGCTCGCCCGGCCTCACCGTCGCGCGCCTCGAAGAGAAGCTCGGTCTGGACGGCTCTTCGACCGCGCAGCTCGTGCTCGACGGCGTCGAGATCGGCGCGGATCAGATCCTCGGCTCGGTCGGTGGCGGCTTCGCGCTCGCGATGATCGCGCTCGACGGCGGCCGGATCGGCATCGCCTCGCAGGCGGTCGGTATCGCCCGCGGTGCACTCGAGGCCGCGATCCGCTACGCGCTCGACCGCGAGACGTTCGGTCAGCCGATCATCAAGCACCAGGCGGTCGGCAACATGCTCGCCGACGCCGCGACCTGGCTCGACGCGGCGACGCTGATGACGCTGCGCGCGGCGTACGCAAAGCAGCAGGACCAGCCGTTCGCCCAGCTCGCCGCGATGGCGAAGCTGTTCGCGACCGAGCACGCCTGGAAGATCTGCGACATCGCGCTCCAGGTCCATGGCGGCTACGGCTACGTTCGCGACTTCCCCGTCGAGCGCGCGTTGCGCGACGTCCGCGCGACGCGGATCTACGAAGGCACCAGCGAGATCCAGCGGCTCGTGATCGCGCGTAATCTTGTTCGTTAGAGAGGTACCGACATGTCCGATCGCAAGCTCCGCATCCTCGTCGCCAAGCCGGGTCTCGACGGTCACGACCGTGGGGCCAAGATCGTCGCGCGCGCGCTCGCCGATGCCGGCTACGAGGTCGTCTACACGGGCCTGCACCAGACCCCCGACATGATCGCGGCGGCGGCGGTACAGGAGGCCGTCGATGCGGTCGGGCTCTCGATCATGTCGGGCGCGCACATGACGCTGTTTCCCGCGGTGATCGACGCGCTCAAGGCGCGCGGCGTCTCCGACGTCGTCGTGTTCGGCGGCGGCATCGTGCCGCGCGACGATCTCCCGAAGCTCGCGCAGATGGGTGTCGCGAAGATCTTCACGCCGGGCGCGAGCACGAACGAGATCATCGAGTGGGTCGAGTCGTACTTGCGTCCGAAGGTCGCCTGATGCGCGTGATGCGCGTGATGCGCGTGATGCGCGTGATGCGCCTCGTCGGCTCCGTAGTCGTCGCGCTGCTCGCGGCGGCGTGCGGACCGCGCGAGACCAGACCGGCGACGCCGGAGGGCGCGAAGCCACCCGGCAGCGCCAGCAGCAACGCGCCGGTGCTGGTCGATGCGCCGCCGCCAGTAGGACGAATCGATCAGGAGGCGACGCTCGCTGCGATCCAGAAGGCGATGAACGAGCACGACGAGGCCGCGCAGGGCTGCTGGGCCGCGGCCGCGACCGAGCGCTTCGACATCGAGGGCGAGCTCGACGCGCAGATCGAGATCGCGCCGGGCCGCGCGACCGCGACGATCATCCGCGACACCGCACGCAACAAGCGCCTCGCGACGTGCCTCGTCGACCTGCTCGGCGCCTATCCGTGGGCCCCGCCGCTCCACGGCCAGGCGATCCAGCTGCCGTTCAAGTTCCGCGCACCGGATGGTCAGAACGTGATCGAGCGCGCGCTGGTCGCGTGGAATGGCCAGGGCAAGGTGTCGGTCGCGGTGCTGCTCGACGAGAACAACTCGGGCAACGGCGCGGCATCGATGATCGAGCTGGCACTGCAGGCCGGCGGCTCGACCGGGCTGCGGCTCGCCGAGCGTGCCGAGCTCTGGTACTTCCTCGGCGCGGCGACGATGAATGGCCGCGCGGTCGCGGCCGGCGACATGGTGTACGTGCCGCCGCAGACCGCGCGCGATGTCGTCGCGGCGAGCGGCGATGTCCACGCGATGATCGTGATGACCCCTGGTGGCCGCGAGGGCAGTGCGCGCGCAGGCGCGCTGCCGACCCGCGAGGTCGGGACCACGAAAGCTGCCCCCGCGCAGATCTTCCTGCCGGCGAGCGCGGCGAAGCGTCACGGGCCGGTCTCGATCTTCGCCGAGCCCGCGACGACGAAATCCAAACTCCTTGCGGCGTCGATCATCACGCTGCCCGCAAGCACGACGGTCGCCGAGCACGTCCACGAGCGCGAGACCGAGCTGCTCTACGTGCTCGCCGGTACCGGCACGGTGACGATCGCCGGCGTCCACCAGCCGGTGACCGCGACCTCGGTGATCCAGATCCCGCCGAACACCAAGCACGCCTTCACCGCGACGGCTGACGTGCGGGCCGTCCAGCTCTACACCCCCGCTGGCCCCGAGCAGCGCTTCAAGGCAAAGCCGTGACGACCGCAGATATCCAGCCGATCCTCGACGGAGACATCCGCACCGCCGCTCGCCTGATGCGAGACCTCGACGATCGCCGTCCCGACGCGATCGCCAAGCTGAAGGCGCTGTTCCCGCACACCGGCAAGGCGTACCTCGTCGGCATCACCGGCAACCCGGGTGCTGGCAAGTCCACCGTCGTCGACGCGTTGATCGCGCATTACCGCGCCGCCGGTGAGCGCGTCGGCGTGGTCTGCGTCGACCCGACCTCGCCGTTCTCGGGCGGCGCGATCCTCGGCGATCGCATCCGCATGCAGCGACATGCCCTCGATCCCGGCGTGTTCATCCGCAGCCTCGCGACCCGTGGCCACCTCGGAGGCCTGTCCCGCTCGACGTTCGACGTCGCCCACGTGCTGGACGCGATGGGCTACGAACGCGTGCTGATCGAGACCGTCGGCGTCGGCCAGGACGAGATCGACGTCATGAAGGCCGCGCACACGACCGTCGTGGTCACGGTCCCGGGGCTCGGTGATGACATCCAGGCGATCAAGTCCGGGCTGCTCGAGGTCGCCGACGTCCTCGTCGTCAACAAGGCGGACCGCGAGGGCGCCGATCGCACCGAGCGCGACCTCCTGCACATGCTCGATCTGCGAGCGACCGGCGAGCGCAAGGAGGTCGAGATCGTGCGGACGATCGCGACGCGCGGCACCGCGGACGGATCCGGAATCGTCGAGCTCGGCGCCGCGATCGAGCGGCATCGCGGGCGCGCGTGGTCGGGCGAGACAGCCGCCGGACGTGCCAACGCGCGTGCGACGGCGCACCTCGGCGAGCTCGTCCGGGCGCTGCTGGCGGACCGTGCTAACAAGGCCATGGCCGCTCGCGGAGGCATGACCGAGATCGCGCAGGAAGTGGTCGAGCACCGCACCGACCCGTGGACGGTCGCCGAGCAGCTCGTCAGCTCGCTGTAGGCGTGTAGGTGGGTCGCTTCGGGTGTAGCGACGGTCACGCCGTCGACGGAATCTGGGTCCGTCCGTAGCCCGGGTGCTAGAATGGATCCGCGTCGTCTGTGGAGGTCCTTTATGAGTAAATTAACGAACCGCATGGGGGCGGTGACGCTGCTGGCGTCGCTGGCCCTCCTCTCGAATAGCTGTGGCCTGATCAGCTCCGACGTCACCAACTTCAACCTCGATCTGCCCGAGAAGAAGTTCAGCATCGACTCGGCGAGCTGGGACGTCGATGCCGCGCAGGCCGACGCCTTCTTCAACGCCACGTGCATGAGCTCGTCGCAATGCAACAGCGCTGCCGTGCTCGCCTGCGCGATGGACTGCTCCGGCACCTGCAACCCGAGCAGCCGCTGCGAGCTCCAGATGCAGGTCGGGCTGCACCAGGGCGTCAACTTGATCATGGAGAAGCCGGAGCTCCAGTCGATCAACGACCAGCCCGTGATCAAGGTGACGATCGATGGCCTCGACTACGAGGTCACGCAGAACACGCTGAACGTCGCCACGCCCGAGCTCGGCGTCTACATCGCGCCGATGTCGATCATGGATCCCCGCGACCCCGCGGCGAAGAAGATCGGCGTCATCGCGCCGATCCCCGCCGGCACGACGACGACGAAGCAGACGCTCGTGTTCACCGCTGACGGCGAGGCGCAGCTCGTCGCGGTCATGAGCAACTACATGACGCCGTTCAACGTGATCGTCGGCGCGACGCTGACCGTCACCGGCAGCCAGTCGGTTCCGAGCGGCAAGCTCGACGCGGTCGTCCACATCCGCGCGCACGCCGGCCTCTGATCGACACAGTTCGCGACGCGTGGCACTCGTTCGCCGCGTTCGCGACGGGGGCTCCGCCGCGTGGCAGGCAGTGGGGACGGACCTCGTGTCCGCCGACCCACACGCGCCCACAACCTGGCGCAACCGCTGCGGGAGCCGGCGTGGCACGGCCGATGCTCCTGGTCCGGTTCAGAAACCGCGGGTTCCCCCGAGGTCTGAAGGATCACCATGAAGTCTTCCCTGAAAACAGTCCTGTTCGCGATGGTCGTGTCGGTGTCGGCGTGCGGAGATCGAGTCAGCCCGTCGCCGACGGAAACCTCCCATCCCGCTCCGCCGAAGCAGGGCGGTGCTTCCGATCCCGTCGCCGAGGTGCCACAGGTACCGAAGGCCGAGTTTGGCAAGGCGCCGATCGTCGAGATCGCGATGCCGACGAAGTACGTCGACATCATCAAGCTCGCCAACGAGCTCGTCGCCAAGGGCGAGCATCCGCGCGCACGCGAGCTGTTCGAGGCAGCGGCAAAGCTCGACAAGAAGCAGGCCGAGCCGCATATCGAGCTCGCGCGCTCGTACATCACCACCGGTGATCGCGCGCTCGCGATCAAGGCCGCGAACAAGGCCGTCAAGCTCGCGCCCGAGTCGAGCCAGGCCTACAACACGCTCGGTCGCGCGGAGCTGCTGCGCCATGGCTACGAGGACGCGCTGATCGCGTTCCGGCAGGCGACCGAGCTCAACGCCGACAACGCGTGGGCGTGGAACAACCTCGGCTACACGAACCTCCTGCTGAAGCGCTACCAGGACGCGGCGGACGCGCTGGTCGAGGCGACGAGCCGCAAGGGCGCGACCGCGTTCATGTGGAACAACCTCGGGACCGCCTACGAGCACCTCGACGAGCTCGACGACGCGCGCGTCGCTTTCGAGACCGGCGGCAAGCTCGGGTCGAGCCAGGCGAAGGCGAGCCGCAAGCGCCTCGATGGCGTCGATAGCATCATCGTGATGCGGACCGACAAGCCGGCCGTCGAGCACAGCTACGAGACCGCGGAACCGATGCCCGACATCCCAGATCCGGAGATCGACGACGTCACCGAGGAGGCCCCCGAAGAGATGTCTGACGATGACGGCGCAGAGGTCGACGAGGTGATCCTCGACGACGAGCTGAACTGAGTCAGCGGTTTGGTGCCAGCGGTCGCGTCAGCGGCCCGGGGCGCCAGCGGCCCTGTCAGCGGCCGGGATGGTATTCACCGAACCGCGCGCGCAGGACATCGGCGATCTCGCCGACCGTCGCCATCGCCTTCACGGCACCGACGATCGGGGCGACGAGGTTGCCGGTGCCCTGCGCGGCGTCGTCGAGCGCGGTCAGCGATCGGGTGTGCTCGGCGGCGTTGCGGCGGGCTCGCACGGCGCGGACGCGCTGGACTTGATCTTCTTCGAGCGCGGGATCGATCGTGGCGACCGGGACCGGCGTCTCCTCGGTCATCACGAAGTCATTGACGCCAACGACGATCCGCTCCTGCTTCTCGACGGCGACCTGGTGCTCGTACGCGCGGCGCTCGATCTCGCCCTGCGGAAAGCCCTGCTCGATGGCGCGCACCATGCCGCCGAGCTTGTCGATCCGCGCGAAGTACACGCCGACCCGGCGCTCGATCTCGGCGGTCAGCGCCTCGACGGCCCACGACCCACCGAGCGGATCGATGAAGTCGGCGACGCCGGACTCGTGCCCGATCACCTGCTGCGTGCGCAGCGCGATCCGCGCGGCCTCCTCGGTCGGCAGCCCGAGCGCCTCGTCATACGAGTTCGTGTGCAGCGACTGCGTCCCGCCGAGCACAGCCGCGAGGGCCTGCATCGTCACCCGCGCGACGTTGACGAGCGGCTGCTGCGCCTGCAGCGTGACACCCGCGGTCTGGCTGTGGAACCGCAGCATCTGGCTCTTCGGGCTCGTCGCGCCGAACCGGTCGCGCATGATCGTCGCCCACAGCTTGCGCGCGGCTCGAAACTTCGCGACCTCCTCGAGGAAGTTGTTGTGGACGTTGAAGAAGAACGACAGGCGCGGCGCGAACTCGTCGACATCGAGCCCGGCGGCGACGGCGGCCTCGACGTATGCGATGCCATCCGCGAGCGTGAACGCGACCTCCTGCACGGCGTCCGAGCCCGCCTCGCGGATGTGGTAGCCGCTGATCGACACGGTATTCCATTGCGGCACGTGCGCGGCGCAGTAGCTGAACGTGTCGGTGATGATCCGCATCGACGCTGCAGGCGGATAGATGTACGTGCCGCGCGCGATGTACTCCTTGAGGATGTCGTTCTGGATCGTGCCGCGCAGCGCCGCCGGCGCGACGCCTTGCTCCTCGCCGACCGCGATGTAGAGCGCGAGGAGCGTCGCCGCGGTCGCGTTGATCGTCATCGACGTCGAGACGTCGGCGAGCGGAATGCCGTCGAACAGCACGCGCATGTCGTCGAGCGAATCGATCGCGACGCCGACGCGGCCCACCTCGCCACGCGCCATCGCATGGTCCGAGTCGCGGCCCATCTGTGTCGGCAGGTCGAACGCGACCGAGAGTCCCTTGCCACCCTGCGCGAGCAGATATTTGTAACGGCGGTTCGATTCGGCCGCCGTCCCGAAGCCGGCGTACTGCCGCATCGTCCACAGCTGGCCGCGATACATCGTCTCCTGAACGCCGCGCGTGAACGGGAACTGCCCGGCGGCTGGCGGGGGCTCGGCCGGCGCATCGCCCGGCACGTACGCACCCTTGATCTCGATGTCGGCGTCGGTGGCAAACTTCGCCGTGCGGAGCTTCGGCGCGCGGGGCTTGGCGTCCTTGGTCACGAGCCGTGTGTAGCAGAGATACCGCAGCCCCACCGCGGCCCGGAAGTCGACCCGTGGGCCGAGTAGCGTGATATGAGGAGGTCCGCATGCCGAATTACTCGAAGCTGCACGACCTGATCAGCCATCGCGTCACGATCGAGTACGACACCGGCGCCCGGATCACCGGCTACCTGGCGTCGTGCCAGCCGAGCTCGGGCCCGGTCGAGTTCGTCGTGCTGTCCGAGGCCAAGCTCATCGACTCGCGCGGCCGCGTGCTACGCGAGCTCGCCGAGCTGACGCTGTGCCCCAACGTCCTGACCTCGATCGCGCTCGACGAAGGCCCGCGCGGCCGCGACGTGCGCCCGGGCGTCGGCGATCTGCGCACGACGTAACCCTCATAGTCGTACACGTGGTCGTTGACGGCGACGGCGGCGTGGAGGTCGGCGATCCGGCGGAGACCACAGCACATCGCCGACAGTTCAGCGTGTGCCTGGAACAGCGCGCATTGGCCGGTACGGTCCAAGAGCTACAGACGGGTAAGCCGCGCGCCCGTCAACGGCGGAGCGCCGATGTCCACGCCAAGATCCGGTCGCCACGAGTTACGCCCGGCTCTACACTCGGACTGTGGCCGCACCTCTGACACACGCGGAGATCTGGCGCGGCACGGTCATCGCGCCCGAGGAATGATCAGCGCGCAGGGAAACGCGGCGGCGCGTGGCAGGCGCTGCGGGTGGGTTCGAACAGCGGGGTAGCGCACCACCGCGGCCGACTCGGTCACGACGAAGCCGTCGTCATCGATGACCGGCACCTGGTGAAACGGTGCCCTGACGGCGACTACCCGTTGCCGCGCGACGAGTGCGCCGCGAGGTTCGCGCCGAACACGTGCTGCGTCGAGCCCGGCGGGAGGAGCGTGATCCGCGCCTGACTCTCGAGCAAGCGCTGGACCTCGAGCATCTCGAACATCGCACTCGAGATCTCCTTGTCACTGCCGATATCGCGCAGCGCGATCCCCACGATCTCGGGCCTGATCGCCGCGGCACGTGCGAACTCGACTGCGGCCGTCCGTTCGGCGCCCGAGGTGATGACACTGACCTGGTTCGCGCCGTCCTGCTTGATCGCCGACGTCACCTGACGCAGCCGGTTGGTCACCTTCTCCTCGATCTGGCGGATCATCCCGACGTCGCGGAAGTGGACCTTGCGGATGTAGACCGAGCCGACCCGGAAACCCCACTCGTGCGAGCTCTGGGAGACCTCTTCTCGGACCGTCTGCGAGAGCTCGTGCCGATCCTCGAGCAGCTTCCCGAGCTTCATGTTCGACAGGCCGCGTACGGTGGCGTTCGAGACGTTGGCCCGCAGCGAGCCTTCGGGATCTTGATTCTTGAACAGGTAGTCGGTCGGGTTGGAGATGTACATCTCGTACCAGACGCCGATCCCCATCGGCGCGCCTTCCTCCGAGTTGACCGGCTGCGAGCGCAGATAGGTCTGATCGATCCGGAGATCGAGGACGTAGCGCTTGCCGAGCAACGGTACGAGCAGCGACTTGATGCCGATCTTCGGCCACATCGAGTACACGCCAGGTTCGTCGAACACGGCGACGACCGTGCCGAACAGCGTGTACACGTGGCACCGGCGCTCGGGCACGATGATGTAGAAGCCGAGCATGCGCAGAAACCAGAACAAGATCGGCATCGCGAGCCACCAGCCGATGAACGCGAAGCCGGCAAGAACGAGGACGTGCTTCGACATTACTTGTTCTCCATGAACACGCGGTCCGCCTTGGTGAACAGGCCGAGCTTGACGTTGCGAACGTAGGTGTCGAGCGCGGCGGGGCCGTGGCTCTTGAGCGTCGCGAGCTGAGCGGCGAGCGCCCGTAACGGCTCGACCTCGGCCTGCGCGCGGAGCGTCTCGATCTCGACGGCGCGGCGGCTCTGCACGATGCGCTGATCGGCTGCGGCCTGTGCGAGGCTGATATCCGACGACACGTGGTTGTGCGCGGTGTTGATCGCGGCGAGCGCGGACTCGACCTCGACCGGTGGATCGATCTCGGTGATCAGTGATGCATCGAAGTGGACGCCGTAGCGCGCGACCGACGACGCGCACTCCTTGTCCATGATGTCGTTCAGCATCCGGAGATTTTTCCGCAGATCGTTGATCGAGACGCCGGCGATCTCCGCGATCTCGGCGTCCGCGCTCGGTCCCGCGGCATGCGGTGCCTCGAACTTCGCGATCCGCTCGCGCAGGATCGAGATGAAGAAGCCCATGACGTGCGACGGCGGGTTCTTCACGCCGAACAGGTACGCGTACATGTTCTGCTCCGACACCCGGAACCGGACCTGGCCGGTCAGCCCGACATTGAGCTGATCCTTGGTGACCGCGTCGATCTCGGAGCCGTTCTTGTTCGCCCCCGGCGAGTCCGGATCCCAGGCCATGTTGACGGTGCGCGTCGCGATCGAGATCTTGTGCAGGCGCTGCCATGGCCATCGGAAGTACGGACCACCCGGTCCGATCACGCGGACCTGCGGCCACGCATAGCGATCCTTCTCGGTGTCGCGCATGACGGCACCCTCGGGCGTGTAGACCGTCGTCGCCCCGAGCAGCCGCTGGGCGCGCCCGAAGCTCGTCAACACCGCACGCTGATCCTGATCGACGGTATAGAACCCGAGCACACCGTAGCGAACGATGAACCACACGAGAAAGCCGAGCCCGACTCCGGCCACCCACTGCGCGGCGCTGGCCGCATTCACATACCCGAGGAGCTGATCCATGCGGGGACTGTCGCTCACGCGGGCAGCCAGACAAACCGGTGGAGACCTGGATCGGCCGACCGTGACGCGCGCGAGCGTCGGTCGGAACAGCCGTTGCTGATGCCGCCAGGCGCTACGCGATTCCGAGCTTGCCGCCGAAGCGCTGGACCAGCAGATCGTCGTGGTCGTCGGCGTACGTCGTGACGCGGTTGATCAGCTCGAGCACCTCGCTGCGATCGAGATCGAGGGTCGAGCGCTCGCCGACGAGCAGCACCTGCTCGCCATCGGTCGCGAAGGCCGCGCCGCACAGGCTCGCGTTGAGCTCGAGCAGGTGGGTGTGGAGGGCGGCGCGATCGACCGCGCTGTCCGCGGTCATCACGATCGCGCAGACTCGGAGATGCGTGAACTCGCTGCGATGGATCAGCGTCACCCGCGTCATCGCCGAGCCCTTCGGGATGTTCCACGCGTGGAGCGCGTGGTTGTCCGTGACGCGGCTCGACGGTGCGGGATGGCCGAGCTCCGAGAGTGCAGCCTCGACGAGCGATACCGTCGAGGCCAGGTTCGACTCGCGCTGGTTCGCGAACAGAGGAGAGGACACGGCGGTAGGGTAACCCGGATCGCGCTATCGTTGGCGTCGTGAGCGAGGACCGGGACGCCGACGCCGACGATCCGGTGCCCGCACCCGAGCCGGTGCCCGATCCCGACATGGCCGAGATGGCCGACGCGGCCGGCGATGCAGCCGGCGATGCAGCCGCCGATGCGCCCGCCGATGCGCCCGCCGATGCGCCGGTCGTCGACGCAGATCCGCCGGTCGCGACCGCCGCACCCACCCTGCGACGCAACCGGAGGATCGCCGCGCTCTCGATCGCCGCGCTGCTCGTCACGATCGGCGCGTTCGCGATCGCGCGGCTGCAGCGTGGCAACGGGCCGCGATCGGCCATTGGGATCGGTTCGGCATCGGGCGCCGCGCTCCGTGCGCCGCTCGGCCCCACGGCCCCGGGTGATCCGGTGCGCGGCGTGCGGATCGGCGGTACGGTGGTCGACGGCGCCGGCGCGCCCGTCGCCGGCGCCGAGGTCAGCGCGGAGCTCGAGCGCGGCGCGGCCGATCGCGCGCTCGCCGGCGGCACCGCAACCGCGCCAGGCCCTGCCGCCACGACTGGCGCCGGCAGCGGCAGCGCGAGCGCCGACGTCGTCTACCTCGGCGCCGCGACCGCCGCCGACGGCAGGTTCGCTGTCGACGTGCCGGCGCCCGGCCGCTACACACTGCGGGTGACCGGACCGGGCCTCTTGCCCGCCGAGGTGCGCTACGTCCCGGTGCCGGCCGACGAGGTGCGGATCGTGATCGCGCGCCAGGTCCGGATCGACGGCACGGTGGTCGATGGGACCACGCTGGTGCCGAACGCCCAGGTCGGACTGCGCGGCGACGCGATCGGCGGCACCCTCGAGACCCGCACCGACTCGAGCGGTGCCTTCCACTTCGCGGATCTGCCGGAGGGTCGCTACCAGCTGTTCGCGTGGCGGAACACGCTCGCCGCGCGCGCGGTACGCGTCAACCGGCTCGGTAGCGGGCCGTTCGCAGCGACCGAGCTCCGGCTCGAGGAGGCGACGATCGTCGTCGGGCGCGTCGTCGATCGCGAGGGTGGCGCGGGGGTCGTCGCGGCCGTCGAGCTGCGCCCGATCGGCGACGATCAGGCTCCGCGCTACGCGCGCAGCGGCGACGACGGCGTGTTTCGCATCGAGGGCATTCCGCACGGTGAGTGGGTCGTCGATGCGTTCGCGCCCGGCTACACGAGCCCCCGCGGGATCCAGATCGAGGCGGGCCGCGGCATCCCCGAGCTCGCGCTGATCCGGGGCGGTACCGTCGAGGGTCGTATCCTCGATGGCGACGGCAACCCGATCGCGGGGGCCACCGTGCGAGCGCTCGGCACGAGCCAGCCAACCGTGTCATCCGCGCCCGAGTACTCCGAGGCGGTCGACCAGGATCGCCTGCGCCGGTTCAGCGGCCTCTTGGCTGCACCGACGCCGGTCACCGGCGTGCTCACCGCCGATCCGCAGCTCATCCCGCGCGGCGAGCTCGGTGTCACGGTCGGCCCGATCCCACCGATTCCGCCGCCGGGCACCGCGCTCGCGCGTACCGCGTCAATCGATCCATCGGTCGGCAGCTTCGTCAGCGAGCCGCTACCGCTCGCGATCGATCCGTCGCGCGCGCCCGTGTGGACGACGGGACCCGATGGGCGCTATCGGATCCGCGGGCTCCCGAAGGGCAAGGTGGTTGTCCTCGCGACCGTGGCGCGCTTCGCGGAGGGCGGCTCGAAGGCGGTCGCGATCGAGCTCGGCGCGACGCTCGCGAACGTCGACATCATGCTGTCGCCGGGCACGATGATCGTCGGCAAGGTCACCGATCAGCACGGCGTCCCGGTTGCCGGTGCGCAGCTGACCGCGAAGCCCGACGTCGGCGCGGCGCTCGAGGGGTATACCGCCGGCGACGGCAGCTATCGCCTCGGTCCGCTCGACGGTACGGTCCAGCTCGCGGCTACCGCGTTCGGGCACGGCGATGTACGGCGCACGCTCGAGCTCGCGATCGCGCTCGGCGCGACACCCGCGGAGCGGCGCGAGGACCTCGTGCTCGTCGTCGCCGATGCGATCCTGGGGGGGACGCTCGACGACGCGACCGGCGCGACGGTCGGTGGCGCGACGATCGAGGTGATCGGCGGTGCCGTCACGAGTGCCCGCCGCGTGGTCACGCGTGACGACGACGGCACGTTCGCGATCGACATGCTCCCGGACGGGCCACTGCGCGTCCGGATCACGCATCCCGCATATCCACCTGTCGAGCTCGCGACCGCCGCGTCGACCGCCGGCAAGGTCCGCGTGCGGCTGCGGCTGCCGCTCGGCGGCGCTGTCGAGGGGGCGCTGCTCGATGGCGGCAGCGGCGCGCCACTCGCAGGCATCGCGATCGCGGCGACTGGACCTGCGGGCGCGAGCATCGATACCGTGACCGACAAGCTTGGCCACTGGCGGCTTGGTCCGCTGGTCCCCGGGCGCTGGAAGATCGCCGTCAAGGAACCGGGATATTTGATCTTGGTACGCGAGCTCGACGTCCCGGTCTCGCGGGCACCAGGCGTGACGTCGGTCCGCGACATCCGGCTCGACCTCGCACGCGGTGCGCTCGTCGGCGGCATCGTTCGCGATGCGCGCGGCCGCCGCGTCGCCGGCGCGCGGATCACTGTGCAGCTCGCCGACGGCAGCGGCCCGCTCGCCGAGGCCGTCTCCGATTCGGAGGGCGAGTTCCGTGTTCGCGACTGCCCGACCGGCGAGGTGGTGATCACCGCCGCGCGCGACGCCGATCGCGGCGCGACGCACGCGACGATCCGGCCTGGCGACGAGGTCCTCGGCCTCGCGATCGAGCTTCGCTAAATTAACCGCGGTTTCTGCTGCGCATCCGGCCGATGTCGATGATCATCGTCGGCGCCGAGTGCAGAGCCTCGTCGTAGATCGGTCGCGTCGGCCCGCGTGGCTGCGGCACCGGGGGCGGCTGCGTGCGGCCGCGGGTGCGCGGCGGGGGCACCGACGGTGGAGGCTGCCGCTTGCGGCCACCCTCTAGGATCACCGTGCTCTGCGCGTGGATGTCCTCCTCGCGCTCGGCCTTCGGCATCGTCGTGAAGTTCGACGCGCTCGAGAAGTCGCTCTGCGGCAACGCGATGCTGACCGAGGTCGGCTTCGGGTGAAACGGCACCTCGGGCGGCTCGAAGTTATCGTCCGCGCCCATCAGGTTCTCGCCGATGTCATCGCTCGGCTCGTCGGTGAGCACGTACTCCTCGAGCATGCGGAGCTCGCGCTCGATCTCCTGCGCGAAGCTCTTGCGGATGAACCGCCCGAGGTGACTGCGCGAGTAGTTCGGCATGAACTTGTGGAGGAACGTGCGGAGGTCGACCTCGGCCTCGGCGGCGGTCTGGTAGCGGTTCGCGCGGCTGCGCGTCAGGCAGCGATCGGTGATCTGCTCGAGCTCGATCGGAATGCCGGGCGTCAGCTCGCTGACCGGCTTGTACTTCGCATCGCGGACCTTGATCAGGAGGTCCATCTCGTTCGTCGCGGTGAACGGCGGGATCCGGGTCAGCATCTCGTACAAGC
>JBKJUF010000074.1:0-4396 GCA_046590445.1 Kofleriaceae bacterium
CGGTTCCGCCAGGATCTCTACTTCCGGCTCGGCGGCGCGACGGTGATCCTGCCGCCGCTGCGCGACCGCAAGACCGAGATCCCGATCCTCGCGCGCGAGTTCCTCGCGCAGGGCACCACACGCGCGGGCCGCGCACCGATGACGATCACCCCGGCGGCGATGCAGGTGCTGCTGACCCATACCTGGCCGGGCAACGTCCGCGAGCTCCGCAACACGATGGAGTACGTCGTGGCCGCGGCACCCGACGAGCTCGTCGAGCCATCGGATCTTCCCGAGCGCCTCGGCGGCGCGACGACGACGATCGCCGCGCCCACCGGTCCCACCGCCGTCATCGACGCAGCCGCGACGCGCGATCCGGCCAGCTTCCGCGCGATCGCCGAGGAGCTTCGCGAGCTCGAGCGACGACGGATGAGCGAGGCCCTGGTCGCCTCCGGCGGCGTCAAGACCCGCGCCGCGCAGCTGATCGACATGCCCATCCGCACGTTCACGCTGAAGCTGAAGCAGTACAAGCTATAGCTGCCGGCAAGACTTGCCGGGGTACGGCAAGACTTGCCTGCCTCGCGGGTCTCTCGGCCACCGGACCGGCGCGGACCGAGCCATCGCGCTGGCCCGCGACGTGCTCGGAGCGGCGGCATGACGAAGCGCCTGCTGATCCTCGCCACCATCCTCGGTGCATCCGCGTGCGCGACGCGGGCGCCTCGCTCGACGATGCCGGTTCGCTATACCTGCGGCGATACCGCGGTCGTCCGCACCGGCACGAAGCTGGCGGTCGATGTGGGCGAGGTCGTCGGCGTTGCCTCGCTTGGCTGGCACGATGACCATGGCGACCACTTCGTCACCTGGCCGCGCGATCCGACCGACGGCGATTCGGTGGAGTACGTGATCCCGAGCGACCCTCGGATGGACGCCACCGAGAAGCTCTACGACGCATCGCACGGCTACTCGAGCTCCGACTGGCGCCTCGTGCGCAAGCGCGTGTGTCGCGCCGAGGGTGGCTACAGCGACGCGCTCACGCGCTGGATGAGCGGCGCCACGCTCGATCAGGTCGCGAAGGATCTCGCGCTCCGCGATCGTCACGACGCGCGCCGCCTCGTGCACAAGGCACTGGTGTCGCTCCAGAAGCAATACCTGCGCGATCGCTGAGCGATCGCGACTGTCACGAACTTTCACGAACTGGGGGGACCATGCGGCACAAGATATTCTGTGGACTTGCTTGCGCGATGTTGCTGGGGTGCGGAGACGATCAGCAGGCGGCGCCCGTCGATGCGGGTGCCGACGCACCGGGGATCGACGCACCGGTGGATCCGCTGAATCCCGGCGAGATCGCCGCGATGAAGCTGCTGTCGCCGCTCCCCGCGGTGCCGGCCGATTCGACGAACCAGTTCGCGAACAACGCGAAGGCGGCCGCGCTCGGACAGATGCTGTTCTTCGACAAGAGCTACGCGGGCGCCCTCGCGGTCGCCGACGACGGCACCAATGGCGGGCTCGGGGTGGCGGGCAGCACCGGCAAGGTGGCCTGCGCGTCGTGTCACGCGGCCGGAAGCGACGGCATGGACGACCGGCGCACGCGGCCCAATAACGTCTCGCTGGGCACAGACTATGGTACGCGCAACGCGCTCGCGATCGTCAACTCGTCGTTCTACGCGTGGACGAACTGGGCGGGCCGCTTCGACTCGCAGTGGTCGCTGCCGCTCGCGGTTGCCGAGAACGCGAAGATCATGAAGAGCACCCGGCTCGAGATCGCGCACATGCTCCACGCGAAGTACCGCACCGAGTACAACGCGATCTTCCCGGTCGCGCTCGACGCCGCGCTCGATCCGACGGCGACCGACGCCGCGCGGTTTCCCGCCGCCGGCAAGCCCAAGGCCGCGTCGATCGATGCCGACGGTCCGTGGGAAGGCATGACGCAAGCCGATCGCGACATCGTCAACACGATCTTCGCGAACTACGGCAAGGCGCTGCAGGCGTACATGCGCACGCTCGTCAGCCGCGACGCGCCGTTCGATCGGTTCGTGTCCGGTGACCGCAGTGCGCTCCGTCCGGCTGCCGTGAACGGTCTCAAGATCTTCCTCGCGAGCTGCGTGGGCTGTCACGCCGGTCCGAACTTCGCCGACGACAAGTTTCATGCGCTCGGCGTCGCGCAGTCCGGACCGCGCGTGCCGGCGGCGGATCTCGGCCGGTTCCAGGACGTCCCCGGACTCCTCGGCAGCCCGTTCAACTCGAACGGCAACTTCAGCGACGACAAGCTGACCGGGCGCCTCACGAACCTGAGCCAGCAGGCCGTACAGACCGGCCAGTTCCGCACGAAGAGCCTGCGCAACGTGGCCCAGTCCGCGCCGTTCATGCACGCGGGCCAGCTCGCGACGCTCGCCGACGTCGTCGCGTTCTACAACACCGGCGGCGGTACACCTCCGGCGGGGATCACGAAGGATCCGCTCCTCAAGCCGCTCTCGCTGAGCGCGCAGCAGCAGGCGGACCTCGTCGCCTTCCTCGAGACGCTGACCGGCGGCGACGTGTCACCCGAGCTGGTGACCGATACCTCGAAGTAGAGCGATTGTGGTCGTCCCTCGGAACGGCTCGGACGGGAGAGCAGCGCTGCGTGTCGGCAAGTGCGCACGCTCTACGGTGAAATACGGGATAGGTGCCGCGAACGCGATCCGTTTTCGTGCCAGCGTGGCTGCCATATGTTCGCTCCCCTACGGCTTCTCGCGGTCGTCGCTGTCCTCGCCTCGGCTTGCACCGGAGAGGAGCCGACCACGTCGGAGACCACGCAGCACGCTGCGGTCATAGCGGTCGCGCCGATCACGTGGAACATCGTCGGGCTCGACAGCAACAACGTCACGGTCGGACCGAACCAGTTCTCGGTCGGCGTTCGCATCACCAACACGGGTGACGTCACCGCGACCGATCTGACCGCGACGTTCGCGTTCACCACGGCGAACGCGCTCATCAACCTCGTCGGATCGCCGACCCAGCAGTTCCCGTCGCTCGCACCTGGGGCGTCGGTCGATGCGTACTTCGACGTCGACATCACGCGCAGCACGGCAGCGTTCGGGACCGCGCGGAGCTACGTGGTCACCGTCACCGGGACCGGCTTTCCGGCGGCGAGCACGCCGACGCCGCGCGAGATCTTCGTCGAGCGGCTGGTGTCGCAGGCCCGCAACGAGACCACCGGGATCACGGGGCCCTCGGCGGTGAGCCTCGGCCAGATCGTGACCTACGTGCTCGACGCGAAGACCGCGACCAATGGCTACGAGCAGCTCGTCGCGTCGCTGACGATGCGGACATCGATCTTCCAGGTGATCTCGACGACCGCGACCTACTCGGCGCCCGCCGGCGCGACCAATGACAAGACCTACGCGGACGCGTGCGGCTGGAACAACGTGCCGTCGAGCCCGACGTACAAGAGTTGCATCGGGCCCGTCCAGTTCACCGGCGGCAAGGCCGGCGGCCTCGTGCGCATCACCTATACGGCGAAGGTCGTCGGCACCGGCACCACGCAGGTCGGTGGCCTGATCTACGACTTCTCGGGCGCGAGCTACCACTACAACGCGAACTTCGGCAGCTTCGTGACCGCGGTCGTCGCGACGAGCGGGCCGGCCGCTGCCGACGACGCGTTCGCGGTCGCCGAGGACGCGACGCTGACGGTCGCCGCGCCGGGCGTGCTCGCGAACGACAACGATCCACAGGGGGATCCGCTGACCACGACGCTCGTCACCGGCCCGACGAACGGGACGCTCGTCCTCAACGCGAACGGTTCGTTCACCTACACGCCGAACCCGAACTTCACCGGCACCGACAGCTTCCAGTACCGCGCGAGCGATGCGACGAGCACCTCGAACGTCGCGACGGTCACCATCACGGTGACGCCGGTCAACGATGCGCCGACCGCGGTCGACGACACCGCGACGGTGGCCGAGGACTCGGGGCCGACCGCGCTCGCCGTGCTCGCGAACGATCTGATCGCGCCGGACACCGGCGAGACGCTGACGATCACCGATGTCACCCAGCCGGTCGGCGGGACCGTCGTCATCACCGGCGGCGGCACCGGGCTCACGTTCGAGCCGGCCGCGAACTTCGTCGGCACCGCGACCTTCACGTACACGGTGTCCGACGGCAACGGCGGGACCAGCACCGCGACGGTCACGGTCACGGTCACGGGCGTCAACGACCCGCCGGACGCGATCGATGACGCCGTGACGGTCGGCGAGGACTCGGGCCCGATCGCCATCCCGGTGCTCGCGAACGACACCAGCGCGCCGGATGGCGACGAGGTCCTGACGATCACGGCGGTGACCCAGCCCGCCGGGGGAACGGTCGCCATCAACGGCGCGGGAACCGGGCTGGTCTTCCAGCCGGCCCCGAACTTCGTCGGCATCACGACCTTCACGTACAC
>JBKJUF010000056.1:0-5545 GCA_046590445.1 Kofleriaceae bacterium
GGGTGATCGCCACGACCAGCTCGTCCAGCTCGCCGGCAGGGATCAGGCGGGCGAGCTCGAGTGGGTCATCCAGGCCGTGACCCCGGGAGCCTGTCGTCACCCCGGAAGCCTACCAGATCCGCTGGGTTGCCGGCTCAACCGGGCTTCGTGATCCCCACGTGCTCGGCGAGCGCTTGCCGGAAGGTCGCGCTCTCGATTCCGAGCTTCTCGGAAAGCGTGCGGTCGCGGTCGAGGAAGTCCCAGCTCCGGCCAACCAGCTCGAAGAACGTCGGGACCACCCCGTCGCCGCTCTTCGCGCACGCTTCCTGGAGTTTGCGGTCGGGGTCGCCGAAGTGGTCGGCGCTCGTGATGGGCACCGCGTCGGGGAGGTCGCGCTTGTTGTACTGGACGACCACGGGGAGCTCGGCGAGCCCGAGTGACGACAGGTTCGCGACCAGGTTCTTCCATGAGCCGAGGTTCGCGGCTCGCTGATCGGGCTCGCTGTCGGCGACGAACACCACGCCATCGGCGCCGGCGAGCACGACCTTGCGCGTCGCCTCGTGCACCGGCTGCCCGGGCACCGTGTAGACCTTGATGCGAAACGAGAAGCCCGAGCTCCGGAAGAAGATCGGCAGCAGATCGAAGAACAGCGTGCGGTCATCGCGGGTATCGAGCGTCATCAGGCGACCGCGGTTGAGCTTGTCGACGGCGCCGTAGAGCGCGCGCAGGTTGCTCGTCTTCCCCGACAGCGGCGGCCCGTAGTAGACGAGCTTCAGCGTCAGCTGGCGCTCGGTGAAGTCGACCTGGGCCACGGCGAACCCTACCCTACCTGCCCGCAGGCTGGGCCGGGGATGTTGGCGGCGGAGCGGCGTCTGGCGTCGACGACGTGCCGCGCGCGAACGCGTAGACGAGGCCGGCGATCGCCGCGATGATCAGGATGGCGAGCACCGCGGTGGTCGCGCGATATGGCTTCGGCTGGTTCGCCGCGCGCGCGGTCGCGGTCGCGAGGAGTGTCGCCTCGGTTGCCTTGCGTAGCCGCTCGAGCTGCGCGGTGGCGATCTTGTCGTCCGGACGCTCGCGCGCGGCATCGCGATACCGCGCGGCCGCCCACGCGTAGGCGTTGAGCTGGGTCGTGACGGCGAGGAGCGCGTCGTGGCGGGCGGGCTGGTCCCAGCCGGCGGACACGTGGGTCCACGCGGCGGTCAGTGGCTCGGGTGTGTCGTTGTCGCGCGCGGCGGCGAATGCGGCCATCCGATCGTTGGCGAGGCCGCACTTGACGCACGCGGCACGCGCCTCGTCACGAGGTGCGCCACACTTTGGACAGCTCGCGGCCGTCGCTTGCACAAGTCGATGTTGGCACAGATTGCCGGGATTCGTACGGCATCACAGGACGGGACGAAACGGGACCGGGGTGGCGATCAGGAGAAACACGACGAGGACGAGGATCGCCGCGCGCCGCCGGCTCGGGGCGAGAGGCTCGTCGCCGACGGCGGGGTGATACTCGCCGTCGCCCTGCCGCTTCATCGCCGCGATCAAGACCGCCCACATCGTCCACGGGATCACGCCGTAGCTGGCGTAGCGCAGCGCGCCGAGCAGGTCGCGGCCGGCGTCGAGCGCCACGATCAACATCACCGTCCCGACGACGAGCCCGATGACCGGCAACACGAGGTGGAGGCGCAGCGACCACCGCTCGTGCGGCTGGCCAAGCGCCGCGCGCGCGACGTGCCCGCCATCGAGCTGACCGAGCGGTATTAGATTTATCATCGTGACGAGGAAGCCGACCCATGCGGCAAACGCCATCGGGTGGAGCTGGACGTCGACGCCGTCGGCCGGTAGCCAGCGACCGAACACCGCGAGCTTGAGCAGCGCGTAGAGGACCGAGTTGCCCTCGATCACCGAGTCCGGTCCAGGCGGGCCGACCTTGGAGAGCAAGAGCCCGACCACGAGCAACGGGATCGCGACGACCATCCCGGCGAGCGGTCCCGCAGCACCGACGTCGAACAGCTTGTTCCGATCCTTGATCGGCTCGGCCATGCTGATCACCGCCCCCAACGTGCCGAGCGAGATCTGCGGAGGCAGCGGGATGAAGTACGGCAGCGAGACCGGGACACCGTGGCGGCGGCCGACCACGTAATGGCCGGCCTCGTGACACACGAGGATTGTCATCAGCGTGGCCGCGAAGTACGGACCACCGGCGAAGTACGTCGTCACGCAGCTCGCGGCGAACAGGCCGACGTGGATCGCGAGCTTACGTGTCGTCACCCACGGCCAGCATAGCGTGGTTCGGTCGCGAAGCTTCACGGTCGGTCACAGCCGAGGTCAGAGGCTGCCCCCCGATCAGGGCGCGATGATCAGCTGATCGCCCGAGACCTCGAGCACGCTGTGCTCGCGCACGAGCTCGCCGTCGGCGCCGACCGTAGCCGGCCCACACGCGCCGTCGTCGAGCTTCGCGCGTGCGAGTGCAGCACGGACGGCCTCGCGTACGTCGATCGCCGCAGCCGCCTCGCGACGCGCCCGTGCGATCACCGCCGCGGCGTCGTGGACCTGCGCGGCCGCCGCGCTCGGCGTCCGGCGGGTCCGCTGCTGGAACGCCTGGACAAATTGCGCACCGACATCGCCGCCGAGCTCGGCCGCGAACGCGTCGACGATCAGCGCGCCTTGCAGCGCGGCACCGCCGCGGACCGGCAGCGTCGGGTGATGCCAGCCGGCGCCACCGACGAGCTGGACGACCTGCGGGATATTGCCGCCGTGCTTTCGTGCGAGCCGGATCGGATCCGCGAACTCCTGGGTCCGCAGCTCGACGCCGAAGTACGGCAGGAACGCGGCGACGAGCGCGGCGCGATCGTAGCGATCGGGGATGTAGAGCAGCGAGTACGGCACGTCGGGTGAGAACGTCGTCCAGCCCTTCTTGCCGTGGCGGCGCAGGTGCTGGGCGAGCCGTGGGTTCTGCGCGGGCACGAGGTTCAGGAACGCCTTGACCTCGGGCTCGAGGTTGCCGCCCGTCGGATCGTAGGTGCCCTGCCCGGTCACCACGAGCCCGAGCCGCTTGGCCTCGGCGACGAATGCCTCGGCCGCGTCCTGCGCGACGTCGTCGCGTGGCGCGAACACGCCGACCGTCGGGAACTGATCGTCGGCCGCGAGCTGGGCGACCGCGCGGCCTTCATCGGCGGGCGAGTCGACGAGCCGGAACACGCCGGCGGCGGCATCGGCACCATCGGCTGGCGCGAGCAGCGCGATCGGGATCCCGCGTAGCGTCGCCGCGCGCGCCGCCGCCACAGCCTCGCGCTCGCCGACCGGCCCGAGGATCGCGCTCGCGCCCTTCGCGAACGCAGTCTCGACCGCGGCGATCGCGCCGTCGATCTCACCCCGGGTGTCGAGGAAGAGCCACGTCGCGCCCTCGCTCGGTACGAGCTGGATCGCGACCTTGAATTCGGTGCCGATCGCCGAGAACCTTCCGGTCAGCGGCAGCAGCACCGCCACGAGCTTGGGATCGACGGGCGGCGTGGCGAGCTTCGCGGCAAGCGCCGTCAGCTCGCCATGCACGGCGGCCTCGTCGGCGGCATGGGTCGCGCGCACGAGCCGGGACCGCGCGATCGCGGCGTCACCGCGATGATGGGCGAGCCGCGCCGCGCGCAACGCGAGCCGGGCGGCGGGTGCCGCATCGCCGACGCGCTGGAGCGCCGCGAGCACGGTGGGCTCGTCGAGCTGATCGATCTGCGCGGCGGTCAGCTTCGTAGGATCGAACGTGATCGAGACCGCCGCGACGCCATCGCCGGTCTCCTCATGCGTCGCGTGAACCTCGCTTCCGAGGTCGCGCTCGACCCAGGTCCCCGCGGGCTTCTTCGGTCCGCCGCACGTCGCCAGCACGAAGAGGACCAGCACGAAGAGGGCCAGCACGATCAGGCCGCGCATGAGCCCGCGCGCGCCGTCATTCATCGAGCAGCGAGCGCACGCGATCGAGGAGGCCCCTGCGCGGGGTGGCCGTTGGTGCGAGCTCGGTCCCGGTGGTCTTGCCGAGCTCCTCGATCAACTCGCGCTGGCGGGCGGTGAGCTCGGTCGGGATCTCGACCTGGATCTCGATCAGATGATCGCCGCGCGGTGCAGCCTTGCCGGCTGCCTGCGGGATGCCGCGGCCACGGATCCGGAAGACGCGCCCGGGCTGCGTGCCCTCGGGGATCCGCATCTTCACGGGGCCATCGAGCGTGTGGACGTCGAGCACGGCGCCGAGCGCGGCCTGGCTGAACGAGATCGTGTGCGAGCTGCGCACGTCGAGGTTGTCGCGACGGAACATCGAGTGGTCGGCGACACGGATCGAGACATGAAGATCGCCGGCTTCCGCGCCGCCCTTGCCGGGCTCGCCCTCGCCGCGGAACGTCTTGACCGTCCCGTCCTTGACGCCGGGCGCGAGGACGATCATGAGCTCGCGGGGGCCGACATGGTGCGAGCCAGCGGACGCTGGCGAGCGGGGCCCGGCGGCGGTGCCGCCCTCGGCGGTCGGGATCACGATCGTCTTGTCGGCGCCGAACGCGGCCTCCTCGAACGCGATCTCGAGGGTGTAGCGGATGTCCTTGCCCTTCTGCTTGCCGCGGCGGCGCCGGAACACATCGTTGATGATGCCCTGCGCGGCGTCGACGACGGCGGACAGGCCACTCGAGCTGTCGTCGACGTGACCCCAGCGATCGTAGCGCGCACGCCCGTCCTTGTCGGACAGCACCGCGTAGGCCTCGTTGATCTCGCGGAACCGCTCGCCCGACTGGGCGTCGGGGTTGACGTCAGGATGATGCTTGCGCGCGAGCTCGCGAAACGCGCGCTTGATCTCGGCGTCGTTCGCGTCGCGCGTCAGCCCGAGCACGACGTAGTAGTCGCGCTTCTTGCGGGCCATCAGGCGCCCTCACTGCTACCCGACGTATCCGCGGCAGCATAGATCGCCTCGCCGATCCGCTGCGCCGAGACCTCGAGGCGCGCGACGGCGTCCTGCACGAGCACGAGATCGTCGCTGTCGAGCTGCGACTGACAGTCCGCCAGCTCCGTGATCAGGAACTCGCGCTCGTCGTCGGGTAGGAGGGTGCCGAACTCTTCCATCGCCTTGCCCGAGGAGTAGAGCAGGCCATCGGCCTTGTTGCGAGCCTCCGCGAGGAGGCGGCGGACCTGGTCCTGATCGGCCATCTCGGTGGACTCGGCGACGAGCCGCTCGATGTCGTGCTCGGAGAGGCCTGTCGACGGCGTGACCGTGACCCGCGTGTTGCGGCCGGTGCCGTGATCGCGTGCCGAGACGCTGAGCACGCCATCGGCGTCGATGTCGAACGAGACCTCGAGCTTCGGCACGCCGCGCGGCGCCGGCGGGATCCCGGTCAGCTCGAAGTTCGCGAGCGACTTGTTGTCGGCGGACATCTCGCGCTCACCCTGGAGGACGTGCACGTTGACGAACGGCTGGTTGTCGATCGTGGTCGAGAAGATCTCGGTGGCGCGCGCCGGCAGCGGCGTGTTGCGCGGGATCAGGCGCGTGAACACGCCACCCGCGGTCTCGACGCCGAGCGACAGCGGCGTGACGTCGAGCAGCAGCACC
>JBKJUF010000147.1:0-3703 GCA_046590445.1 Kofleriaceae bacterium
ACGAGTGGGTGCCGGCGGAGTTCAAGACCGGCGCCGCACGCTGGAAGGACACCGGCGTCTACCTCGACGGCAAGCCGGTCGCGTTTCTGACCTGGGGCGAGCTACCGATCACGCTCAAGCCGGCGTGGCTCAAGGACAAGATCTCGGCGAACAAGCGCCCGGGCTCGAACGATCTGGGGTGGCGCTGGGGCCAGCAGCGGTTCTACCGGTTCACCGACTACCTCGAGGCGCTCGGCATCGACGTCAACAAGGTGAAGGAGATGCATGTCTACGGGCCGCGATTCTCCGAGTCGGTGATCGCGTCACGTGCGGATCTACAGAGCCCACTCGCGAAGGACTTCATGTTCCGGTTCGGCGGCAACGTCTCCGGCAAGGCCATCCCGCGGGTCCCGCCGAACTTCGGCGGTGGCCGGCCGCCCGACAAGATCTCCGCCGTCATGATCTACATGGAGAAGAAGCCGCCGACGCTCGACTCCGAGGGGTTCATGCTCGACGGCGTTCCGCAGGAGGGCGTGCCGTATTACGGCGAGCCGATCCGCGGCGGTGTCCGCGTCTACCTCGACAATCGCCTCGCCGCGATCATCAAGCGGCAGGAGCTCGATCCGAAGGCTGCGAAGCAGGCCGCGAACGGCGAGCTCGAGTGGAGCCTCGGCGCGCTGCTCGCCGCGCAGGGCGTCGACACCAGCAAGGTGGTCGAGCTGTGGACGATCCGCGACGACAAGCGCGCCGACAAGCTCCCCGCGTCGGACATCGCCACGATGACGTTCCAGGCGAGCTCGCAGGCCAAGGGCGGCGTGCTGCTCACCGACAAGTTGATTCGCGCCAACGCGATCGCGCTCCACACGCGCGCGCTCGAGGCTGCGGACATGCCGATCACGACCGCCGACGACGACTGACACTACGACGGTTCACGACCGCCGCCGACGACTGACGCGACGACTGAATCACGACCGTCACCTCGACCGTCACCTCGACCGTCACCTCGACCGTCACCTCGACCGTCACCTCGAGCGTCACCTCGAGCGTCACCTCGAGCGTCACCTCGAGCGTCACCTCGAGCGTCACCTCGAGCCGCCCTCGCTGGCGGCCTTCCAAGGCTGGTGCGCCGAGCCCCACTTCGGGTCATTCAGTCCCATGCTTGGTCGGGGCTGGAACGAGCTTCTGGTCAGCTTCCCCGAGATCGCATGGGGTTGGGCGGGATGGGACCCCTCGATGGGAGCCTGGGGTCCCATGTTTCACGGGTGTCACACGTAGCAATTCATGATGGTTGGCCTGTGCAAATCACGGCACACCCCTTGCTCGTTGGTCAGTCATCACCAACCACCACTCGGGGCGAAGAAATCAAATGAACAACCTGAAGCTGATGATGTTCGCGGCAGCCGGACTTTTGACCCCGGCCGTTGCCAATGCCGAGGTCAAGACGGCGACGATCACCAAGGTGCTCGGCGCTGCCACCACGGACCTCGCCGAGGTCTCTGGTACTCCGGCTCGACTCCGCCGCCAGAACGAGCGTCAGCCCGGCAACGAGGACACCGCCGTCGCCTTCTTCAAGGATGGCAAGTCGGGCCTCATGTTCTCGATGAACACCGAGCTCAACGGCACCCGCGCCACCCACCGCATGCAGCTCGCCATGGTGCCGTTCACCCTGGCGCAGGACACCGCGGGCGCGGTCATCGCGCAGCCGAACATGACCGGCGCGAAGTACGTCACGAACAACATCGGTAACGAGTACCGCAACGCCAACTACCCCGAGGCGTTCCAGGTCGACGGTGGTGACGCGATCTGCGCCGCCTACAACTACCAGGCGAACGACACCAACGACACCAAGCGCTACGTCAAGTGCTTCGACGCGACGGGGGCGGTCGTGATGCCGCAGACGCTCGCCATCGCGAAGAACAACGACGACTGCTCGATGCGCCAGGACGCGCAGGGCTTCGTTCCGGTGACGCAGGCTGCAGGCAAGAACCACTTCGCCGTCTACGCCGGCTGCAACGGCAACGGCAACGACGACGGTTGGTACTTCGACATCAACATCAACAAGCAGACCGACGGCAGCTACAAGCTCGTCAAGAACTTCGACCTCTCGGTCGAGCCGCAGGAAGAGCGCTCGCGCGGCAAGTGCACGGTCTCCGCTGCGGACACCAACACCGCGTACTGCACGTGGACGGCCGGTAACAACCAGCCGCAGCGCAACGGCACCTGGCTCGGCGCCATCGACATCACCCCCGGCAAGTTCAGCGGCGCCAACCAGCAGAAGGCGCTCCTCTGGAAGATGCAGATCGGCGGTCGCACCCAGATCGAGGGTCGCACCACCTACTCGATGCGCGCGATGCACAGCCGCATCATGACGATGAACCCGACCACCAAGGTCCTCGAGCCGAGCGACATGATCGTCTGGCGCTCCGGTGACCTGCAGGGCAACAACAACACCAATGGCAAGGGCGGTACCTACCGCGCGAACCAGATGGCCGTGATGAAGCTGTCCCGCGCCGGCATGACGTACGTGACCCGCATGACCGATGTCGGCCCGATGCTGCTCGGCCTCGACGGCACGCACCTCGAGATGCAGTACGGCGTGTTCGGTACGACGGATGCGCTCAAGCCCGGCATCCTGTTCACTGCGGGTAGCCACACCGGTGGCGGCTACGCAGCGCAGGTCCGCGCGGTCGGCTGGGACGAAGCGACCGGCAAGTTCTCGGACATGGGCCAGTT
Organism: Kofleriaceae bacterium; assembly: GCA_046590445.1. GTDB lineage: Bacteria > Myxococcota_A > Polyangia > Haliangiales > Haliangiaceae > JABFXX01. The sequence continues at coordinate 2,713 of JBKJUF010000147.1, forward strand.
CGGCATCGCGCCCCACGATCGCCACCTCTACCCGAACTACACCGGCAACAACCCGGGCAACCAGGGTCGTAACCACGCCTACGGCACGATGATCGCCAACCCGTTCGCCGCGACGAGCAAGGACGCCTTCCTGATGGTCTACGCGACCTCCGGTAAGGACCAGGCGGACATGAACGACCCGCGCAAGAAGCTCTCGGCGTACATCTCGATTCTCCCCATCGCGCAGAACCCGACGACCCCGCCGCCTGCCCCGACGCCGACCCCGACGCCGACGCCCACCCCCGGCGACGACCAGCCCCCCCCGATGGACGACCAGCCCGCCCCCGAGACCGAGACCGGCAGCGACACGACCCTCGGTGGCTGCTCGACCGGTGGCGCCTCGACTGGCTTCGGCATGCTCCTCCTCCTCGGCCTCGCTGGCCTTATCCGCCGCCGCCGCTAGTCGCAGCTCCTCCCTCCCCCCTTCGAACTCAGGAGCATCCCCATGCGTACCCTCTTCGCTCTGATCGCGACTGTCGGACTGGTCGGCTGTGTTGGCGATGTCACTGACATGCCCACCACGCCCGCCGAGGAAGAACCTCCGAGCCAGGACACGACGAACCCGGCCGGCGGCGACCTCACGGCAGCCAAGAAGCTCTTCAACGACAACGTCTTCGCGATTCTCACGGCGAAGTGCACCGGTGGCGCCTGTCACTCCGAGACCTCGACCGGGTCGACGCTGACCCGCTTCGTGGCGACGGAAGCGGTGCGCGGCTGGGAGGTCGCGGTTGGCTACCAGGCGCTGGTCGGCACGTTCACCTCGGGCGCGGCTCCCATCATCACGATGATCAAGCCGGGCAACCACAAGGGCGTGACGTACGCGCCTGCCGACGAGCAGAAGCTCGTCGCGACCTCGGCGTCGAGCCACGCGACGATCTTCTGCTCGTCGGCCGGCGCGTACGTCACGCCCTTGTGGTTACCCGGCTTGATCATCGTGATGATGGGAGCCGCA
>JBKJUF010000359.1:0-3312 GCA_046590445.1 Kofleriaceae bacterium
CGCGTGACGATGTCCTGCCGGCTCGAGAAACTCGGGTGCAGCACCTTGAGCGCCGCGCGCCGCCCGAGCATCACGTGCTCGGCGAGCCAGACCGAGCCCATTCCGCCTGCGCCGATCTGCTGGAGCACCCGGTACGCTCCCACCTGGGTCCCCCTGATCACCGCTACCAGCCTACGACCGCCGGCTAAGGCGCGTCAATGGCGTGTCGCTAATGAGCAAGGCCCAGACGGCGTCGCGCGCGCATCGAGTCACGTCACGATGGAGAGCCGCCAGCGAGACGTAGATCTCGATCAACTCGGCGATGTCGACGGCGAACAGTACTAGGACACGCGCAATCACTCGCTGCACGGCTACGGGTTGCCGCGTCATGTCGAGCGCAGCTTTCGTCGGTACCTCGATTGCGGAATCATCGAACGGGTCCCTTACATGGCAGCGTTTTTCAGCCTCACGTACCTGCGTATCTAACCTGCTAACCGGCTAATTCCTAATGAGGTAACTTGCACAAAGATAAAGCATTGCTTAATCTTTGTGCATGGGGAGCATCCATCCAAACTGGAACGACCTCTACCAGGTCGCATCTGCGCAAGGGGGGCTCCTTACCACCAAGCAAGCTGCGACGGCGGGCTACTCACCACAGCTCCTGGCCCATCACATCCACGCCGGTCGGCTCGTCTCCGTTCGCCGTGGCATGTATCGACTCGTCCACTTCCCAACGACCGAGCAAGAGGAGCTCATCGAGGTCTGGCTCTGGTCGGAATGCGAAGGAGTGTTTTCGCACCAGACCGCGCTCGCACTGGAAGATCTCTCCGATGTCCTGCCAGCTCAGATCCACATGACTCTCCCGATTGCGTGGAAGGCTCGACGCCTCCGCGTACCCAGGAAGGTCGTGCTCGAACACGCCGAAATTCCGACCTCGGATCGGACATGGATCGGTTCGGTTCCGGTGACGTCAGCAACGCGCACGCTGATCGACTGCGCCAACGCTCACGTCTCGCCCGATCTGGTGGAACAAGCGATCGTGCAGGCTCGTCGCCGCGGCCTCGTCGCACCGAGCGACCTCATCCGCATCAAGCGCATGACGAAGGTCCGTCCGTGACGGCACGCATGTACGCGACACCGGATGCATTCCGTACGGCGCTGGATCAGCGGCTGAAGTCGTCCACGCCGGCAAACATGGCGATGGCCCGGCATCGGCAGCTCCTCGTCTTCGATCGGTTCCTCGCGCGCGCCGTCCAAACGATCGGCGACAACTTGATCCTGAAAGGCGGATTGGTTCTCGAGCTGCGACTCGAGCTCGCGCGAACCACGAAGGACATCGACCTGCGGATCGATGGAAGCGCGACGAGCGTCCTCACTCGCCTGGACCGATGTCCATCCAACGTAGGAGCCCATCGCGCTCGACGGAGCCCCATTGTCGCCAGCGGCGACCGTGGGTACCAGTTCCACTGGGATCACCGGTGACCAGGGAGCGGGATGACCAGAGGGAGCGAAGCCAGCGAACGCTGGCAAGCGGGGTTAAGATGCCGGGGTCATGTCACTGGCCCGCCTGGTCGTGATCGAAGGTCCCGACGCCGGGCGCGAGTTCGAGCTCCCGCTGCGCGGCGGCGGGGTCGGTCGCGGCGAGGGCAACCTGGTGCAGCTCACCGATCCGGCGGTCTCGCGCCAGCACGGCCTGATCGAGCTGCGTGACGGCGCGCTGTGCTGGGTCGACGAGAGTGGCAAGGTCCGCACGCACATCAACCAGCAGCCGGCGACCATCCACCGGCTCGAGGCCGGAGACGAGATCGTGATCGGCGCGACCAGGCTCGCGTACCTGCCCGTCGACGGCGTCGCGCTGACCCGCGCATCGAGCCACGTCACGATGGAGGTCGGCAGCCGCCAGCTGCTCGCGTTCACCGGCACGAGCGTCGAGGACCGCGCGAAGCGTCACCTCGCGGCGATCGCTCAGCTCGGCGATCGGCTGCGTGCCGAGTCCGCCGCAGGCCGCGATGCCGTCGCGCGCGCCGCGTGTGATGCCGCGCTGACCGCGCTCGGAGCGCATCGCGCGTTCGTGCTCGCCGCCAGTCGCCGGGTCACGCCGATCGCCGCCGCGGTCGGCCATGGCGAGTCGACGCAGCTCCAGGCGCCCGGCGACCTCGTCGACAAGGTCGTGCAGGGCAAGCAGGTGATCACCGCGGAGAGCGGTGGCCGTGCGCTGATCGCGGCACCGATCCACGGCAGCGCGGACGACGTGATCGGCATCGTGTGGGTCGATCGCAAGGGCGCGCCGTGGGATCAGACGGACACGCTCGCGGTCGGCTGCATCGCGCACCTGACCGCGGCCGCATGGGTTGGTGCAGACACCCGCGATCAGCTCGTGCGCCGCGCGGATGCGCTCGAGGAACAGCTGCTCGGGCCGCTCGGCGCCGGTGACTTCATCGGGCGCTCGGCGGCCGCGCAGCGGGTGCTCGACTTCGTGAAGCGCGTGGCACCGAGCGATGCGACCGTGCTGCTCGGCGGCGAATCGGGGTCGGGCAAGGAGATGGTCGCGCGGGCGATCCACCGCGGCTCGCGCCGGGCGAAGGGCCCGTGCGTCGCGGTCAACTGCGCCGCGCTCACCGAGACCCTGATCGAGAGCGAGCTGTTCGGTCACGAGAAGGGCGCGTTCACCGGCGCGACCGAGAAGAAGGCCGGCCGCTTCGAGATGGCGGACAAAGGCACGCTGTTCCTCGACGAGGTCGGCGAGCTGCCGCTCGGGCTGCAGACCAAGTTTCTGCGCGTGCTCGAGGAGCGTCGGTTCGAGCGGGTCGGCGGGCAGAAGGCGATCGACGTCGACGTCCGAGTGGTCGCCGCCACCAACCGCGATCTCGCCGACATGGTGAAGCGCGGCACGTTCCGCGAGGACCTCTACTACCGACTCAGCGTGATCGCCGTCGAGGTGCCGCCGCTGCGCGAGCGACTGGATGACGTGCCGCTGCTCGCCGAGCACTTCCTCGCCCGCCTGCGTGCTCAGGCCGCACGCCGGATCACCGGGTTCTCGCCCGAGGCCCTCGCGGCGATGTCGCGCTACGCGTGGCCCGGCAACGTCCGCGAGCTGCGCAACGCGATCGAACGCGCGATCGTGCTTGGCGATCGCGAGCACATCATGGTGCAGGACCTGCCGCCGCAGGTGCTCGCCGGCGCGGCGCCCGCGCGCACCCAAATCTCGTCACCGACCCCGCCGCTCGGCTCGGCGATGTCGGCGTCCGTCGTGCCGCTTGCACCGCCGAGACCGCCCCCGTCGCTGGCAACGTTCGATCCGCTGCCGCTGCCGCTGCCGCTGCCGGTACCGCA
>JBKJUF010000118.1:0-3334 GCA_046590445.1 Kofleriaceae bacterium
CGACGACCGTCTATCGCGGCGGTCAGGTCGCGGTCGACGCAGCAGGGCAGATCACGTGCGTTGGCTGTGATTGCGACGCCGGCGGCGAGACCGTGATCACGTGCCCCGATGGCGCGATCTCACCCGGTCTCATCAACACCCACGATCACATCACGTTTACTCAGAACGCGCCGTACACCGATACCGGCGTGCGCTACGAGCATCGCCACCAGTGGCGCCGTGGTCAGGACGGCAAGCCGCGGATCACGTCGTCGGGTGGCGCGAGCGGCGATCAGATCCGGTGGGGCGAGCTCCGCTTCCTCATGGGTGGCGCGACCTCGATCGTCGGCTCCGGCGGTCAGCCGGGCCTGCTCCGCAACCTCGACTCCGCGAACCAGGAAGGGCTCGCCCAGGGGCAGGTGAACTTCGACACCTTCCCGCTCGACGATTCGGCCGGGACGCGGCGCACGTCCGATTGCAACTACGGCGGCACCCCGACGACGCCCGCGGACATCGCCAGCACTGCCGCGTACGAGCCGCACACGTCGGAAGGTATCGACGGCAGCGCGCGCAACGAGTTCCTCTGCCAGAGCTCGGCGACGTTCGACACGGCCGCACCCGGCGTCTCGAATAATTTGTTATTCGCCAAGACCGCCATGATCCACGCGATCGGGCTCAATCCGCAGGACCTCGCCGGCATGGCCACGGCGGGCACGGCGCTGATCTGGTCGCCACGCTCGAACATCACGCTATACGGCGACACCGCGCGCGTGACGACGGCGGCTCGGCTCGGCGTCGAGATCGCGCTCGGCACCGACTGGATGCCGACCGGCTCGATGAACCTGCTGCGCGAGCTGCGCTGCGCGGACGGCCTCAACAAGGCGTACCTCGACAACTACTTCAGCGATGCCCAGCTCTGGCAGATGGTGACGTCGAGCGCCGCCGCGGTCACCGCGACCGACGACGTGATCGGCGTGCTCGCTGCCGGCAAGGTCGCGGACATCGCGATCTTCGCCGCGCACGGCAAGACGTTCCGCGCGGTGATCGATGCGGAGCCGCAAGATGTCGTGCTCGTGATGCGCGGCGGCAAGACGCTGTATGGCGACGCGACGACGGTGACGACGCTCGCGCAAAACTGCGACGTGGTCGACGTCTGCGGCACCTCGAAGCAGGTGTGCATGACCGCCGAGGTCGGCAAGACCTATGCGGCCCTGCAGACCGCCGCCGGCGTGGGCATCTATCCCGCGTTCACGTGCGGGACTCCGATGAACGAGCCGTCGTGCACGCCGACGCGGCCGACGTCGGTCGCGGGCTCGACGATCTATACCGGCACGCCGGGCGCCGGTGATCAGGATGGCGATGGCCTCCTCGACGCCGACGACAAGTGCCCCAAGGTATTCGATCCGATCCGCCCGCTCGACGGCGCGATGCAGGGTGACGCGGACGCCGATGGCGTCGGCGATGTCTGCGATCCGTGCCCGCTCGACGCGAACACGACGACGTGCGGCATCGCGAACCCCGACGATCGCGACAACGACACCGTCCCGAACTCCACCGATAACTGTCCGGACAACGCCAACACGAACCAGGCCGACGCCGACAGCGATGGCAAGGGTGATGTGTGCGATGCGTGCCCGAACGCTAGCAACCCGGGCGGCGCCGGCTGTCCCGCGACGATCTACAGCATCAAGAGCGGCATGACGCCGGTCGGCACCGCGGTCCGCGTGGTCAACGCGCTCGTCACCGGTCGCGGCACGAACGGCTTCTTCGTCCAGGTCAAGGAGACCGACGCGGGGTACACCGGCGCGGATAACTCCGGGCTCTTCGCGTTCACCGGCGCCGCGGCGCCGACCCTCGCGAGCGCCACGGTCGGCGCGCGCGTGACGATCGAGGGGCGGGTGGCCAACTTCCAGGGCCAGATCGAGCTCGACACCGTCACCGCGGTCACCGTCGAGATGGCCGGTCCCGAGGCGCTGCCGGCGCCGATCGCCGTCACCTATACCGAGGTCAAGACCGGCGGAACGCGAGCGCTCACGCTCGAGAGCGTCATCGTCTCGCTCGGCGCGGCGTCGGTGACCGCGACGAATGCGATGTTCGGCGAGTTCACGCTGACCTCGGGTGCCGATACGCTCGTCGTCGACGACTTCCTGTTCGTCCCGAACCCGGCGCCGACCGTCGGCACGAGCTTCATGTCGGTGCGCGGCATCCTCACGCTGCGCCAGGCGGTCTCGAAGCTCGAGCCGCGCGATGCGTCGGACTTGACGGCGGGGGCGCCGGCGCTGGCGTCGTTCGGACCCGCGCTGTCCTATGCACGGGTAGGCACGACGGCGAACGCACCCACGTTTCCGACGCCGCTCACGGTCACGCTGACTGGTCCCGCGCAGGGCGATACCAACGTCGTGATCATGTCCGCGAGCGGCGACCTCGTGGTCGCGAGCGTCACCGTCCCGAACGGTGTGACCAGCGTGACCGTGCCGGTCACCGCGGTGGCCCAGGAAGCCGCCGTCGCGCTGACCGCGAGCCTCGGGGTGCAGATGCTGACGTCGCAGGTGCGCGTGCTCGCTACCGACGAGGGACCGACGACCGTGACGCTCACGCCAGGCGATGTCGCGGTGGCGCCGGGCGCGATGGTCGGCTTCACGGTCACTCTCGACGTGCCGGCGCTCCCCGGTGGCGCGTCGGTGGGGCTCGCGGCGACGACCGGCACCGTCCCGGCAAACGCGAGCGTGGCCGCGAACCAGATCGCCACGACGTTCAACTACACGAACGCGCCGGCGACCGGAACCGCGACGGTGACCGCGACGTTCGCAGCGAGCTCGAGCATGGCCGTCGTCACGATCTCGACCGGTGCGAACCACCTCGTGATCAACGAGGTCGACTACGACCAGATCGGCACCGACACGACCGAGTACATCGAGATCCTCAACCCATCGACTCAGACGATCAGCCTCGCGAATCTGCAGGTGCTCTTGATCAACGGCAGCGGCAACGTCGTGGAGCGGACGATCGAGCTGGCACCCGCGACCTCGCTCGCGCCGAACCAGTACCTCGTGATCGCGAACGCGAACGTGACGGCGCCGGCGGCGGCCAAGAAGATCGAGCTCAGCGTGCAGCAGGACATCATCCAGAACGGCATGCCGGATGGCGTCGCGCTGATCGACAACGCGGCCCACGTCCTGATCGACGCGCTCTCGTACGAAGGCTCGATGACGATGGTCGACCTGCCGGGCTTCACCGCGCCGGTCTCGCTGGTCGAGGGCACCGCCTTCGCCGGCGCGGATTCGAACACCGTGGCCGGCTCGCTGTGCCGCGCGCCGAACGGGCAGGACACCGATAACGCCGCGAACGACTGGAA
>JBKJUF010000460.1:0-10789 GCA_046590445.1 Kofleriaceae bacterium
CGAAGGTGACAGGCACCGGTCCGCAGCCGTCGGCGACGCGAGCAGCTCGTACAACAACGCGCCGAGCGAGTACAGGTCCGAGCGCTCGGTCGCGGGCTCGCTGCGCCACACCTCGGGCGCCATGTAATACGGCGTGCCCATCAACGCACCTTCGCGGGTCAGCGACGGGCTCGCCGATTGCTCGATCTCCGAGGACGAGTAACCGGACGACACCGATCGAAGATCCGCAACTTCGCCGCTTGACTCGGCCACTGCGCGCGGCGCGCGGCCCGTGGTCTCGTCGAGCTTCGCGGCGAGCACCGTGTTGTCGTCGCCGATCGCGGGCACGAGGGCCGCCGTCGCGTTGGGATCGACGACCTTGGCCGCGCGGTCGGATCCGGTCGCGTCGAAGGCGAGGTTCTCGTCGGGGACGGGCGTCAGGAAGCGCTGGGCGACGTCGTGTGAGGAGCTCGCGCGCGTCGCCGACGGCTGCGGACCGGTGCCTGTCACCTTCGCGAGCCCGAAGTCGAGCAGCTTCACCTCGTTCGTGTCGGTGAGGATCGTGTTGCCGGGCTTGATGTCACGGTGCAGCACGCCGCGGCGATGCGCGGCCGACAGCCCTCGCGCGAGGCCGATCGCGAGCTCGAGCACACGGGTCGACTCGACGGGCTTGTCGATCTTGTCGAGGCTCGTGCCGTGCACGAACTCGGAGGCCAGGTACGGACGACGCCCCAGCACGCCGACCCGGTACACGGCGACGACGTTCGGATGCTGCAGCCGTGCGAGCGCGCGTGCCTCGATCAGGAAGCGATCACGCGCGAGCCCGCTGAGATCGCTCGAGTGCAGGAATTTGAGCGCGACCGGCCGGTCGAGAACCGTGTCGTGGGCGAGGAACACCTTGCCCATCGCGCCTTCGCCGAGGACGCGGACGATCCGGTACTCCTCGAATTCCTGCGGCGGCGCCCATGTTGTGCTTCCCTTGTGCGCCGTGCTCATCGCCGCGCCAGACGCGTCGACAGGTTGTACTGACGCATCTTGTTGACGAACGTCCGCAGCGGCATCGCGATCGCCTCGGCGGCGCGGGTCTGGTTACCGCCGAACGCTGCGAGCGCTTCCTCGATCCGGCGCTTCTCGAGGTCGCGAATCTCCTCTTCGAGCGGGCGGAACTTGCGTCCGGTGCTGTCGGCGGGAGGCAGTGCGGTCGCGTCTGCCACCGGCTTGTCGACCGGGCGATCCGATCCCTTCGAGGGCTGCAGCCGCGCGAGCACGTGCTCGGCCTGGATGACGTCCTCGCTCACGGTCGCGGCGAGATAGTCGATGACGTTCTTGAGCTCGCGGACGTTGCCGGGCCAGTCGTAGCTCGACAGCGCGTGGAGCGCCACGCTCGATAGCGACAGCGGCGCACGCTCGATGTTCGTGCACGCGGCGAGCAAGAAGCGCTGCGCGAGTAGCGGCAGCTCGCGTCGCCGATCGCGGAGCGGCGGCAGCCACAGCGTCGCGCCACACAGCCGGAAGTACAGATCGCGCCGGAACGTGCCCTCCTCGACCGCGGCCTCGAGATCGCGGTTCGTCGCGGCGACGATCCGGATGTCTACGTCACGCTCCTTGACGTCGCCGAGGCGGGTGAGCCGCCGGGTCTCGATCACGCGCAGCAGCTTGGCCTGCACACTCTGCGAGAGCTCGCCGATCTCGTCGAGGAAGACGGTTCCTTGGTTGGCGGCTTCGAGCAGGCCGGGGCGCGTGGTCAGCGCACCGGTGAACGCGCCCTTCTCGTGGCCGAACAGCTCGCGCTCGACGATCGACTCGGTGATCGCGGCGCAGTTCAGCGACACGAGCGGACCCTCGGCACGCGCCGACCAGCGATGCAGTGCGGTGCTCGCGAGCTCCTTGCCGGTGCCGGTCTCGCCGTACACGAGCACGGTCAGGTCGGTCTTCGCGAGGCGTTCGATCAGCCCGTAGACACGTGACATCGCCGGATCGGCGACGACGACGACGAGGTCCCCGATCGTGCGCGTCGACGGCGAGCGATCGGCATCCGCCACGCCACCCGGATCGGCGACGAGCGCGGCGCTACGTGCGCTACCGATCAACGTATCCGCGTCGCTACCGTCGTCAGGCCAGGACGCGATGCCGGCGCACGCGGTCGGCGCGATCGCCTGCAACAAGCCGAGCAGCGCATCGGCCGCGACGCGCGCGCCACTCGCGTCGGTCTCGGGCTGGACCATCAGAAGTTGATCGCTGCCGGCCCAGGCGATCGAGTCGAGCACACGAAGTCGTGGCTCGAGCGCGCGCGCGATCGCGACCCGATCGACCTGCCCCGCGAGCCCGAGGTTGATCGCGATCATCGCCAGGGGGCGCTGGAACCGTGCGGCACGCTCGAGCTCGGCGGACGCGTGTTCCTGCAGCACGGTCAGGCTGAGGAACTCGCGCGGCGGCGGCCGGCGCGACGAGGTCTGGAACGAGACGACGACCGAGCCGATCGTGAGCACGTCACCCGACACGAGCGGGTGGGTCGTCGCGATCCGCTCGCCGTTGATCCGCGTTCCGTTCTGGCTCTGCAGATCGCGGATCGTGGCGAGCCCGTCGATCAACGTCAGGCACGCATGACGGCGCGAGACCGACGCATCCGGCAGCACGACATCGGCGGTGACGTCGCGCCCGAGCACGACGTCGCCATCGTGGCGAAGCGGCACCATCCGCGACGAATCTCCCTGAAAGACAAGCAGATAGACGCGCACCGATCGAACCTCGGCCACCACGGGCTCTCCCGGCGTGGCGGAGAGGGTGGTGGAGAGGCAGAGGACGGTATTTTGTTCGAGGTCCGGCTCACCCACGCCCGATCATCGTACCCGCGGTTGGCAGCGTGGCGCGAGCGCACGCGAGACGATCATGCAACGTTTGCTCGATATGCAGGTCCTGCGTGATCGGCGTCGAGCAAAGATTGCGTGGTGAGATCGTAACCAACTGTTTGTACGTGCAGAAATAGCGGCACGACACGTGCTTTATGGACCCGTCATGCGGATCTCGAAGGCTACCTTGCTCCTGACGATGACCATCGCGGGTTCGGCTGCCGCTGGACGTCAGACTAACGGGATCCAGGCCAACGGGATCCAGGCCAACGGGATCCAGGCCAACGGGACGCAGATCAACGGGATCCAGGCCAACGGGATCCAGGCCAACGGAATCCAGGCCAACGGAATCCAGGCCAACGGAATCGTGGTCAACGGGATTCAAGCCAACGGGATCCAGGCGAACGGCATCGGCCTCAACGGCGTGGGCGTCAACGGCACCCAGCTCGAGGGCAGCTTCATCGGTTTCGGAACGACCGCGATGCCGAACACCTGCAGCCACCGCGAGGACCTGACCGGCGCGGCACTGAATAACTGCAGCCCCTGCGCGGTCGTCGTCGGCGATGCCGACGGCTACTGCCGCGCGAGCTCGTGGGACTCGATTTGTGTCAGCCGGGCGCAGAGCACGTGTCGCGCGACGATCACGACCGGCACGACGCTGCAGGCGAACTTCTCCAACGGCCAGACGGCTGGCATGACGATCACTCGCCGCGTACAGCAGGGCTGGACGTATACCGGCTCGGCGTGGGTCAACAACTCCGACGTCTGGTGGAACACCGTCAACTGGCAGATCCCCCACGCGCCGAACGTCACTGGCGTCGCGATGCCAGCCGCCACGCCGAATGCATGCGTGCGGCGCGTCGTCGCATCGGACTCGTACTGCGGTACGACCTCGTGGGACTCGATCTGCGTCAGCGAGGCGGCGAACTGGTGCACGAGCGGCATCGAGTTGCAGCAGAAGGCCTCGGTCCATGGCGACTCGGTCTGCGGTTACGACGCGGGCGGCAACGCGCTCGAGGCCATCTTCATCCGCGGCCTGTGGGACATGAACTCGGGCTATCAGGGCGCTGGCGGCAAGAGGATCAAGACGCCGGTTGGCCAGTTCACGATGGCGTGCCGCCGCGTGGGTGCAATCGCGAAGTGCGTCGACTTCGGTTACAAGCCGTGGACCTCCTCGGAAGCCGACCAGCTGCACCAGAGCTGCGTGCGCGCGGTTCGCGATGATCTGTGTGGCGATGGCCACTCGTTCACTGCCGATGGCGAGGTGATCAACATCACCGACTTCCGCGGCATCCAGGCAGACACCGAGATCTGGAACATTGACGCGACCTTCACGCCGAACGGTGCGGTGTACGTCTCGTACGGCGGTCGCTCGGGCGGTCCCTCCGGCATGACCGCGTACACGGACTATGTCGCGTCGCACTCCTACTGCGCGGCGCAAACGACCCACGTCTACAACAGCAACTGGGGCGCAGCCTGGATGCTCGATGGCAGCCCCAACCAGATCCGCGTCGAGCGGGTGGTGTGCGGCTATGAGGGCGGCACTCCCTGCCCCTGAGTCACAGCTCGTCGGCGAGCAGCTGATCTTCGATTGGCGTATCGAGGTCGGGTAGCGAGGTCGGCCAGGTCGCCTCGTCGAGTGCGGCGAGGATGCAGGCACGCGCGGCCCCGAGCTCGAAGTCTGACTCGACGATCTGCGGATGTTCGAGCGTCGCCTGCTTCTCGGCGACCAGCAGCCGGTACCGAAATACCAGGCGCTTGCCCTTCGGTGGTCGCTTGTCGGCAAAGCACGGAGCCATCAGATTTCGCAGCCGGTCATGGGCGTCGTCGAACCCCAGGCTGAGCTCGGTCACCGCGGAGCCCGATAGCGGCGCATCGACCGAGGCATCTGGGATCTCTCTCGGGCGGCCCGGGGCGTCCAGCTCGACGGGAAGCCCTCCGGGATGGCGGGCAGCACGCACGTTGGCGTCTTGGGTCGACCCATCGGTGGTCGCAGGCGGCTCTGACAACCCAGCACACGTCCACAGGTAGATCGCTCCGACGACGGTTCCCGCCAGCGCGACGACCGCGAGCTTCGAGCCGAGTCGCACGTCGCGAGTGTGTCACGTCTTGATGAAGGCGGCGCTGTCCTGGCCTACCATGAGGGCGTGTCGTCGGTGCGCGTTCACCTCGCCGTCCTCTCGATCGCGGATCCCTCCGCGATAGCAGACGTCTCGATGGAGAACATCGTGGCCGATCGCGCTGTCGCCGCGGGTCATCACATCGCGGCCTTCACGACGGTGCGCGACAATGAAGTGGCCATCCGCGCGCAGCTCGTCGGGCTGATCATGGATCCCGACATCGACGTCGTGATCGTCGTCGGCGAGGGCGAGGCGACGTCACGCGCGCTGGCGCCGCTCGTCGATCAGGCGTTGCCGGGGTTCGCAGATCTGCTGCGCATGCTCGCGTTCCAGGAGATCGGGGCCTCGGCGATGCTGAGCAGCGCGGAGGCAGCACGCTGCGAGTCGACGTTCGTGTTCGTGTTGCCGGCGGGCCAGAGCGCGGTCAGCGCTGCCATGGACAAGCTGATCCTGCCGCAGCTCGATCCGCAGACCAAGCCACGCAACCTGATCGACTCGATCCCGCGGCTGCGCGATGCGACGAAGGTCGACCGCGCGCCGGGCGAGGTTACCAGGACGGACGTCACGAAGATTGCCGGCTCGAACGCCGAGGCGACGAGAGTCGACGCGGTGACGGTGCCGGACGTTCCGGTCGCGATCGCGGCGGACAAGACGACCTCGGGTCCCGGGCTTGCGCCGAAACCGCCCGCCGTGGCGTCGCGCACCAGGTCGCGAACCGGAGCGCACGTGATCGTCCGCAAGGTCGAGGATCCGACAAAGCCGATCCAGCTCGCGAAGCTCGAGCAGCAGATCGCGATGAGCCAGACGAGCGGCGAAGTCACGCGCACGGTCGATCTCGGCGAGGTCGACAAGTCGCGGCACGACACGCCCGTCGTCGGCGTGTCGAGCGTGCCGCAGGTTTCCAATCGGCACGTCGTCGAGGCGGCGCCCGCGAAGCCGATCGCGGCCGCGCCGTCGAAGCCGATCGCAGCCGCGCGGTCGAAGCCGATCCCGACGGAATCCACGAAGCCGCTGCCTTCGAGCCAGACACAGCTCGCACCCGTTGCGCCGGCATTGGTGAAGCGGACGCAAGCGACGTCTGTCGTCCCGTCGGCGAACCGCGCCGCACCGCCGGCGACAGCGCCCGTGACGACCACGCCCGCGGTCGTGACACCGGTGATGGGCACGCCCGTTGGCGATGCGGCCGCGAAGCCCGCGCCCGCGAAGCGACCGCAGTCGACATCGTCGTCGCCGGTCTCCGTGAAGCGCACGCAGCTCTCGCCGTTCGTGCCGCGGCCGCCCGCATCCCCCGTGCCGGCGAGCGCGGCCACACCGCCATTGCGATCGACGTCTCCCTCGTCGCCACCACCAGCGGCGGCTCGCACGCGCCCGCCGACGGCACCGCCGATCGCCGCGCCGGCACGCGTGCGCCAGCCAACAACCCCACCACCTCCGGTCGTCACCGCACCGGCAGACGTGCGCCAGCCGACGCCCCCACCACCGCCGTTCGTCACGCTCGCGAAGTTGGAAGAGATCCCGCTGCTGTCGTCGGCCGAGCTGATTCACGTGCCGCTGATGTCGAGGGCCGATCTACCCACACCGCGCGCCGCGGCAACCGCGAGCTCGGATCTCCCACAGGGTGCGTTCACCTATCCGAACGAGCTCCATCGCAGCAAGAAGCCTCTCGTGATCGGCCTCGTCGCCCTCACCGCGATCGCGGTCGCTGCCATGTTCGTGCTGATCAAGCGCGATGACGCGAAGCCGGCCGAGGTCGTGGCGGTCGCGCCGATCGACGCTGCCGCGAGCACGCCGGACGCCGCCGGGGCGACCGATTCCGCAGACGCCCAGATCGCCGTCGTCTCGTCGCCGATCGATGCGGCGCAGGTTGCGACCCGCGAACCCCCGCTCGTCGTCGCGAAGCCGAGCAGGCCGGCGCGCCCGACGAAGCCGCGCGCGCCCGCCGGATCTGCCGCCGAGAGCACCGCGGTCGCCGAGACACCCGGCGAGCGCCCGACGAAGCCGAGCGCGCCCTCGGATCCGGACTGCGACGAGGTCGCGTGCGTGCTCGAGAAGTACGCTCGGCCGTGCTGCGCTCGCTACAAGCCCACGGCCGAGACCTTCCAGCCGAAGGGAGGGAGCGAGAATCTCGACAAGGCGCAGATCCGTGCCGGCGTCGAGCGCGTGAAGCCCAAGGTGGGCGACTGTGGGGGGCAGTTCAAGATCAAGGGCACCGTGAAGCTCGCGGTCACGGTCACCAGTGAAGGGACCGTTGACGAGGTCACCGTGCAGTCGAGCCCCGACGACGCACTCGGGAACTGCGTCGCGGCCGTGATCCGCAAGGCGCGGTTCGCGGCGACCGTCAACGGCGGCTCGTTCACGTATCCGTTCGTGTTCTGACGCTACTTCGTCGCGAGCGTCGCGTTCTCGACGACGACGTCGTACTGGTAGCCGCCGCCGAAATCCTTGTCGGTCGCCAGCGTGCCCCGCGCGACGATCACGTCACCGAGCTTCGCGGCCTCGGTTGTCGTGATCAGCAGATCGTGGGTGCGCGCGGCCGCGGTGCCGCTGCCGTCCTGCAGGTGGATCCAGTTGCGCCCGAGGATGCCGGTGTTGAGCTTGACGATCTTGCCGCGCACGACGACCGGCTTGCCGGCGAGCGCGACCTTGCTCGCGAACACCTCGGCGATCGACTTGCCGCCCGCGGCCTTCGCGACCTTCTCGAGTGGCTCGGGCGTAGCTGTGGTGGCAGCGGCATGCGGATCAGCGGCCGGGGCGCGGGCGGCGCCGCCGTACGAGCTCACGAAGTAGATCTGCTCGAAGGTGCGCTGGAGCGTCTCGCTGCGAAATCCGGTCATCAGCGTCGCGCCGGTTACCTCGACCTTCGCGCCGACCGCGAGCTTGGTCGCCGGTCCTGCGATCCAGACCGGCGCACCGCCACGATCGATTCGCGCATACGTGTAGCCGCCGGAGTCCAACGTCTCGACGACGGTGCCGGCGAGGCGATCTGGATCGCTCGGCGCGGGCGGTTGGGCGGGTGCCGGCGTGTTCGCCATCGGTGCGGCGGTCGGCGGTACGGGCTGAACGCCGCCGGGGGGCTGGTCGCGCTTGCAGCCGGCCGCGCCGGATGCGAGTGCGATCGACAACAGCACGCGGGTCGCGCTTCGAGAGGAGACGATCATCCGCACCTCGTACCACGCCGCCACGCCAAAACCCGGTACCAAGCATAACTTGATGATGAGTCGAAACAATCTTGCTTTCGGAGATCATGGTCGCCGCCTAGGTTCAGCACATGAAGATCCAACGGCTGTTTCACGTGCTCGTGGTCATGGGCGGCGCCTCGGTGGCCGGGGGCTGCGAATCCGAGGGCGAGCGCGAACAGCGTCGCGATCCCGCGCCCGATGCGGCAGCGTCGTCGCCGGAGGCGGGTGCGGAGCTCGCACCGTGCTTCTGCGACACCCAGGTCTGTTGCGATCGCGAGGCCGAGCCGGCCCAGGTGCAGGATGGGTTCTCGTGCTGCTGGAGCACGACCTGTCCGTGACCGCCGAGGCGCGCGCGGCGCGGGTCTGGGTGCATCGCGAGCGCATCGAGCTCGAGGCAGCGCTGCTGTTCGACGAGCTCGGCCGCGATCTCGCGGAGCATGGCCATGCCGAGCTCGCCCGCCGCGCGCACGTCGCCGCCGACGACGAACGGCGTCATGCCGTGCGATGCCGCACGCTCGTCGAGACGCTCGCCGGCCCCGGCACGCTCGCCGCCGAGGTACCACACCGGCCCGCGCTCGGTCCGGCGAGCCTGTCGCGTCGAGATCGCGCGCTCTACGCGGCCGTAGCCGTGGGTTGCGTGACCGAGAGCCTGAGCTGCGCGCTCCTCCTCGAGCTCCGCGCCGCCGCCACGCATCCGGTGGTCGCCGCGACGGTCGACGAGATCTTGCGCGACGAGATCGAGCACGCGCGGATCGGGTGGGCATTGCTCGCGGCCGAGGCGGGCTCGCGCGACGTCAGCTGGCTCGCGGCGAAGGTGTCGGCGATGGCGGCTGCCGCGGTCGCCGAGGACGTGACACCGATGACCGGCGACGACGAGCTCGCCGGGTTCGGCGTGCTGCCGCGTGCGCGGGTGCGCGAGCTGGTCGCCGAGACCTGGAGCACGGTCATCGCGCCGGGGCTGGCGCGCCACGGGATCCACGGCTGACCTTCGGGACGCGCTTGGGCACGGGCCGGGTTGCCGCGTCGACGAGCTGACGCTCGACCGCCTCGATCATGAGCTCGACCGGCTTGCGCCCGAGCGCGCTGTGGTGGCGGGCGACGAAGACATCGATCGCGGGGATGTCGAGCACGGCAAGCCGCCGCAGCTCGCCGGTCGCGACGTGGGGCGACGCCGTCACGTCGGGGAGCACGGTCAGCATCGCGCCCGACAGCGCGACGACCAGGTTCGAGCGCAGCAGCTCGATCCGCATGCCGATCTTGCGGGGCACCTCGCTCGGCCAGCCATCGCGGACACGACCGGAGTCGCCGATGCGGGGCACCGAGAACGGCATCGCCAGCACATCTGCGCGCGCGACCCGCCGCGAGCCGAACAGTGGATGGCCGCGGCCGCAGTAAACCGACGCGCCGAGCTGACCGAGCCGCCCCACGACGACGTCCTCGGCCGTGACCTCCTCGTAGTAGAAGGCCGCGTCGAGCCGGCCGCGGACCAGCAGCGCGTTGGCCTCGGCAGGTCCGATGTTGAAGTGCTCGGGGATGAGGTCCGCGCGGACACGCTTGAGCTCGAGGAGTGCCGGGATCACGAGGTCCGTGAGCACGCCGAGTGATGCGATCCGCAGCGGTCGGAGGAACGGATCGCCAAGACTCTCGGAGAGTCCCGCGTCGACCGCACGTGACGCCTCGCGCACGGCATCGCGGAGCGCCACTCCGGCGGCATTCAGCACGAGGTGCTTGCCGACGCGGTTGAACACCCGCGCACCGAGCGCGTCCTCGAGCAGCCCGAGCGTCCGCGACACCGCCGCCGGAGTCAGGGCGAGGCGTGCCGCCGCGGCGACGACGCTCCCGGCCTCTGCGATCTCGAGGAAGGCAGGCAGCCAGTTCCAGAGGTTTCGCCGAAGATGGGTCAGCATCAAGGTTTTCTTGCGAGTAGACCCAGTAAGTATCACTTTTATCGAGACCGCTGTCGCGGCATAGTCGGCGCGTGATCATCGAGTACCGCAATCAGCCCATCGATCGCCGTCAGCTCCTTCGCTGGATCGCGCGCGCCTCCGCCGGCGTCGCTGGACTCGGGCTGCTCGGGTGCGGCGATACCTCGGAGCTCGCAGCGGACGCGATGCCCGGCACCGATGGCGATGGCGGCGGTACCTGCGTGCCGACGTCGAGCGACGTGCTCGGGCCGTACTATCGCGCCGGTGCGCCGTCGCGGATGGCGATCGCGTCATCGACCGAGCCCGGTGATCGGCTGATTCTCGAGGGTGTCGTCGTCGGCACGAGCTGCATGCCGCTCGCCGGCGCGCTGATCGACGTCTGGCAGGCCGACAAGGACGGCCGCTACTACGAGCCGAACGGCACCGAGCCGTACCGGCTGCGCGGCAAGCTAGCAGCCGGCAACGACGGCAGCTGGCAGGTCCAGACGATCCGTCCGGGCAACTACATGTCCGGGGCCGCGTCGTGGCGACCGGCGCACGTGCACGTCACGGTCAGCCATCCCGGCTTCCGCACGCTCACCACGCAGCTCTACTTCGAGGGTGACCCCTACCTGCCACCGAACGACGGCTGCAAGTCCTGCGGCTCCGATGATCCAGCCCGCATTCTCCGGCTCCTGCCGACGGCGAGTGGTCTGCGCGGCGAGCTCCGCATCGTCCTCGCGTGAGCTACGGCGACG
>JBKJUF010000553.1:0-3238 GCA_046590445.1 Kofleriaceae bacterium
GGCGAACCCGCTCGAACTGCGCCAGCTCGGCCAGCTCGTCGAACCGCTGCTGGATCCGGGCGGTGGTCAGGCCCTGGACGCCGCCGACCGAGAACTGCTCGACGGCGAAGCTCCCCATCACGCTGCCCATGATCATCGCGGTGCGGATCGTCGCCGGCGAGAGGTCCCCGGCGTACGCGAGGTAGCCCATCAGACCGCCGGCGAAGCTGTCGCCGGCGCCGGTCGGATCCACGACGTCGGCGAGCGGCATCGCCGGTGCGGCGAACGCGCCGCCGCCATGGAACAGCAACGCGCCGGCATCGCCGCGCTTGATGATCACGGACGTCGGGCCCATCTTGAGGATCTTCGCGGCGGCGCGGCGCAGGTTGTGCTCCTCGGCGAGCAGCCGCGCCTCCTCGTCGTTGATCATCAGCGTGTGGACCTTCGCGAGCGTCTTCGCCAGCTCGTCACGCTTGATGTTGATCCACAGGTTCATCGTGTCGAGCGCGACCAGCGCGGGGGCGTGGACCTGGCGGAGCACGTCGAGCTGCAGCGTGGGATCGATGTTGCCGAGCAGCACGAGCTGCGCATCGCGCTGGTCCTCGCGGACCTTTGGCGCGAAGTCGGCGAACACGCCGAGCCGGGTGTCGAGGGTCTCGCGGGTCGCGAGGTCCGGCGCGTACTTGCCCACCCAGTGGAACGTCTCGCCGGCGCGCCGCTCGATCCCCGAGGTGTCGACCCCGAGCGCGGTGAGCTCGTCGATGTGGTGCTTCGGGAAGTCGTCGCCGACGACCGCGACCACCGACACCTTGTTCGTGAAGTACGAGGCGACCCGCGCGATGAACGATGCCGAGCCGCCGAGCAGGTCCTTGTGGAGGCCGAAGGGTCCATCGATGTCGTCGAGTGCGACGGAGCCGATGACGAGGAGAGAGCGGTGGGCGCTGCGCTGGTGCATGGATCTGGCTCTGGGTACCATCGCGACGCGGTGTCAGGCAATTCCGACGAGCCGGCGATCTCGAGCGTCGACGAGCTGCTCGCCGCCGGGCGCCACCTCGACGCCGCCCGCGCCGCCAGCGAGCTCGGCGAGCACGGCCGCGCCGCCGATCTCTACGAGAAGCTGTGGGACTTCCGCAGCGCCCTCGGGGCCGCGCGGGCGGCAGGCGACCTGGCACGCGCGCTCCGCTACGCGATCGAGATCGACGACGCGGTGCAGATCCACGAGCTGCTGACCGCGCTCGGCGAGACGCCCGAGGGCGCGCGCGCGAGCCTCGACGTGCTCGCGAAGATGCGCCGCCACGCGATGGCCGCCGAGATCGCCGAGCGGATCGGCGACGCCGCCCGCGCGATCGATCACTACACGCGCGCGCACGACGAGATCAACGCCGCGCGCCTCCTCGAGAAGGACGGCCGCGATCGCGAGGCTGGGCGGCTCCTCGAGCGCGCGCTCGACCTCGCCGCCGCGCACGAGAAAGCGCCGCTCCAGCTCGCGCTCGGCCGCATCCTGGCACGGCGTGGCGCGTATCCGGAGGCGGCTCGTCTCCTCCAGGGCGCACGCGACAACGCGGCGCTGCGCAAGGAGGCCCAGCGTCACCTCGTCGCGGTGCTCGCCGCGATGGGCCTGCGTGACGGTGCGCGCGACACCCTGCTCGAGCTTCGCGCGGAGGATCCCGAGATCCCTGCCGACCTCGACTCGTACCTGCGCGCGTGGCGCGACGAGGTCACCGAGCGCAAGGTCGGCGGCCGCGATCGCGAGATCATCGCGGGCCGCTACCGCATCGATCGGCTGCTTGGCGCCGGGGCCTCGGGCCGCGTGTTCCTCGCCGCCGACGAGGTCGCCGGCCGCAGCGTCGCGATCAAGATGTTCTTCGCGGCGGGCGCCCGCGGCGGCGCGGCGTACGAGCGGTTCGTCCGCGAGGCGCGGCTCGCGAGCACGCTGCGCCACCCGTCGCTCGTCGAGGTCTACGACGTCTCGGTCGAGCGCGGCTTCCTCGTCATGGAGTACCTGCCCGGCGGCTCGCTGCAGCAGCGACTCGCGATCCCCGACGGCAGCGGCCGGCTCCCACCCGTCCAGGTGCGCCGGATGGTGCTCGACATCATCGGCGGCCTCGAGGCGGCGCACCACCGCGGCGTCGTCCACCGCGACGTCAAGCCGGCGAACATCTTCTTCGACGCGCGCGGAACCGCGAAGCTCGGCGACTTCGGCGTCGCCCACCTCGTCGACCTCGGCCAGACCCAGACCGGCGGGCTGATCGGCACGCTCGCGTACATGTCTCCCGAGCAGATCACCGGCGCGCCGATCTCGATCGCCGCGGATCTGTACTCGGTTGGCGTCACGCTGTTCGAGGCGGTCACCGGCCGCCTGCCCTTCCTCGGGCCCGACTTCGTCGCGCAGCACCTCGGCGAGCCGGCGCCGGCACCGTCCGCGGTCGCCGCCGACGTCGCGCCCGGCTGGGATCCGATCCTCGAGGGCCTCCTCGTCAAGAACCCGCGCGAGCGCACGCCGACGCTTGGTGACCTGCGCCACCAGCTCGAGACGCTCGATCTAGGTAGCCGCTCGGTGCTCGGGCTGCGGCCACGCCGCGACAGCCGCCCGCACTCGATCGCGCAGCTCGCCGCCGAGGACGAGGTCAAGCTCCGCTACCAGTTCGAGACGCCGCTCGGCGCGACCCCGATCTCGCAGCTCGCGCGTGCCGTCGACACCATCCTCGATCGCTCGGTCGTGATCGAGCGGTTCGATACCAGCGACGAGGCCACCCGCGCGCTCGAACGCGCTCGCATGCTCGGCCGCGCGCAGAGCCCGTATGTCCAGCGCGCGCTCGGGCTCGACTGGAACGCGCGCACCGCGGTCTTCGAGGCACCGTCGGGCGCCTCGTTCGCGGATGCCCCGCCGCAACTGCCCGGTGCCGAGATCGTGCGCCTGCTCAAGCGGCTCGCCCGCGCGGCGGCGGCGATCCACGAGGTCGGCGGCAGCCACGGCGCGATCGGCCCGCGCACCGTCGTGCTCGACGACGGCGCGGTGCCCACGGTGATGGCCGCCGGCCTCGGCCCGATCGCGGAGTCCCAGCCGCTCGACGATGTCGCGGCGATCATCTCCCTGGTCGCGCAGGTCGCCGGCTCACAGCCGACGTTCGCCGATCTCGCGCGGAGGATCGCCGAGGAGGTCGGCGCCCTCCTACCTCCGTTTCAGACGCCGACCGACGGCGAGACACTCTACGCCGCCGCCGACGCGGTCGACATCGCAGTCCTCGCGGCGCTCGGG
>JBKJUF010000135.1:0-13432 GCA_046590445.1 Kofleriaceae bacterium
GCGATGACGCGGCGGCGGTCGGCGCGCAGCTTCGCGATCGGATCGGGCCAGCCGAACCAGTCGCGCAGCAGCGCGAGCTCCTTGTCGTTGACCTTGATGACGTCGGCGGCGTCGAGCGCCTCGCCGATCGCCGGTGCGTTCTGATCGGCGGCGCGCAGGTTGAGGTCGCAGACTCGCAGGCACGCGCGCTTCGCGGCGGCGATCGCGTCGCGCCAGCCAGCGAGCCCTTCGGGCGTGCGCTGCGCGAGCGTGCCGTAGACCAGCACGCCGGCCTCGTCGAGCGCGGCCTTCACCACGTCGGTGCACTCGATCCGCTCCCACGCGCGGCCGCGGTGCAGGGTGTAGCGCGGCTCGCCATCGACGACGTGCACGGTGACCTCACCAGTCGCCCGCTCGGGATCGAGCTGGACGAGCGAGGTGTCGACGAGGTCGCCGAGCCGGGCGATCGCGCGGTGGCCATCGGCGTCGTCGCCGACCCGGGTCACGAGCTGCGCCCAACCGCCGGCCTGGCCGAGGTGCCACGCGACGTTCGCGGGTGCGCCGCCGAGTTGATCGCCGTCCGGGAAGCGGTCCCAGAGCAGCTCCCCCCAAACGATGACACCATCAGTTGACATCGCGATGCTTAGTGTAAATAATACACTGTAACAGTGTCCACACCGACCGATGGCCTCGACGACGTCTACGGCGGCTCGCTGGCGCTCTTGACCGACTTGTACCAGCTCACGATGGCCGCCGGCTACTGGAAGACCGGCACGAGCGAGCGCGAGGCGGTGTTCCACCTGACATATCGCCGCCCCCCGTTCGCCGGCGGCTACGTGATCGCCGCAGGCCTCGCGCCCGCGCTCGCCTTCCTCCGGCGGTTCCGGTTCACCGGCGATGACCTCGCCTATCTGGCGACGCTGACCGACGCCAGCCACGCGCCGCTGTTCGAGGCTGGCTTCCTCGAGTACCTCGCGGCGCTGAGGTTCAGCTGCACGGTCGACGCGGTCCCCGAGGGGACGCTGGTGTTCCCTCACGAGCCGATCATCCGGGTCACCGGGCCGATCCTGCAGGCCCAGCTCGTCGAGACCGCGCTCCTCACGCTCGTCAACTTCCAGTCGCTGATCGCCACCAAGGCGGCGCGGGTCTGCCAGGCCGCCCGCAACGTGCCGGTCCTCGAGTTCGGGCTGCGGCGAGCTCAGGGCATCGACGGCGGGCTCGGCGCCTCGCGCGCGGCATATCTCGGCGGGGCCGCGGCGACCTCGAACGTGCTCGCCGGCAAGTTGCTCGGCATCCCGGTGCGCGGCACCCACGCCCACAGCTGGGTGATGTTCCACGGCGACGAGCTCGCGGCGTTTCGCGCCTACGCCGACGCGCTGCCCGGCAACTGCACGTTCCTCGTCGACACGTACGACACGCTCGACGGCGTGCGCAATGCGATCACCGTCGGCCGCGAGCTCCGCGAGCGCGGTCACGATCTCGCCGGCATCCGGCTCGACTCCGGAGACCTCGCGCACCTCTCGATCGAGGCGCGGCGCCTCCTCGACGAGGCCGGCTTCCCGGCGGCGCGGATCGTCGCGTCGAACGATCTCGACGAGCACCTGATCGCATCGCTCCACGAGCAGGGCGCGCGGATCGATACCTTCGGTGTCGGCACCAAGCTCGTGACGGCGTTCGACCAGCCGGCGCTCGGCGGTGTCTACAAGCTGGGCGCGACCCGCGACGCCACCGGGGCCTGGCGCGACGTCATCAAGCTCAGCGAGCAACCGATCAAGATCTCGAACCCCGGGATCCTCCAGGTCAGACGGCTGCGGCGCGGGGGCGAGCTGGTCGGCGACATCATCTATGATCGCGAGCATGGGTTCTCCGCGCCGACGCTCCACGACATCGAGGATCCGACGCGCGGCCCGTACACGCCGGCCTTCGACAGCGAGCAGGATCTGCTGGTGACCTACCTCGACCGCGGCGAGCCGGTCCGCGCACCGGACGATCTCGAGACCGCGCGGGCCCGTGCCGCCACCGAGCTCTCCCAGCTGTCGCCGCGGACTCGCCGCTTCCTGAACCCGCAGCCCTATCCGGTCGGGCTCGATCGCCACGTCCACACCCGCAAGCAGCTGCTGATCGCCGGGGCGCGACAAGGAGCGAAGTCGCATGCCTGAGCCGCTCGTCTTCTCGACGGCCGCGTACACGTACCTCGGCGAGGACATCGCCGCAGGCTCCGGCTGGGAGCTCGGCACGGTCGCGCGCAAGACGTTCCCCGACGGCGAGCACTACCGGCGCGTCGACACCGATCCCGCGGATCGCGACGTGATCCTGGTCGGCGGCACCGTCGACGACGCCAGCACGCTCGAGCTCTACGACCTCGCGTGTGGTCTCGTCACCGGTGGCGCGTACCGGCTGCGCCTGGTGATCCCGTTCTACGGCTACGCGACGATGGAGCGCTCGGTCCGGCCGGGGGAGATCGTCACCGCGAAGACCCGCGCGCGGCTGCTGTCGTCGATCCCGATGGCGAGCCGCGGCACCCAGGTCTTCATGCTCGATCTTCACGTCGACTCGATCGCGCACTACTTCGAGGGCGGCGTCCGCACGATCCACGTCTACGGCAAGAAGCTCGTGACCGATGCCGCGCGCCGGATCGCCGGCGACGACTTCACGCTCGCCTGCACCGACGCCGGCCGCGCCAAGTGGGTCGAGTCGCTCGCCAACGATCTCGGCGTCAACGCCGCGTTCGTCTTCAAACGCCGGCTCGAGGGCAACGCGACCGAGGTCACCGGCGTCTCCGCGCAGGTCTCGGGCAAGCGGGTCGTGATCTACGACGACATGATCCGCACCGGCGGCTCGCTGATGAACGCCGCCATCGCGTATCGCGAGGCCGGCGCGATCGCGATCGATGCGATCGCCACCCACGGCCTGTTCCCCGGCGATTCGCTCGCGAAGATCCGCGCCTCGGGACTGTTCGGCACGATCGTCACCACAGATAGTCACCCCCGCGCGGTCGCGCTACGCGACGATTACCTCCAGGTCGCGAGCATCGCAGGGCTCTTGATCGAGCATCTCAAGTCCAACCGGTAGGTCAGCATGAGACTCATCAAGGTCGCGGTCGCGTGCGTCAACCAGACTCCGTTCGCCTGGGACGCGAACTTCGCGCACCTCAAGATGGCCATCGATCAGGCGCGCGGCGATGGCGTGACGATGCTGTGCCTGCCCGAGCTCGCGATCACCGGCTACGGCTGCGAGGACGCGTTCTTCATGGATGGCCTCCAGGACACCGCGTTCGCGCAGCTCGAGGCGCTCGCGGCGCTGACGCACGGCATGGTCGTCGCCGTCGGGCTGCCGCTCTATCACGAGAAGGCGCTCTACAACGCCGCGGCGGTCCTCGTCGACGGCGTGATCGTCGGGTTCGTCGCGAAGCAGTTCCTCGCCGGCGACGGCATCCACTACGAGCCGCGGTGGTTCAAGGCGTGGCCGGCCGGCGAGATCGACGTCCTCGAGCGCACCGCGCCGGACGGCACGATCAAGCGTTACCCGCTCGGCGACCTCGTGTTCGACATCGGCGACATCCGCATCGGCTTCGAGATCTGCGAGGACGCGTGGGTCGCGAACCGGCCCGGCGTCGACCTCGCGCTGCGCGGCGTCGACATCATGTGCAATCCGTCGGCGAGCCACTTCGCGTTTCGCAAGTACGTCATCCGCCAGCGCTTCACGATCGAGGCGTCGCGCGCGTTCGGCGTGACCTACCTCTACGCGAACCTCATGGGCAACGAGGCCGGCCGCATCATCTACGACGGTGGCGGCCTCATCGCCTCGAACAACGAGCTCGTCGCGCGCGGCCGCCGGTTCTCGTTCAACGACGTCGAGCTGTCGTCCGCGGTCGTCGATATCGACGCGAACCGCCGCGAGCAGGCGCGCCGTGGCAGCCACCGTCCGCGTCACGATGCCGAGCAGCTCGTCGTCGATCACCCGTTCCGGTGGCCGACGCGCAAGCCGGAGGCCGCGCCGAAGCACCCGGTGTCGTGGGAGGACCGCGCGAGCGTGACCGAGGAGGAGTTCGCGCGCGCGGTCGCGCTGGGCCTCTGGGACTACCTCCGCAAGAGCCGCGCGCAGGGCTACGTCGTGTCGCTCTCCGGCGGCGCGGACTCCGCGGCGTGCGCGATCCTCGTCGCGCTCGCGGTCAAGCTCGCGTTCGCCGAGCTCGGACCGGGCGGCGTGTGCCAGCACCTGCCGTGGATCAAGCGGCTGCAGGACGTGATCGAGGACGGCGGCGGCGCGCACGAGGCAGTCGGCGCGCTGCTCGCGTGCGCGTATCAGCCGACCGAGAACTCCGGCCACGTCACCCTCAACGCGGCCGAGCAGGTCGCGAAGGCGATCGGCGCGGAGTTCCACGTGTTCGACGTCGACGCCCTCTACAAGGGCTACATCTCGACGGTCGAGGCCTCGCTCGGGCGCAAGCTGTCGTGGACCGCGGACGACGTCACGCTGCAGAACATCCAGGCCCGCGTGCGTGCGCCGTCGATCTGGATGCTCGCGAACGTCCGCGGCGCCGTGCTGCTGACGACATCGAACCGCTCCGAGGCTGCCGTGGGGTACGCCACGATGGATGGCGACACCGCAGGCGGGCTCGCGCCGCTCGGTGGCATCGACAAGCCGTTCCTCCGCGCGTGGCTGCGCTGGCTCGAGACCAAGGCGCCGGTCGGCACCGAGCCGATCCCCGAGCTGCGCTACATCAACGCGCAGCAGCCGACCGCCGAGCTGCGGCCGAAGGTCGCCGGCTCGAACGCCCAGACCGACGAGGCCGACCTCATGCCGTACGAGTTCCTCGAGGCCGTCGAGGATGCCGCGATCCGCGACAAGCACACACCGCTCGAGGTGCTGCAGCACCTCCTGCCGCACTACTCGCAGCACTCGCCACACAAGCTCGCGACCTGGATCGAGCGGTTCTTCCGGCTGTGGTGCAAGAACCAGTGGAAGCGCGAACGGCTCGCACCGGCGTTTCACCTCGACGATCGCAACGTCGATCCGCGGTCATGGTGCCGGTTCCCGATCCTGTCGGGTAACTTCGAGCGCGAGCTCGCCGAGCTGCGCGCGTACGTCGCGTCGGGAAACGCGGACCGCTGAGCATGGCGCACTCCTACGAGTACCCGCGGCCCGCGCTCACCGTCGACTGTGTCGTGTTCGGCCTCGACGAGAACGATCTCAAGGTGCTGCTGATCCAGCGCCGCCTGCAGCCGTTCCAGCACGCCTGGGCGCTGCCAGGCGGGTTCGTGCGGGTCGACGAGACGCTTGATGTCGCCGCCCGCCGCGAGCTCCAGGAAGAGGCCGGCGTGACCGATGTCTACCTCGAGCAGCTCTACACGTTCGGCGAGCTCGACCGCGATCCGCGCGAGCGCATCGTCACCGTCGCCTACTACGCGCTCGCCAAGCTCTCCGATCACCGGATCCGCGCCGCGACCGACGCGATGGGAGTCGGCTGGTTCGCGCTCGACGATCTGCCGAAGCTCGCGTTCGATCACGCCAGCATCGTCGCGCTCGCGCAGGAGCGGCTGCGCGGCAAGGTCCGCTACGCACCGGTCGGGTTCGAGCTACTGCCGCCACGGTTCTCGCTGACCCAGCTCCAGCGGCTCTACGAGATCATCCTCGGCACCGAGCTCGACAAGCGAAACTTCCGCAAGAAGATCCTGTCGCTCGATCTGCTGGTCGAGACCGACGAGGTCGAGCAGGGTGTGCGCCATCGCGCGGCGCGGCTCTACCGCTTCGATCGCCGGAAGTACGACCGGCTCGCCAAGCAGGGCTTCGAGCTGTCGATCTGATTGCTACGCCTGGCCAAGCCCCATCGAGCGGAGCACCTCGACGTCGATCGCGCCGGACGAGCAACAGTCAGCGAGCTGACCGTTGATGACGACCGCAGGAACGCGGTTGATGCCGAGCTGCTTGGCCCGCGCCGCGACCTCTGGAGCCTTCATGTCGAGGACCTGGATGTCGCAGCTCGAACACGATGCATCGCGAACGGCCTGCCCGAGCGCGGGAAGGATGCTGCCGGAGGTCGTGAGCCACAGCGGGCAGATTCCTTTTGGAATGAGCACCGCGAGCACGCCGCCCACGGGACCCAGCAGACCGCCGGCCTTGGTTGCTGCCTTCGGTTTCAAGGAGCGCCCTCGATGGGCGTCCCGGCCTTGAAGCCGAGGCCGCGGATCGCCGACGCGAGCCGGTTGGGCGCCAGCTTGCTCGCGTCGTACTGAACGATCGCGCGCTTCTCGTCAAAGCTCACGCTCGCGGCGACCACGCCATCGATGCTCACGAGGTTCTTCTTGATGCGGGCAGCGCACGAGCCGCACGACATGCCGTCGACGGGAATCTTCACTGACTTCATGACGACACCCTCCTTCTGAGGTTTCTGATCGGCTTCGCTCGAAGCGCATCCCGTGACTCCGGCCATGGCGAGGAGCACTACGAGCAGGGTCTCAGCGACGAGCATCGGGCAGACAACTCGCCGGAACGGTTCAGAACGTGGGCGATCTTCGTGAGGCCGCATGCCCGACCCCGACGGCTCGATCACGCAGCGTGCGAACGTTCTTAATGCGTTCTTTATCGGAGTAGGTCGCGCCTTCACACAAAGCAAACGCGAGACCAGCCAACGTCAGCCAGCGCGCACCAGGTTGCGCGATCGGTCTCAATGCACTCGGACGCGGCTGCCTCATCCGACGAGGCTTCGACGGCTCATCATCCGGCTCGCGGGCGGCGTCAGCTCGCGCTCGCATCGCTCGGCGCGCTCGGCGTGGTCTACGGCGATATCGGTACGTCACCGCTCTACGCGATCAAGGAATGCCTCGCGTGGCATCCCAGGGGCCAGTTCTCGCCGCACGCCGTGGAGCCGACGTTCGCAAACGTGCTCGGCGTGCTCTCGCTGATGTTCTGGGCCCTCATGCTCGTGATCTGCGTGAAGTACATCGTGTTCGTCCTGCGCGCCGACAACAAGGGCGAAGGCGGCATCCTCGCGCTCGCGGCACTTGTCAGTGGCAGCGACGGCAGGACTCGCGGCCGGCGCCTCGCGATTCCGATCCTGCTCGGTCTTTTCGGCACCGGCCTCCTGTTCGGCGATGGCGTCATCACACCAGCGATCTCCGTGCTCGGCGCGATGGAGGGTTTGTCGGAGCAGAGTCCGGCGCTCGGCCATCTCGTCGTTCCGATCAGCATCGCGATCATCGTCGGCTTGTTCCTGGTACAGCGACACGGTACGGGGCGCATCGGCGTCGCGTTTGGTCCGGTGATCATGGTCTGGTTCATCGCGATCGCAGCCATCGGCCTGCGCTGGATCGTCGACGATCCGCGTGTCCTCGCGGCAATGAATCCCATGTACGGGATCGAATTTCTCGCCGGTAATGGCGCGATGGGGTTCGTGATCGTGGGCCTCGTGTTCCTCGTCGTCACCGGCGGCGAGGCGCTCTACGCGGACATGGGGCACTTCGGTCGCACGCCGATCCGCATGGCCTGGTTCACGGTGGCGTTACCTTGTCTCTTGCTCAATTACTTCGGACAAGGGGCGTTGTTGCTCGCGAATCCCGCGGGCACCATCCGAAATCCGTTCTACAGCGCCGCCGAGGAATTGCACATCGCTGGCATCTCGCTGCTGATCCCGATGCTCGTGCTCTCGCTGATGGCCGCGATCATCGCATCGCAGGCACTGATCTCCGGCGTGTTCTCGATCACCCGCCAGGCGATGCAACTCGGCTTCTGGCCGCGCCTCACGGTCGTCCACACGTCGGCGCGGATGGAAGGCCAGATCTACATCCCGGAGATGAACTGGCTCATGATGCTGGGCTGCATCATCGTCGTGCTGCAGTTCAGGACGAGCTCCGGTCTCGCGGCGGCCTATGGCATCGCGGTGACCGGCACGATGGCGATCACGTCGATCTTGTTCTACATGGTCTGCCGTCGTCGGTGGGGGTACTCGCAAGCCAAGGCGCTCGCCTTGTTGGTTCCGTTCCTCGCGATCGATCTGGCGTTCTTCGCCGCAAACGCCGTGAAGTTCCTCGACGGAGGCTGGTTTCCGATCGCGATCGGCGTGGGCATCTTCGTCGTGATGACGACGTGGTGGCGCGGCCGGTCGGAGCTGGCGAAGGTGATCGCTGCGGCCACGCTTCCAGACGAGCTGTTCCTTTCGGACATCGGGGCCAACCCTCCACATCGGGTGAAGGGTACGGCCGTCTTCATGACGTCGACGGCAGGCAGCATCCCGAACGTGCTCGTGCACCACATGAAGCACAACCAGGTGCTGCATCAGCAGGTGGTGTTGTTCTCGGTCGAGACCCGGGCGGTACCGCGCGTTGATCTCGAGCGTGGCTTGGAGGTGCGCGACCTGGGACAAGGCTTCTACCGCGTGATCGCGCGCGTCGGTTTCATGCAGACGCCGGATGTTCCCACGTTCCTCGCGGCGTGCGAGAGCCGTGGCCTCGTCACGCTGCCGATGACGACAACCTATTATCTCGGACGAGAGACCCTGCTGTCGGGTGGTGGGGCGAAGTTCGCGCGGTGGCGAAAGGTCCTGTTCTCGTTCCTGTCACGCAACGCCCGGCCACCGACCGCGTTCTTCAACCTTCCACCCAACCGCGTCGTCGAGCTCGGCGCCCAGATCGAGATGTAGATGCATGGCGAACGATGCCGATCCGGACGAACGAGTCATCTGCTTCGTGCTGGTGGCGACAATGGCTCCCGTCACGCTGGCGGCGATCCTGGGTGGTGGTCAAATCGGCGCCGGGACGACGCTGGCGTTCGTGCTCGCAGTGCTGGGCATCAGCGGGCTGATTCGATCATTCATTCCAAGCAACCCCAGTCCGCGAGTCCCGCGCGCTCGCGCACGGCGATCGCGGCGTCGGTCGCCCTGGTATTGATGTGCCCACGAGACGCCACCGCGGAGGACACGAAGGCGAGCGAGCCGGCTGACAAGGTCGAGCTCGCGGGCTACGTCGAGCTCTACGGTCACTACAACCTGCGGCGGCCCTCGAATGCGGTGACGAATCTGCGTGGTTTCGACGTGCGGCATGCGTCGATGGCGCTGCAGAACGCAGTTCTCGACACGACGTGGACGAAGGGCGCGATCAGCGGCCGCGTGGCGTTCCAGGTCGGCGATGCCGGAAGCATCTATTACGCATCGGAACCCGCGTTGCCGTCGAGCGGCACGGCCCCAGCTTCGGACGCGAGCAGCTGGCGCCACGTGCAGGAGGCTCGCCTGGCGTGGGATACGCCGTGGCGGGTGCAGCTGGCGGCCGGGCTATTCCTGTCACCGATCGGTCCAGAATCCGTCGCGACGCGCGACAACTGGAACTGGTCGCGATCGAACCTGTTCTTCGCGCTTCCGTCCTATCACCTCGGAGCGCGCGCGAGCGTGCCGGTGGGCGGCTCGAGCTGGACGATCACGGGAGCGGTCTACAACGGCTGGAATAACACGATCGACGCCAACCGCTCGCCTGCGGTCTCGGTCTCCGCTGCGTATGCGAAGGACGACAGGGTCGCGCAGGTGCTGTACTTCGGTGGCGTCGAACGCGCACCGGGAAGCGCGGACGGCCAGCCGTGGCGCCATCTCTTCGACGCGTATCTCAGGACACGATCCGGCCGCACGTCGGTGATGGGTCACGTCGACGGCGGACTCGAACGCGGCGACGTGGGAACGCGCACGTGGCTGGCTGGTGCTGGATACGTGAAGGTCGAGGTCTCCCGTGATCTCGCGCTGAGCGCGCGTGGCGATGTCGTCCGCGAGCAGCGCGGCTCGCGGAACGGACTCGACGCTTCACCGATCCTGTTGCCGGTGCAGTGGATCGCGTCGGCGACCGCAACCATCGCGTACCGACCCGTGGATGGGCTCGACGTGCGCTTCGAGTACCGGCACGACCATGCCGATGACGCCGCGTACTTCGGCGGCACGGTCATGAGCGATCCGGTCTCAAATGCCGATATCCCGAATCGCAGGACGCAGGACACCGTGACGATCGGGATTATCGCTTGGTTTTGACCAGGTTCGCTCGCCTGCCGCCCGCCGCCCGAAATGGCGGTAGGGTCTCGCCCGTCGTGGTGAGCCACCCTCCCAGCGCGGAATGTCTTGTCGTTTGCGTCGGCCCGAGTCCGGGCTCCGAACGGCTCGTGCGCGCGACGCAACGCCTGGCCGAGAGTGCGGGCGCTCGATGGTTCGCGGTTCACGTATCGCTGACCAATGCTGCTCCAATCTCGACCGTGGAGCGCGATCGTATCGAAGCTCACCTGTCCCTCGCGGAGTCATTCGGAGCCGAGATCGCGTATCGCGTCGGCCCGTCGATCGCGGACGAAGTGCTCGAGTTCGCGCGCGCCCGAGGTGCCACGCGCATCGTGGCTGGGAAGCCGACACACCCGCGCTGGCGTGATCGGTTGCGCGGCAGCATGCTCGACGCGCTGATCCGCAACTCCGGCGACATCGAGATCCACATCGTTGCTCCGACCGATCATGGTCCGCCGCGCCAGCGTGCTCCACGTGTTGGGCATCGACTGCGCGCATACCTGCCCGGGCTCGTTGCCGTGGTCGCAGTGACGGCGCTCGGCGCGCTGGCCGGATCTCGACTGTCTCTCGCGGATCAAGCGATGTTGTACCTGACGGCGATCATGGTCGCCGCGCTCGGCGGGCGGACCGTGGGGATCCTGGCTGCCGCGCTCTCGGTCGCCGCCTATAACTTCTTCTTCATCCCGCCGCACTACACCTTCGAGGTCGCGGATCTCGATCACCTACTCACGTTCGCCTTGATGTTCACCGTGGGGGCGGCCATGGGTACGCTGGTGGCGAGACTCCGTCATTCGGAGGCTGCCGCACGCCAGCGCGAGCGCCGGACGTCCGCGCTGCTCGCACTGACATCGGAGACGGCCGCAGCCGAGGACATCGACGACGTTGCGGCTGCGGTCGTCGCGCAGGTCGAGGACGTGTTGGGCATTCCTGCGGTCGTGCTGGTGCCTGGCGTGGGAGGGCAGCTACAAGCGGTCGCCGGCCTCGAACCACTCGCGCTGCAAGAGATGGCCGTCGCGCTGTGGGCCCACGAGCATCGGCGCACCGCGGGTCGAGGTACCGATGTGACTCCAGCGGCGAAGCTGCTGGCCGTGCCGTTGTGGGTCGGTCACGAGTCGGCCGGCGTCATCGCCGTGCAGCTCGATCGCGCGCGCCGGCGGATCGATCTCGAAGCACGTGAGCTCCTCGAAGCGATCGCGCGACAAGCCGGGATCGCGATCGCGCGTCTGCGACTGGAGGGCGAGGCGACGGAAGCTGCGCTGCGCGTGCACGCCGAGGAGCTGCGAAGCTCGCTACTGTCGTCGGTATCCCACGATCTGAGGACGCCGCTGGCTGCCATCACCGGAATGGCGACCGCGCTACGGGAAGCCGCACCGAATCTCACGGGCGATCAGCTCGATTCGCTCGATACGATCATCGGCGAGGCCGCACGGCTCGGCGCGATCCTTCACAACCTGCTCGCGATCACGCGTGTCGAGAGCGGTGCCGAGCTGCGTGGGGACTGGGTGCCGCTCGAGGAGATCGTCGGTGCCGCATTGAGCCGGCTCGAGGCAACCTTGGCGAAGCATCGACTGGAGCTCGACGTCGACCCCGAGGCATGTGCGTACGTCGATGCGATCCTGTTCGAGCAACTCCTTCTGAATCTGCTGGAGAACGCGGCGAAGCACACTGCGCCGGGGACGCTGATCGAGATCGCAGGACGGCTGGACGGACGAGACGTCGTGCTCGAGGTTTCGGACCGCGGCGTAGGTCTCCCGCCCGGTCCGACAGATCGACTCTTCGAGAAGTTCTATCGCGGGCCCGGTGTGCGTGGTGCGGGGGCAGGACTTGGCCTGGCGGTCTGTCGTGGGATCGCGATCGCTCACGGCGGTCGGATCGAAGCCGAGCACCGCCAAGAGGGCGGCGCGACGTTCCGCGTGCGGCTGCCTGGCGCGACGCTGTCCGGGTTGCACGCTCTCCCGGATGAACGGGCCGCATCGTGACCGCAGCGACGGAGACGGTGTTGATCGTCGAGGACGAGTTGCCGATGCGGCGGTTTCTGCGCTCGGCTCTCAACACACACGGCTTCCGGGTCGTCGAAGCGACCACGGTTCGCGAAGCCGAGCAGCTGCTCACCAGCTCGCCTCCCGCGGCGATCTTGCTGGACCTCGGACTCCCGGACGGAGACGGGCTGACCCTACTGCGCACGTTGCGCGAATGGTCCACGACGCCGGTGATCGTGCTCTCCGCGCGCGATCGCGAGAACGACAAGGTCACGGCGCTCGACGCCGGAGCCGACGACTACTTGACCAAGCCATTTGGCACGAGCGAGTTGCTCGCGCGCATTCGCGTGGCCTTGCGACACGCCCGCGGACGAGCCGTTCCCGAGGATCCTGTCACCGTCATCGGACCGATTCGCATCGACAACGCCCGCCACGAGGTCACGGTCGACTCGAAGCCCGTGCACTTGACTCCGATCGAGTTCCGGTTGCTATCGCTGCTCGCGCGGCATGCGGGGAAGGTCCTGACTCACCGCCAGCTTCTCCACGACGTATGGGGCCCGCGCAACACGCAACAGAGCCAATATCTGCGCGTGCACATGGCCGCGCTCCGCCGAAAGCTCGAGACCGACCCCGCACGCCCGCGTTGGCTGACCACCGAAGCTGGCGTCGGTTATCGACTCCGCGATCAATAGCAACGAGACGCGCGCGTGCACCGGTGCGCTACGATGAACATGGCGACTCCCTCGCCAGCGCCATCACGGATGCCGGTTTGGCAGTAGAGTGACGCCATGCGCGCGCTCGTGCTCGTCGACCTGCAGTACGACTTCATGCCCGGTGGGGCACTCGCGGTCGCCTGCGGCGACGAGACGGTCCCGATCGCGCAGGCGATGATCAAGAAGTTCGACACCGTGATCGCCACGCAGGACTGGCACCCGCGCGATCACGCGTCGTTCGCGGTTAACAATCCCGGCACGACCGTCGGTCAGGTGATCGAGGTCGGCGGGTTGCCGCAGGTGATGTGGCCCGCGCACTGCGTCCAGGGCACGCGAGGCGCCGAGCTCCACGAGGGCATCGACAAGCGGCGGATCACGGCGGTGTTCCGCAAGGGCATCGCCGCGAACATCGACAGCTACAGCGGCTTCTACGACAACGGCCACACCAAGGCGACCGGGCTCGCGGACTGGCTGAACGACAAGCAGCACCGCCGGCTGTGGATCCTCGGGCTCGCGACCGACTACTGCGTGAAGTACACGGTGCTCGACGCGCTGCAGCTCGGCTACGAGGTGACGCTCGTCGAGGACGGCTGCCGGGCCGTCGAGCTCGCACCGGGCGACGGCGCGCGCGCGGTTGCCGAGATGCGCGCGGCCGGCGCGACGATCACCGATAGCGCAGGCGTGCGATAGCGCCGACGCCGAGCGCTGGACGCCGTGCGGCCTGCCACCGCTTCCGGTGA
>JBKJUF010000127.1:0-24783 GCA_046590445.1 Kofleriaceae bacterium
CAGCGATGTCGTGACCGGGTGGCGCATGGCCGACTCGCGCGCGGTAACCCCGGCTGATCACTTGCGCGCACGTGGTCCGCCGGATGCTCTTTGCCTGGGGCATGCGCGCCCTATCACGACTCGCCTGCTTCCTCGTACTCCCGACCGCCCTGCTCGCCGTCGCCGCCACCCGCGAGGCGGCCGCCTCCGGGTGCTACCTCGGCCCCGTCGCCGCGTACCAGGCGGCGTTGCCGCTCGGCTGCCCGGCCGTGGTCTATGCCGAAGCCAATGACACCTACGAGCCGAAGCTGACCGTCATCCGCGATGGCATCGAGATCGACGTGACTGGCGCGATCACACGCGTCGACGTCCAGCTCGAGGTCGAGCACTACCAGTCAGCGTGCGACGGCTCGAAGATCGATCCGTACTTCGCGTCCGCGCCCTACACGAGGTTCGAGGTCTCGCTCGACGGCGTGATCGAGGGCGACGACGTGCGCGTCGACATCGGCCAGGGTGGCAGCCAGGCTGGCGTCGCCACCGCCGCGGGTCCGTGTACGCCGCCTGCACCGCCCGCACTGTTCTGCACGTCGGTCCCCGGCCCGTGCGACTACGATTACGATGATGACGACGACGGCGGCGGTTGCCAGACGGGCGGCAACCCGGCTGGCTTCGCGATCGGCCTGCTCGCGATCGGCCTCGTGGTCCGCCGCCGCCGCCGGCCCTGACCGCGCGAGGATGCGTGTCGCAAGCGTGCGGTAGACTACAGCTCATGGTCGACACTGCGAAGCGAAAGGCGACATATCAGGACGTGATCGATGCTCCTGCGCGCGCGGTTGCTGAGATCATCGGCGGTGAGCTCCGGCTGTCGCCTCGGCCGGGCGGGCCGCATACGTCGGCCACCTCGGCCTTGGGATTTTTGATCGGGCCGCCGTTTCAGTTCGGCCATGGTGGCCCGGGGGGCTGGATCATCCTGGACGAGCCTGAGCTGCACCTCGCCGAGGACATCGTCGTCCCTGATCTGGCGGGGTGGCGCAAGGAGCGGATGCCGGTCGTCTCGAACGATGCCTACTTCACGCTCGCGCCCGACTGGGCTTGCGAGATGCTGTCGCGCTCGACCGCGGTCCATGATCGAGCGGAGAAGCTGCCGATCTATGCAGCTGCGGGCGTCCGCCACGTGTGGCTCGTCGATGCGCCGCAGCGCTCGCTCGAGGTGATGCGCCTCCACGATGGCAAGTGGCTCCTGCTCGGGGTCCACCGTGGCGACGTTCGCGTTCGCGCCGAGCCGTTCGACGCCATCGAGCTCGACCTCGCGCTGGTATGGGCCAACCTCGCGCCACCCCCACAACGTGGCTCGCGAGTCTCGGAACCGGCGGGCGACTACGAGCTCGAGCTCTGACGCCGCGCGCCCTCGCAGCGGAGTCGCGCTTCGTGCGACGGCCCATCGCTCTCGGCGAGTCTGCTAGGTTCGCCGCGTGAAGATCGCCTGCATCGGCGGCGGCCCGGCCGGGCTGTACCTCGGCATCCTCGTGAAGCGGGTCGCTCCCGAGCACGAGGTCGTGATCTACGAGCGCAACCGGCCGGTCGACACGTTCGGGTTCGGCGTCGTGTTCTCGGATGCGACGCTCGGCAACCTCGCGGCGGCCGATCCCGAGACCCACGCCCAGATCACGGCGCGGTTCGCGCGCTGGGATGACATCGAGATTCACATGGGCGGCGAGGTGCTGCGCTCGACCGGCCACGGGTTCTGCGGCATCGAGCGCAAGCTGCTCCTCCAGATCCTGCAGACCCGCGCGCGCGAGCTCGGCGTCCAGCTCGAGTTCGAGCGCGAGATCCGTTCGCTCTCGGAGATCACCGCGGACGTGATCGTCGCGTGCGACGGCGTCGCGAGCTGGGTCCGCGAGGCGCTCGCGGCGGAGCTCGAGCCCGACGTCGACGTGCGCTCGAACAAGTTCGTGTGGCTCGGCTGCACGGTGCCGTACGAGGCGTTCACGTTCCTGTTCAAGGAAACCCCGCACGGCCTCTACCGCGTACACGCGTACCGCTATCACGAGCACGGCTCGACGTTCATCGTCGAGTGTCGCGAGGACACCTGGCGCGCCGCCGGGTTCGCCGACGCCGACGAGGACCGGACCGTCGCGATCCTCGGCGAGATCTTTGCGACCGAGCTCGCCGGGCACGCGCTCGTCAAGAACCGCTCGATCTGGCGAAGCTTCCCGACCGTGCGGTGCGGCAAGTGGCACACCGGCAACGTCGTGCTGATGGGCGACGCGGCACACACCGCGCACTTCTCGATCGGATCGGGCACCAAGCTGGCGATGGAGGATGCGATCGCGCTGCGCGACGAGCTGCTCGGTGCGCGCCGCATCACCGAGGCCCTCGCGGCGTACGAGGCGCATCGCCGGCCCGAGGTCGAGGCGCTGCAGGCCGCGGCGCAGGCGAGCCTCGAGTGGTTCGAGGGCACCGAGCGTTACATGACGATGGCGCCCGCGCAGTTCACGTACAGCCTGATGACGCGGAGCCTGCGGGTCTCGCACGCGTCGGTCGCGCGCCGCGATCCGCACCTCGCGCGCGGGGTCGAGGAGCTGCTCGCGGCGGGTGTTCAGCTCGCCGGCGAGCCGCCCGCGCCGACCGCGCTGCCGCTCGTGGTCGGCGCGCACCGCACGCGGTCGCGGATCGTCGCCGCGCCGGTCGCCGCCGCGAACACGAGCCACGATGATCTGCTCGTGTTGCTCGGCGCGGCGGCGGCCGAGGGCGCCGGCATCGTCGTCACACCGCAGCTCACGAGCGCGATGCTCGAGGGCGACGAGGACGCGGCCGCCTGGCGCCGTATCATCGATTACGTGCACGGCAAGGACGCGCTGATCGCGGCGCGCGTCGTGATGCCGAGCGAGGCCGCGATCGCGCACCTGCGGTTCGCCGGCTTCGATCTGCTGCTGCTCGACCCCGACGGTGACGAGGCCGCGATCGAGCGGCTCCCCGCGCTCGTGCACGCGGCGCGCGCGTGGTGGGGCGGCGGCTGGCTCGCGGCCGTCGTCGACGACCGCCGGAGCGCGCGGGTCGCGGTCGTCGGCCATGCCGCGCAACTCGTGCGAGCCGGGACAGACCTGCTGTGGGTCACCGCGCTCGGCGACGGCCATGCACGGCTGCCCGCGGCGCCGCTCGCCGATCGGCTCCGCAACGAGCTCGGCGTCGCGACCTGCATCGAGAGCAAGGATGCATCGCTCGCGGATCTCGACGCGGCGATCGCGGCGGGCCGCGCCGATCTCGTGGCGGTGTCCCGGATGCCGCGCGCCGGCGACGCTGCCCGGCGATGAAGCCGCGGCGTTACCAGCTGTCCAAGGACGCGAACGCGATCGTCAGCCGCGGTCACCCGTGGATCTTTCGCGAGCAGCTGAGCTCGGCGGCATCGGTGTTTCGCGACGGTGACTGGCTGCGCCTCGTCGACGGGGCCAACCAGGTCGTCGGCCACGGCATCTTCGAGGCCGAGGGCGCGATCGCGATCCGCGTCGTCCGGCGCGGGCCCGAGCGACCCGATGCGCGCTGGCTGGCGGCGCAACTTCAGGGTTCCGTCGATCGCCGCGCGGTGCTGGCGAACCGCACCGATGGCATCCGGCTCGTCCAGGGCGAGAGCGACGGGATCCCGGCGGTCGTCGTCGATCGGTTCGGCGACACGCTGGTCGCTACCAGCTACTCGGCGGGCGCGGACGCCGTCGCGCGCTATGCCGCACACGCGCTCGGTGCCGCCATCAC
The DNA here is from genome assembly GCA_046590445.1 of Kofleriaceae bacterium. Lineage (GTDB taxonomy): Bacteria > Myxococcota_A > Polyangia > Haliangiales > Haliangiaceae > JABFXX01. The sequence goes on from JBKJUF010000127.1 coordinate 3,730, forward strand.
GGGCGCGGTGACGACGCAGTTCTCGGCAGTGGTCTCGCGCCCGGCGCGCCGGCGTGTCGCCGCGGCCCAGCCCGCGCGGACGCTGCGTGGCACCGCCCCGGCGATCGCACGGTTCACCGAGGACGGCCTGCCGTTCGCGGTCGACCTCGACGCCGGCCAGAAGACCGGGACGTACCTCGATCTCCGCGGCCTCCGCCACGCCGTCGCGACCGCGCCGCTCGCTGGCGCCCGCGTGCTGAACCTGTTCGCCTACTCCGGGATGCTCGGGCGCGCGGCCGAGGCAGCCGGCGCGACCGCGATCACCCAGGTCGATGTCTCGGAGCGCGCGCTCGCCTTCGCCCGCGAGCACCACGTCGTCGATCCCACGCATCACGCGTTCGTCGTCGCCGACGTGTTCGACTGGCTCCCGGCGCTCGCGGCTGATGCGGTCTTCGATCTCGTGATCGTCGATCCGCCCGCGATGACGAGCCGCAAGGAGCAAGTGCCGGCGGTGCTCGCCGGGTATCGCAAGCTCTATCGCGCGGCAGCGCCCCACGTCCGTCCCGGTGGCGTGCTCGTCGCGGCGTGCTGCACGAGCCGGATCGAGCGGCAGGTGTTCCATCGCACCGTCCGCGAGACGCTCGGCGAGGACTTCAGCCTCGAGCGCGAGCTGCCGCCCGAGCTCGATCATCCCGTCGGGTTTCCGCAGGCCGACTACCTCAAGATCGGCTGGTGGCGTCGCCGGTGACCGTTTGCAGCCCGCTCGCCCGATGGCGCGGCCGGTTTATTTCGCCGCGCCAGATCCCGCCCCATCGACCACCCGCAACGTCGCGTTCACGTCGCAAGCCGTCGCAGGCCGTGCAGGATCGTCGCAGCCGCTCAGCGCCCCGTGCTGTGGGTCTTCGCGAGATCGCGGTAGCGAACGAGGTGGCGGACGGCCCTGCGCAGCATCAGCTCGTCGAGGGATCCCGCGCGCCGTGCCCGGACCTCGTAGAGCCGAGCGAGGTTGAAGTGCGCGTCCGCGATCGCGGGATCGAGCTCGATCGCGCGCTCGTAGGCCGCGATCGCCTCGGCGTGGCGACCTCGATCCTCGACGGCGACCCCGAGGTTGAACCAGTAGAGCGCGACCTCGGGCCCGCAGCAGATCGCGACCCGGTAGCAGCCCTCGGCCGCGGCCAGCTCGCAGCGATCGTGGTGCAGGCGACCGAGGTTATTGTGCGCGTCCGCGAGATCCGGAGAGCCGGCAAGCGCGCGGGCATAGGCGGCCATCGCGGCCGGCACGTCGGTCGCCTCGAGCGCGCAACCCTGCTCGTACCAGTCCGTCGCACGGGTGCCGCGGCGCAGGCCGCGCCGGGGTCCGACGGAGAAGAACAGGAGGTCGCCCACGAACGAAACGCTATCGGGACCCTCTGACAATCACCGGATGCGGGCCCCAAGATGGAGCGAGCCAGCGGACGCTCGCGAGCGGGGTGCTGTTGTAAGATGCCGGCGTGGGCGAGTCGCAGGGCACCACCCTCAGTTTTCACGAGGATGGCAAGGCGGGCCGGGTCGGGCCACGACCGGAGCCCGTGCTCGTGCTCGCGCTCGAATGCAGCCGGCCGCGCGTCGGCTCGGTGCGCTACCGGCTTGACGGGCTGTCTGGGGTCGCGCTCGGCCGCGGTGTCGATCGGCGCGCCGAGCGTGCCGGCAGCGAGCTGACGATCCGGGTCCCCGACAAGTGGATGTCATCGCGCCACGCGCGGCTCGAGCAGAGCTTCGGGCGCTGGGTGCTGACCGACACCGAGTCGAAGAACGGCTCGATCGTCGATGGCCACACCACCAAGCGCGCGGTGCTGACCGACGGCTCGCTGATCGAGCTCGGCCACACGCTGTTCATCTTCTTCGAGCGCCTGCCCATCGAGGTCGACGCGCCCGGCCTGCTCGAGCTGACACCCGCCGAGGGCCCGCCCGGGTTCACCACGTTGATGCCGGCGTGGAACACCGATCTCACGCGGCTGCGCCAGATCGCGTCGTCGGAGATTCCGATGCTGATCGAGGGCGAGAGCGGCGCCGGCAAAGAAGTGCTCGCGCGATCGATCCACGGCCAGTCGGGCCGCCAGGGCGCGTTCGTACCCGTCAACTGCGGCGCGCTTCCGGAGAACCTCGTCGAGAGCGAGCTCTTTGGCTACAAGAAGGGCGCGTTCTCGGGCGCCCAGAGCGATCACCCTGGCCTCGTCCGCTCGGCCGACGGTGGCACGCTGTTCCTCGACGAGATCGGCGATCTTCCGCCGAGCTCGCAGGCCGCGCTGCTCCGCGTGCTCCAGGAGCGCGAGGTCATGCCGGTCGGCGGCACTCGCGCGGTCGCGATCGATCTGCGCGTGGTTGCCGCGACCCATCGCGATCTCGACGACATGGTCGCCGACGGCAGCTTCCGCCACGATCTGTTCGCGCGGCTCGCCGGGTTTCGCGTCACCGTGCCGACGCTTGCCGAGCGCCGCACCGATCTCGGCATCCTGATCGGCACGTTCCACACCCGGCTGTTCCCCGAGGATCATCCAGGCTTCGACATCGACGCCGCGCGCCTCCTCCTCCGCTATCCGTGGCCGCTCAACGTCCGCGAGCTCGAGCAGGCGCTCGCGACCGCGCAGGTCCTCGCCGGCGCCGAGCCGATCCGCCCCGAGCACCTGCCCGACACCGTCCGCACCGGTCGACCGCCCGGCGCGCCCCGCCCCGTCGTCCTCAACGAGACCGATCAGAAGGTGCGCGACCAGGTCGTCACCGCCCTCCGCGAGCACCAGGGCAACGTGTCCGCGGTCGCCCGCGCGCTCGACAAGGACCGCAAGCAGATCCAGCGCTGGATCAAACGCTTCGGGCTCGACCCCGGCAGCTATCGCTGACCGTCCGCCGGGTGTCCTGCCGGGTGTCCTGCCGGGTGTCCGGACGTGGGACGGCGCTGTTTGAGCGCGCTAAACGCTCGCGGTAGATCGCAAGTTGCGCAAGTTGCGTCTGACCCCTTCGATCGCCACCCGGCGCTACGTTCCGGTCGCGCGATGGGCGAGCCCGAACAGCTGGCGCTCGGTCCACGCGGCGAGCTTGCTCGGGCCACGCCCGACCAGCCGGCGGCGCGCATCGACTGCCGCGGGGATCGCGACCGCGGTCCGGGGGAGCCTGCGATAGATCGTCCGGAACGCGGCGAGCCCGGCAGTGGCGCGGCGCGGTGCAGGCCGCAGCTCGAACTGCGCGACCAGGTTCGCGGGCAGGAGCGCGGCGGTGATCGCTTCCGTGACGCGTCCGAGGGGCGGCTGGGTTGCCCCACCGCGACCGATCAGGAACCTCGCCATCTCGCGCGCGCACGGCGCGACCGCGAGCCGATCGCTCGACAGCATGCGCGCCATGTACGCGGCATGCGCGGCCCAGCTATCGGGCAGCAGCGTGTGCGGGATCCCGAACAGGGCGGCGAACCGGTTCATCTCGATCACGTAGCGATCCTTGAGATCGGACGCGAGCGAGCCATCGAGGTGCTCGCGGACGACGAGCGTGGTGTCGATCAATGTCGCGTGCACCCAGCGCAACGCGTCGACGTCGTTCGCGGCGTACTCGGTGCCGGCCGGCCAGCAGCCGATCGCATACGGGATCGTGCCGCGCACGCGGGTGTGGATCGCGTGCACGCGACGCGCGGCGGCGAACGCGTCGTCGAGCTCGCCGAACACCATCGCGAACACGTTCTTGAACGTGCGCTGAAACCGTCCGACAATGTCGGTGCGTGCGCGCGAGTGATGATCGAGCGCGTGCGCGACGAATGGATGGGCGAGCTGGAGCAGCGCCGCGCGCCCGCCACCGATGAACAGGCCGAGATCACCTCCGAGCTGCCATGCGATCGATTGCGGGCCGAGGATCCCGGCGCGGGGATCGACGACGTGTGCGCGAAGCTGCGCCAGCGAGGCCTCGAGCTGGTTCCACGTAACGATCGCCACCGGGTGATCCCATCATCCCCAGGAACCCGCGTCATGGCCACCGTGCGTGGCCGCCACAATGGTGCTGGATCGCCACGCGAATCCCACCCAAGTCATCGTCATTGCCGCGTTTCGCACGGCACAACGGGTGCACCAGGGAGATGCGTCATGAAGACCATGGTCAGCACCGCTGGAGGAGCGCCGGCGCCCATCGCGCCAGTCGTGCCACCGGACGAGCTCGCGCCCGGCGCGAAGGCGGGACCATGGATCGTCGAGCGTGAGCTCGGTCGCGGTGGCATGGGCGCCGTGTACGCGGTCGTGCACGAGGAGATCGGCAAGCGCGCCGCCCTCAAGGTCGTGCACGCGCGTTTGCTGCAGCCCGGCTTCAACTGCGATCGCATGCTGCTCGAGGCGAAGGCCGTCAATCAGGTCGGCCACCCCAACATCGTCGACATCTTCGAGACCGGCAAGCTGCCCGATGGTCGCCCATACATCGTGATGGAACGCCTCGAGGGTCAGTCGTTGAGCTACCGCGCGGACGAGGGCAAGATCCTGCCCGACCAGGTCATCTCGCTGCTGCTGCAGATGTGCGACGCGCTGGTCGCGGCGCATGCGGCCGGCGTCATCCACCGCGACCTCAAGCTCGACAACGTGTTCCTCGTCGACAACGTCGAGGACCCAAACACACCGAAGATCAAGCTGCTCGACTGGGGTATCGCGAAGATCATCAACCACGACGTGCGCCACACGATCGAAGGCCAGCTCGTCGGCACGCCGCAGTACCTGTCGCCCGAGCAGGCGCGTGGGCACGACGTCACGCCACAGACCGATGTCTACTCGCTCGGCGTCATGGCCTACGAGCTGTTCCTCGAGCAGCTCCCGTTCGAGGCCGAGACCGCCGCCGAGATCATGGCGATGCACCTGCGGGTCACGCCGCCGCCGCCGCGCGACCTGTGGCCCGATATCCCGGCCGCGCTCGAGGGCCTGCTCCTGGCGATGCTCGCCAAGTCGCCCGACGAACGGCCGACGATGTTCGAGGTTGCCCGCCGACTCGAGGTCGTGCGTAACGAGCTCCACCGACGCCGCTCCGCGAACCTTTCGATCGCGATGGACACCGTGATGCCGGCCCTGCCCGCCCGCGCAACGCGGTTGGGCTCCGCGGCGGGCCTCGCGGCGACCGAGATGGTGATGGAGCAGGCACCGCGCCGCTGGCAGTTCGCGCTGGGCGCGTTCGCGCTCGTCGCCAGCACGATGCTGTTCCTGATCAGCCGCGCGGGTGACAGCCGCGCCGCGAGTGCCGCAACGACCACCGGAGCCGCGTACGTGCGCACCGACACGACGCTCCAGCACGAGCTCGCGCAGCGGCCGTCGCTAGCAACCCCGGTCGCCGCACCGGCGGATGCGCCGGCCGCACTCGCCGAGGTCGCGATCGAGGACGTCCCGCTGGCCGTCGAGGAGACGCCGGCTCCCATCAAGCAGGTGACGAAGGTCGCCAAGAAGCCCGCGCCGCGCGTGTCGACCGCACGGTCGACGGCGATGGCGCACCGTTCGTCAACGCGTAAAGACCCGGTCGCGCCGCGCCGGGCCACGAAGATCGACCCTGACGGCACCATCGATCCTTATCGGTGAGGGGCACGGCGCTCATCCTCGTCGCCGCATTCATGGCGATGCCGGCAGCTGTTCGCGCCGACGAGGCGATCCCCGAGAAGGCGCGCAAGCTCGCCGACCATGGACGCGCGATGCACGACCGCGGCGACTACGGACGCGCGATTGCCGCCTTCAAGGAAGCCTACGTGATGGCACCGAGCCCTGGGCTCCTGTTCAACCTCGCGCAGGCGTACCGGCTCCAGGGTAACTGCGACGACGCCGCGTTGATGTACCGCCGGTATATCGCGACCGGCCCGACGGCGGATGCGCGTGCGATCGCCGAGGGTCACCTGCAGACCGTCGAGCGCTGCACCCAGAAGCGCGCGCTCAACATCCCGCTCGACGACAACCAAGCCTATCTCAATGTGCCGCCGCCGCCGGGCCCCGAGAAGATCATCCTCGACGATCGCCGGACGATCGAGAGGTCGCGGCTCAAGAAGCACATCGGCATCGGCGTGACCATCGGCGGTGGCGTCGCGCTGACGGTCGCGGCGTTCTACGCCATGCGGTCGTACAATGCGTCGCAGGACGTCGAGCGTGCGTACGCGCGTGGCGCGAGGTGGAAGGAGATCGAGGGCATCCACGCCCGTGGCGAGAGCAGCGAGCGAGCCGCCAAGATCTTCGGGATCGGTGGCGGGCTCGCGATCGCGGGCGGCGTGACGCTGTATCTGCTCGGGCGTCGTGACGAGCGCGGGATGCCCCTCGTCATTGCACCGTCGCCCAAGGGCGGCGAGGTCAGCTACGCATGGCGGTTCTGAGGCCAGGCTCGCTGCTCGCGGTCGCCGCGAGCGTCACCGCCTGCTACGCGCCCGAGGTTCGTGACTGCACGGTGTCGTGTGCGGCGTCGGCGGACTGCACCGGCGGCCAGGTCTGCGGCGGCGATCAGTTCTGCGCCGCTCCGGAGGTCGCCGGCACGTGCATGCAGCGCATCACGACCGATGGTGGCATCGACGGAACGCGGCCGCCCGGCGACGCGGTCTTGTCGATCGACGCTCCCGATGTGATGGCCGATGCCATGCCCGATGCGTGGCCGACGGTCCAGCTCCACGTGCGGATCGAAGGTCGCGGCATCGTGATGCTGCCGCCGATCGGAACGTGCGACGGCAGCAGCGGTCAGGTCGACTGCCTCTATGCCGTGCCTCGAGGGGCGGCCGTGACGCTCCACGCACTCCCGAAGAACCACTGGCGGTTCGCCGAGTGGAGCTCGCAGGCGTGCCAAAACCAACCGGCGACGTGCGTGCTGGTGCCCGACGTACCGACCTTCGTGCACGCTCGCTTCGACGTGCTCGACGACTAGCCCGAGGAGGCTCCGGTGCGGATCGATCGAGCTGTCCGCGAATGGCGGGATGGACTCGACGTGTCTGCTCGCACCGACATCGGCGACGATTGTGGGTGCCCGGTTCCGTACAAGTGGCGACGATTGATGGGCTCTTCGCGTCCCGTGCGTGCTGCCTCGACACGGCTGTGTCTCGGCGCCCGCACACGACGTCGTCGAGGACGTCAGTGGCGCGGGTTTCGCCGAGTGCGCCGCGGTCCGCATCGTGCACGGCACCTCGCCCATGGCGGCTCTGACCTCGCATGCACCGGCGGATCTCGCAATCGTACCGCCCGGCCTCATCACGGAGGCACGTCCGACCGTTCGCAACGCTCCACTCTCGAAGCCGCGACGCTCGCGGCCCGCGACGCCGGCGCCGGGTGACCGGATCGGTGTGTGGCGCGTCGAGCGCGAGCTCGGCCGCGGCGGCATGGGCTCGGTCCACGCGGTCACCCACAATGGTTTCGGCAAGCGCGCCGCGCTCAAGCTGTGCCACCGCGCGGTGCTCGGCCCCGAGTTCACGCCCGACACCTTCCTGCGCGAGGCCCGCATCGTTCACCTCGTGAACCACCCAGGCGTCCCCGACGTGTTCGCGACGGGCACCTACGACGGCCGACCGTACCTCGCGATGGAGCGGCTCTCCGGCGAGACGCTCGGCCAGCTCCTCGACACCCGCGCCCTGTCGCCGCTCGAGAGCCTCGAGCTCCTGCTCGAGCTGTGCGACGTGCTGGCGTCGGCACACGCGGCCGGCGTGATCCATCGCGATCTCAAGCTCGACAACGCCTTCGTGCTCGACGCCCCGGGCACCGGCGGCCGCCACATCAAGCTGCTCGACTGGGGCGTTGCGTGCATCCTCGGCGAACCTGATCCGATGGCCGGCATGATCGCCGGGACGTTGATCTCGGTCGCCCCCGAGCAGATCGCCGGCAACGCGCTGACGCCCGCGGCCGACATTTACTCGCTCGGCGTGCTCGCCTTCCAGGTGTTGCTCGGCGAGCCGCCGCTCACCTCGCAGAGCGATCTCGAGCTGCTCCGCATGCACCTCCACACGACGCCGCCCGATCCGGCGACGCTGTGGCCCGAGATCCCGCGCCAGCTCTCGACGCTGCTGCTCGCGATGCTCGCGAAGGATCCGGCGGACCGCCCGTCGATCGCCGAGGTCACGCGCCAGCTGACCTGTGTCCGCGAGGCGCTCCGCCCGCAGCGCCGCTCCTGGCTCGCGAACCTCCGCGTGATCCCGACCGCGCCGCCGGTCGACGTGATGGGCCGCCCCGCCCCCGTCATCGATCTGACCAGGGCCGTCCGCGTGATCGCCGCCGCGCGCCACCGGATCGTCGGCGCGACGCTCGCTGCAGCCGCCGCGATCGCGAGTGCCGCGGTGCTGTTCGGCGCCTGAGCAGAGACCGAGCTCGGCGTTCAGCGCTTGATGCCGACGACGAGGCCGTCCGGCGTTGGCATGCACACCGAATCGCACGCGGCCGCGACCTGCTCGTGGAAGCGTCGCATCGCGCGCCCGCGATCGCTGTCCTCCATGAGCTCGCCGAACAGGTACGCGTTGTCGCCGATCACGAGGCCGCCGGGCCGCAAGTTCTCGAGCGCCCACGCGCCGTAGAAGTCGTAGCTGACCTTGTCGGCATCGATGAAGACGGCATCGAACGGCGCCTCGCGCGCGAGCGTCGGCAGGATCTCGCGGCCGGCGCCGACCAGCACGCTGACGCGATCAGCGAGGCCCGCCGCCGCGAGGTTCGCGTGTGCGAGCTCGGCGTGGAGTGGCTCGAGCTCGATCGACCACAGCCGACCGGCGGGCGCGAGCCCACGCGCGATGTGGATCGCCGAGTAGCCGACGAGCGTGCCGACCTCGACGACCTTGGTGGCGCCGACGAGCCGCATCATCAGATAGAGCATGCGGCCATCGCTCGGCCCGACCTGGATCGCGGGAATTCCCTCGGGCACCTCGAACGCCTGCGCGAGCGCGGCGTCGTGCGGCGCGTGCGTGCGGTTCACGTAGTCCAGGATCTCGGGCGTCGTGTAGCGACTGCCTGCGCGCGAGTCGTTGTCGGCCATGCGGGTAACTTGCCACACGCGTGGAAGGTCGCGGAGGCGGTGATCTCGATCGCCGCTACGCGTCGGCGTCGTCGCCGCTCCCGCGATACGGACCGCGCTTCGCGAGCTCGGCGATCTCGTGCGCGACCGCGGCGGCCTCGCGCACCGTGTAGTCCTCGATCGCGGCGGCGAGGCCGGCGTGGCGGATCCAGTGCGCGGAGTACGTCGGCGCCGGCTCGAAGCCGCGCAGCAGCTTGTGCTCGCCCTGCGCGCCCGCCTCGAACAGCGGGTGGCCACGTGCGATCGCGCGCTCGATGCCCGCGTAGTAGGCGGTCTCGAAGTGCAGCAGATCGACATGGACGTCGGCGCCCCAGTAGCGTCCGTAGAGCGCGGTCGGGGTCTCGAGGAACACCGCACCGGCGACCCGCTTGCCGCCGCTGACGACCTCGACCATCTGCAGCTCCTCGGGCATCGTCTTCGCGAGCTCGTGGAAGAATCCGGGCTGCAGGTAGTCGCGCCCGCCGTGCGCCGCGGTGGTCGTGCGATAGAACCGATCGAGATCGTCGAGCCGTGCCTGATCGAGCTCGCGACCGGAGACCCACGACAGCCGCTCGATCGCCGCGCGCGCGCGCTCGCGCTCCTTGCGCAGCTGCTTGCGCTTGCGGCTCTTGAGCGCGCCGAGGAAGTCGTCGAAGGTCTGGTAGCCGCGGTTCTTCCAGTGAAACTGCAGGCTCGCGCGCGGGAAGTAACCGGCCCGGGCGAGCGCGGCCTGCTCGTCGGCCGTGCAGAACAGCCAGTGGATCGACGAGCACTCGCTGTCGTCGGCGAGCGCACGAACCGCGGCGATCAGCGCATCGCGCACGCGGTCACGGTGATCACCGAGATCGCGCGCGAGCAGGATGCGGGGCCCGGTCGCCGGCGTCGCGGGAGCCGCGATCACGAGCTTCGGGTAATAGCGAAGCCCGGCACGCTGCGCGGCCTGCGCCCAGCCCCAGTCGAAGATGTACTCGCCGTAGCTGTGGGTCTTGAGGAACGCCGGGACCGCGCCGACGAGCCGGCCGGCGACCTCGGCCAGCAGGTACACCGAGGTCCACCCCGAGCGCCCGCGCTTCTCGAGCGATTTCGGGCCCGCGATCGGATCGATCGAGCCGGTCGCCTCGAGGGCGGCGAGGAAGCCATGGCGCAGAAATGGCGAGGATCCGTGGTCGAGCGCGTTCCATGCCGCAGCGTCGAGTTCGGTGACCGATCCAGCGGCCCGCACCACGACGTTCATGCTAGAGAGAACCCCAGGAAACGGCAGGCCATACCCATGACGCTCGACGCCCAGACCAAGAAGAAGATCGACCAGCTCGTCCAGAGCGATGACATCGTGCTGTTCATGAAGGGCAGCCGGAGCTTCCCGCAGTGCGGGTTCTCCGCATCCGTCGTGAACATCCTCAACACCTTGGTGCCCAAGTACACGACCGTCAACATCCTCGCGGACAACGAAGTCCGGACGTCGATGAAGGAGTACTCGGACTGGCCGACGTTCCCGCAGCTGTTCATCAAGGGCGAGTTCGTCGGCGGCGCTGACATCGTGCGCCAGATGCACGAGAACGGCGAGCTCGAGAAGAAGCTCGGTGGGTTGATCGCGCCCGCGAAGCCGCCGGCCGTCACGGTGTCCGCACGCGCCGCCGCCGAGCTCCAGGCCGCGCTCAAGGACGGCAGCCCCGGCGACGTCATCCACCTGACGATCACGCCGGCGTGGGACCACCTGCTCGACCTCGGTCCGAAGGAAGCCAGCCACGTCACCCTCGAGCTGAGCGGGCTCACGTTGCAGCTCGATCGCGCGTCCGCGGCGCGTGCCGAGGGCGTGTCGGTGGACTTCATCGAGGACGCGACCGGCGCCGGCTTCAAGATCGAGAACCCGAACCGCCCCGCCGCGGTGAAGCGGGTCGAGCCCAAGGCGCTGAAGGCGCTGCTCGACGCGGGCACCATCAAGCACGTCTATGACGTCCGCACCGAGAAGGAGCGCGGCATCGCGAAGCTTCCGGACGCCAAGCTGCTCGACGACACCACGATGGCCGAGATCGAGGCGCTGCCGAAGGACACCCACATCGCGTTCCATTGCCATCACGGCAACCGCAGCGCCGCCGCCGCCGAGCACTTCCTGAAGCTCGGGTTCTCGAACCTCTACGACCTCGCGGGCGGCATCGATGCCTGGTCACGCGACGTCGACAGCAAGATCCCGCGGTACTGATCGCTCGGGATGCGCGCGCTGCTGGTCGCGGCCGCGCTGGCCGCCGGGTACGACGATCGTCCTTGATCGCCGCCGCTGCTGCCGGCACTGTCCGCCGTCATGCGCTCCTCGCTCGTCGCTGTCTTCGGCTTCTGCGCCCTCTGCGGCTGTGGTGGCAGCTCCGCCACCCCCGACGCCTCCATGCTCGGGCCGACCGCGAACCTCGCGCGCGGCATCGCCGATACCGACCTCGCGATCGACGTCGCGCTGCAGACCGGCACCGCGACGCTGATGTTCGAGGCGAGCGCGGAGCCGGGCGGCACCGTCGAGGTCGGCGATCTCGAGATCGAGAGCGTCCAGATCGCCGGCGCTGACCTCGCGTTCGCGATCGCGGCTGGCAAGCTCGACCTCGCGCTACCCGCGAGCGACGCGCCGATCGCGGTGAGGTTCACGTACCGCTGGAAGCACCACGAGAGCTTCAAAGGCGTCTCTGCGAGCGGCTACACGCTGACGTGGCCGTACTACTGCGGCAACGTGTTTCCCTGCCACTCGGATCCCGCCGACGGCACCACGTTCTCGCTCGCGCTCGCCGGCGTCGCCGCGGGCAAGACCGCGGTGTTTCCGGCGCGGATCCCTGCCGAGGCGCCCGCCTACCAGGTCGCGTGGTCGATCGACGACTACACCGAGCTCGCGCTCGGCGCGACCACCGCCGGCACCGCGCTCTCGGTCTGGTATCGACCGGGCGAGCTCGCCGCCGCGCAGCAGGGCAGCGGATACCTGGTCGCCGCGTTCGACTGGCTCGAGAGGACCATCGGCCCGTACAAGTTCGGTCCCAAGGCCGGCACGGTCTCCGCGAAGTGGGGCGCCGGTGCGTTCGGCGGCATGGAGCACCATCCGTTCTGGCACGTCGGCACCGCTGCCCTTGGAGACGTCGAGACCACCACCCACGAGGCCGTGCACGGCTGGTTTGGCGACGGCATTCGCATCAACTGCTGGGAAGACTTCGTGCTCTCCGAGGGCACGGTCACGTACCTCGCCGGCCGCGCGCTCGACGTCGTCGCGCCGACCGTCGGCGACGCGATCTGGCAGAGCTACCAGAACGACCTCGGCGAGATCACGCCGACCGACAAGGTGTGGCCAGCCTCGTGCGGCATGATCGACGTGCTCGAAGACAGGCTGTTCACGCGCGCGCCCTACATGCGCGGCGCCTTCTTCTATCGTGGCGTCGCGCTCAAGGTCGGCGCCGTCAAGCTCGACGACGCGCTGCGCACGTTCTACACCGCAAACGCGACGAAGCCCGCGACGATGCAGAGCATGCTCGACACGATCCGCACCGTCACCGGCTACGACCCGACGACGTGCGCGAACATGTGGCTGCGCAGCTCGACGATCCCCGCTGTCGGCGCCTGTCCCTGACCGGTCAAGGTACGCGCGGCGCGACGAGCTGGCGATCGCCGATCTGGAACACGACCTGCTTGATGGCGTCGCCGTCCTTGTGAAAGAACGCGACGGACTGCAGCGCCTCGATCCAGAAGGCGACGTCGGTGACGGGCACCATCCGGTGACGCGGCTCGCCCGGTCCCTCGAGGTAGAGCCGGTTACCGGCGAGCACGATCTTCAGCTGGGTGCCGGCGAGGTCATAGGTGCCGGCGTAGGCGGCGAGCTGTGCGGGGCTGGCGAGCGAGCCCGGGGGCTTGGCCGACTTTGCGAGCACGTCGAGCATGATGCCGCCGAGCCGATCGACGAGCGAGGTGCCCGTGGATGCGAGCACGACGACACCGTGGCGGCTCTTCGGATCGAACGCGATGAAGCTGCGCGCGCCCGCGGTGCCGCCGTTGTGGTGATAGCGGCCCTTGGTGTCGATCATCCAGCCGAGGCCGGCGTTGTCGCTCGGGGTCTCCTCGAGCTGCTCTTCCTGGGTGAACCGCAGCGCGCCGCGTAGCGTGGACTTGCCGCCGGCCGCGGCGTCGAGCTCGGCCTCGAGGAGCTTCAGCTGATCGCGCACGCTCGAGGTCAGGCCGCCGGCGCCGGCGAGTGCGTCGGTCCACGTCCACAGCGGCGCCGGCTGGAGATCGACATCGCTGCCGATCGCGCGACGCTGTGCGGCCTCGGGCGGGACGACGAAGAACGTGTCGGTGAGGCCGAGCGGTACGAGCACGCGGGTCGCGAGCGCCTTCATGTAGCCCGGGCCGATCTTGCGGCCGAGCGCGAACCCGAGCAGGCCGGCACCGAAGTTCGAGTAGATGATGCGCTGGCCGGGCGGCGCCTCGAGCTCGGTGCTGACCAGATCGCGATAGAGCTCTTCCTCGGTGTACTTGCCGTAGGGGTTCGCGGCGGTCGGCGCGATCCGCGGTGGCAGGCGCGGCAGGCCGGCGCTGTGGAGCGCGAGGTGGCGCAGCGTGATCGCGACCTTGTCGGCGGTCGGCACGGTGACGCCCGCGGGGAGCAGCTCGGCGACGGGCGTGTCGAGCTCGACCTCCTTGCGCTGGATCGCATCGGCGAGCAGCACGCCAGTGAACACCTTCGTGATCGATCCGATCTCGAAGAGCGTCCGGCCGTCGGGCGCGCGGCCGCCAGGGCCCTTGCCGAAGCCGTAGATCTCGAGCTTGCCGGCGGCGTACAGCCCGATCACGACGCCCGAGACGATCTCGCCGTCGAGGTAGGGCTTTACCTGGTCCGCGACCGCAGCTCGGTGAGGCCCCTCTAAATCGGCCTGGGTCGCGACGGGCTTGCCGGCCGGACGTGAGGGGCTCGCGCTACAGGCGATCAGCAGCAGGGGCAGAAACCGAGTCATCTCGGCGACTCTAGCCCATGCGCACGACGTGCAACGGCTGCGACCTGGGTGCTCGTACCTGCGAGGAGCTGCCAAAGGTGTCACGCGCCAGATCGCGCGCGGCATGCGAAAGTGCTTCTCCATGCGCCGCACCGCCGTTTTTGCCCTGCTGACGCCGGCCCTCCTCGGCGCCTGCCTCGCGGACCCCGCCGCCGTCGAGACCGCGGTCGAATCCTCGGAGGTGCTCGGCGGGACCTCCGCGCCGGTCGGCAAGTGGCCCGACGTCGTCGCGGTGCGCGATGCGAGCGGTCAGCAGTTCTGCAGCGGCACGCTGATCGCGCCGACGGTCGTGCTCACCGCAGGGCACTGCAAGGACGGCATCGACAACGTGCTGATCGGCACGAGCTCGCTCGCGCGCGCCTCCGAGGGCGAGGTCATCACGGTGATCCGCACGATCGAGTATCCCAGCTCGCAGAGCACCGGTGCTGACATCGCGGTCCTCGTGCTCGCGAAGCCGTCGCGGTTTCTTCCGCGGCCGATCGCGAGCGGCTGGGCACGCGCCGACATCAAGAACGGCGCGCAGGTCGCGCTCGTCGGGTTCGGCGCGATCGATCGCGACGGCCAGCAATTTGTCAACGAGCTGCAGGAGGCGACCACGACGATCACCGACGCCGACTGCACGGCGTCCTCGGGCTGCGTGCCGACGATCAAGCCGGGCGGCGAGCTCGGCGCCGGCGGCATGGGCATCGACACCTGCGGCGGCGACTCCGGCGGCCCGCTCTACCTCGTCACCTCGTACGGCATCTTCCTCGCCGGGGCGACCTCGCGCGGCTACGACGACAACCAGTTCTACTGCTCCGAGGGCGGCATCTACGTGCGCCCCGACAAGTTCGTCGACTGGATGGATGGCGCGGCGGGCACGGCGGTCTCGCGCGCACCCGAGCCGATGGCCGAGCTGATCACGGCAGTACGCGGCCACGCCGGCGAGGCGTCGATCGTCCACAACGATCCGAAGTCCGAGGACCACACCTACGCGATCACGGTGCCGCCGATGTACGGCACCGCGAAGGTTCGCGATGACGGCCGCGTGCGGGTCTGCACGAACAACGACGTCGCGGGCGGCGACAGCATGATCGTCACGGTCACCGACAAGGCTGACCCGAAGCGTACGGTCGCCACCAAGATCTCGATCCTGATCGAGGACGGCGACGCGGGTTCGGGATGCGACGTCGACGCCTTCGGTAGCGACGAGGGTGGCGGGTGCTGTGACAGTGGGCGAAGCCCGGCGGGCGCACTACCTCTCGCGCTCGGCGTGCTCGCGGTGCTGGTGCGACGACGCCGCCGCCGCTGATCGGCTAGTCTGGGGCGCATGGCCGAGATCTGGAAGAAGTGTACCGAGTGCCGCAAGGACATCGCGTTCGGCGCGACCTACTGGCAGTGCAGCGTCTCGACCTGCAACCGCAGCCGCATGCCACTCGTGTTCTGCTCGGTCATCTGCTGGGATAGCCACCTGTCGACGGTGCGCCATCGCGACGCCGGCGCGATCGAGGCGAAGGCGCCGAGCCAGGAGACCTGGCAGCGCGAGCAGGCGTCGCAGCCGCCCGAGCCGGCCACGCCCTCCGCCGTGCCACCGCGATCGAATTCGGCACCAGCAGTGATCTCGCGGCCGTCGTCGTCCGCGCACTCCGCGATGCCGTCGCGCTCGCCGTCGTCGTTCGAGACCGAAGGCCGGCGCCAGGGCCCGACGCCGGACTCGGTCCAGGCGATCCGGGCGCGCACCGACGACACCCGCCCCCACGCCGCGCCACCGCCGCCCGCCGCGCAGACCGCGACCCCGAGCCCACCCGTGCGCCGGGTGATCGAGGCCGCGCCCGCGCCCGCGCAGGCATCGTCGTCGGCCAGCGGTGGACCGCATCTCGCGGATGTCGTCGATCGCGATATGCTGGTCGTGATCTCGAAGCTCAAGAAGTACATCAAGGATCGCTCCGGCATGAACTGCTCGGACGCGGTCGCCGAGGTGCTCTCGGATCACCTGCGCGCGCTCGCGGATGACTCGATCCGCACGGCGGCACGCGACGAGCGCAAGACCGTGCTCGACCGCGACGTCCCGCGCCCGCGGCTCCTCGGACGCTGAGGTCGACGCCGAAGCAGACGGCCCGGAACGTTCGCGGACACCGATGACAGTGTATCAGGGGCGGATCGCGCGCGCGGTCGCGAGCCAGTGGCCGCCATGTGCGCGCCAGCTCGCCTCGATCACGAGCCCGAGTGCGCTCGTCACCACGCAGTGCTCGCCGGCGAGCTCGAGCTCGACCTCGGTGAACCCGACGTAGCGCCGGAGGTACGGATCGATGGCCTTGTAGATCGCCTCCTTGATCGCGAAACGCAGCGTCACCGCGAGCCCGCGGTCGTCGTCGTTGCCGGGCAGCGCGGCCTGCTCGCGCGGCGTCAGGATCCGGCGCGCGAGGTCGACCTTCGGCGGCGCGGCTCGCTCGAGATCGAGGCCGACCCAGCCGGCGCCGGCGGGCGAGATGATCGCGGCGGCGCGCGGCCCCTTGTGGCTCACCGAGCCCACCCAGCCGGCCGGCAGCACCGGTGCGCCGCGATCATCTGCGAGGATCGGTGTCATGAAGTCGTCGAGCGCGACGTGCAGCGCGGTACGGCCCGTCACGTGCTCGCGCCGGCGGAGCTCGCCGAGCGTCGCCGCGTGGGCGCGCTCCGCCTCTGGCAAGGCCGCGAGCGCCGCCTCGACGTCGTCGACCTCGAGCAGCACGACCGAGCCATGGGGCATCGCGACGCGATCGATCCGGGACGGTTCGCTCACGCGTCAGGGCTTGGGTGCGGTCGCCGGCTTCGGGCGCGTGATCAGCATGTGGTGCTGCTTGTCCTGATCGGGATAGCCGAACCGGAACGGCAGCGGCCGCCTCGGCTGCTTCTTCCACAGCTTGACGAACTGCGCCCGCACGTTCTTCTCGTCGTGGATGAAGTACGGGCCCGCGAAGTCGCCGTAGGTCAGCTGCTCGAAGCCGGCGGGCTCGGCGTGGCTCGGCGGGATGCCCGAGGCATCGGAGATCATCCACGCCATGTGCTCGAGCAGATACCCGCGGATCTTCGAGAACTCGTCGTACCAGAGCAGGAAGCTCGCGGCCTTCGTCATCACCGACACCTTGCCCTTGCCGCGCAGGTGGACGAGCACGCGCCCGTCGGCGGTCAGGTGCGGATCGTCGAGGTTCGCGACGATGTGGCGATACGTGCGGATCGGCGCGCGGGCATCCCCGCGGGGACGAAACTGGATCTCGACGTTGCCGAACGCCGAGTGCATCTCCTGCCAGTAGTGCTTCGAGCGCCGCTTTGCCTTCTTCACCGCTGCCGTCTCCGCGGCCCGTAACGCGGCCGCGCGTCCGTCGAGCTCGTCGCCGGACAGATAGCGCAGCGTGCCGTCGGGCTGGATGTCGAAGTAGCGCAGCGCGACCGGCTCCATGCCGTGCACCGCGAGCCCGGCGAGCGCGAACATCAGGGTGCCCGGCAATGCTGACTGCGCCGCGGCCTGCAGGCTCTTCGTGGTCGAGTGCGCCGAGCGATAGAGCCGGCGCACATCGCCGCCGATCGCCGACAAGTCCTCGGCGAGCTTCAGCTTCGGGATCGTATCGAGCGCGCCGATGTCGCCGGCGTACTCGAGCGAGATCGTCGTGATGTCGGTCGCATCCGGGAACACGACGAGCGCGCTCGTCAGATCGCCGCCGCCGAACGGATAGACCACGGTCTTCGGCAGATCGCCAGGGCGCATCGCCGCGATGAACTTCGTCGCCTGATCGGCCCACGCGCGGCGGTACGACCCATAGAGCTGCTGCATCTCCTTGCAATGCCGCTCGATCGGCTTCGCGCCGAAGTGCGCGGGGATCGCATCGTCGCTGCCACACGCGGCAACCCGGAACATCGCCCGCACCTGCGGGGTGAAGTCGGTCGTGCTCGCAGGCTTCGCAGGCGGCGGCGGTTCGGGGGCGCGATCGCCGAGCGCCGGTGCCGCGAGGGTGATCACGAGTGCGAGGGCGAGGACGGCTCTCATCGGCGGCACATATCGCACGCCTATACGCGGCCCTTCCACGGTTTGTTCAACGGTTGTTCAGGCGTCATCACGCGACGTGTCAGAGGTCGACCAGTGACCTCACCTAACTCCGCGGAACGTCACCATAGTTGCCGTGGCACGTTCCGTGGACATCCCCGCTGCATGACGCGTCTGTCGCTCGGAGCCCTGCTGATCCTCGCCGCCTCGCTCGCCGGCTGTACGAGCACGAAGTCAGTGATGGTCCACCGTCCGACCGACGCCACCGCGGACGCCGCGGTCACCCGGATGTGGGCGCACGAGATCGAGGGCGTCGCCCGCGATGGTGACTGGCTGCTCTCGCGCTCGTACTACGCGGTCGGCGACCTCATCGCGTTGACCACGCCGGGCGAGAACCTGTCGCACGCTTCGATCTACGACGCCAGGCACCAGACCGTCGTCGAGTCGATCGGCTCGGGCGTCCGCGAGATCCCGATCGCCGACTTCCTCGCGCGCAACCACTACGTGATCGTGCTGCGGCCCTCGAACATGACCGCGGTCGACCAGCGCCAGGCGCTGCTCCGTGCGCGAACCAAGGTCGGGGCGCCGTTCGACATCGGCGGGATGTTCGGCATCGACAATCCGCAGGCGTTCTACTGTTCGGAGCTCGTCTACTGGGCCTCGCAGACCGAAGCGCGCAGCGGCCGCAGCGAGACCGTCGTCACGCCGAGTGACCTCATGAAGTACGGCGAGGTCATCTACTGGAGCGGCAAGCGCGACGACAGCCAGCTCATGCAGATCGCGCTCGGCCGCACCACCCTGTCGCGCGACCGCCTCGCGGCTCACTGAAGGGGTCAGACGCAACTTGCGCAACTTACGGTCTAGACTTCCACGCATACTCACGCACTTACGCATCGCAAGTTGCGCAAGTTCCGTCTGACCCCTACTGGAGGCTGACGTTCGCGCCGAGGGCGCCGAGCGCGTCGGCGAAGCCGGGGTACGAGGTGGTGACGTTGTCGGCGTCGTCGATGTGCGTGGTACCGGTGGCGACGAGGCCGCCGATCGCCGCGGCCATCGCGATGCGGTGATCGCCGTTGGCATGGACGTGGGCGGCATCGAACGGGCGATCGGGGCGGCCCTCGACGGCGAAGCCATCGGGGTGTGCCTCGCAGGTGATGCCGAAGCCGCGCAGCATCGCGATGGTCGTGGCGATCCGGTCGGACTCCTTGACGCGCAATTCCTCGGCGTCGCGGACGAAGGTCGTCCCGTAGGCACGCGCGGCGAGCACCGCGAGGATCGGCAGCTCGTCGATCGAGCGGACCGCGAGGTCGCCGGCGATCTCGGTGGCCCGCAGGTTTGCGGCGGGGCCACGGACGACGAGCGTCGCGGTCGGCTCGGGACCGTCGCTGCGCCGGTCCTCGAGGGTGACCTCGCCGCCCATCGCGGTGATGACGTCGAGGAAGCCGGTGCGCGTCGGGTTGATGCAGACGTCCGGAAGCCGGACCTCGCCGGCACCCGCGATCAGCGCCGCGACGATGACGAACGCCGCCGACGAGGGATCCGCCGGGACGTCGAAGGCGGCGCCGGCGAGCCGGCGATTCCAGCCGCGGGTGTCGATCGTCGTGGTGCGGCCCTGCACGACGAGCGGCGCGCCGAGATAAGCCAGCATGCGCTCGGAGTGATCGCGGCTCGGGCCTGGCTCGGTGACGGCGGTCTCGCCGTCGGCGTACAGCCCGGCGAGCAGTACCGCGGTCTTGACCTGCGCCGAGGCCATCGGCAGCGGGTACGCCATCGCGGTGAGCGGCTGGTTCGCCGGTCCGACGGCGAGCGGCGGCGTGACATCCGCACCCTGGCCAACTCCGCTGACCGTCGCGCCCATCTGGAGGAGCGGCGCGATCACGCGGCGCATCGGCCGCTTGCTGAGCGACTCGTCGCCGACGAGCGTGGTCGCGAACCGCTGCCCCGCGAGCAGGCCGCACAGCAGGCGGATCGTCGTACCGGAGTTGCCGCAATCGATCGGTGCGTCGGGTGCGCGCATGCCGTCGAGGCCGGTACCGGTGATCACGAACGCGTCACCGTCGCGGACGATCGTCGCGCCGAGCGCGCTGATCGCCTTCGCGGAGCGGCCGTTATCGGCGCCGTCCCCGAGGCCGCGGACGCGCACCGGCGTCGCTGACAGCAGCGAAAACAGCAGCGCGCGATGCCCGATCGACTTGTCGCCGGGGATCGTCAGGTAGCCCTCGAGCGGGCGGCTTGCGGGTTCGACGATGAGCTTCATGAGGCTGGAGTTCCGGCGTGGGGCGCGCGCGCCGGGCTGGGCGTGAGCTCGGGTGATGGCGGCGCTGCGGGCTTGTTGGTCGGCTCGTCGGCCGGCTTGTCGGTCGGCTTGTCGGTCGGCCGCGCGTCGAGCAGCGTGGTTGCGCGAGCGACAACGCGCTGGAGGTGTGCGGGAGCGACCGCGACGATCGTGCGGATCCACGCACCCCGCTTGATCATCCGGGCGCGCGCCAAGCTCGAGGTCAGGCCGAGGACGCGAGCCTCGGGAGCGTCGGCGAGGACGCGCAACGCGGCGCGGATCATCGTCTCGAGCCGCGCGATCGCGCGCTTGGTCTTCCGCTCGCCGGGATCCGCGGCATCGGCATCGATGATGATCACGAAGTCGTCGACGACGTCGGCCCAGATCGAGAGCTGCGCCGGCGCACTCTCGAGCCCGGTCTGGCGCGCGAGCGCGACCCGCGCATCGAATGGCAGCCGCGCGGTGATCCGCAGCGACGCGCCCGGCGCACGCTCGGGCATCGCGCGTTCGCGGAGCCGCAGGAGCTCGGGTGCGGCGTGGATCGGCGTGCTCGCGAGCGCGAGGATCCGGCGCTGTTCGACGAGCCCGATCCACTCGGTCGGGCCGAGCGCGTAGAGCCCTTCGCCGACCTCGGTCGCGTCGGGGATCGGCTGCTTCGATGCGACCAGGCTGATCGTCGCCGCGTTCGCGGTGCCCACGCCATACGCGGCGAGGATCACGAGATCGGCGACCGCGAGCGGCGATCCCGACATGTCACTCGACAGATCGAGCGGCACCCCGAGATGGAGCGAGCCAGCGGACGCTGGCGAGCG
>JBKJUF010000232.1:0-11819 GCA_046590445.1 Kofleriaceae bacterium
CACGCCGGAGATGAAGTTCGTCGCGCTCCGCGAGCGCATGGCTCCGGAGTTCGTGCGCGACGAGATCGCACGCGGCCGCGCGATCCTGCCGGCGAACATCAACCACCCCGAGTCCGAGCCGATGATCATCGGCCGGAACTTTCTGGTGAAGATCAACGCGAACATCGGCAACTCGGCCGTGTCGTCGACGATCGGCGACGAGGTCGACAAGCTGCGCTGGGCGGTCAAGTGGGGCGCCGACACGGTGATGGACCTGTCGACGGGTGACAACATCCACGAGACCCGCGAGTGGATCGTGCGCAACTCGCCGGTGCCGATCGGCACGGTCCCGATCTATCAGTGCCTCGAGAAGGTCAACGGCGATCCCGACAAGCTGACGATCGATCTGTTCATCGAGACGCTGATCGAGCAGGCGGAGCAGGGCGTCGACTACTTCACGATCCACGCCGGCGTGCGGCTCGCGTACATCCCGTACACCGCGAACCGCGTCACCGGCATCGTGTCGCGCGGCGGATCGATCATGGCGAAGTGGTGCCTCGCGCACCACCAGGAGAACTTCCTCTACACGCACTTCGAGCGGATCTGCGAGGTGATGAAGAAGTACGACGTCGCGTTCTCCCTCGGCGATGGACTGCGCCCGGGCTCGACGGCCGACGCCAACGACCGAGCTCAGCTCGCCGAGCTCGAGACGCTCGGTGAGCTCACCGACATCGCGTGGAAGCACGACGTGCAGACGATGATCGAGGGCCCCGGCCACGTCGCGATGCACAAGATCAAGGAGAACGTCGACCTCCAGATGCGGATCTGCAAGGAGGCGCCGTTCTACACGCTCGGCCCGCTCGTGACCGACATCGCGCCGGGCTACGACCACATCACGAGCGCGATCGGCGCCGCGATGATCGGCTGGTTCGGCACCGCGATGCTCTGCTACGTCACGCCGAAGGAGCACCTCGGGCTCCCCGATCGCGATGACGTCAAGGACGGCGTGATCGCCTACAAGATCGCGGCGCACGCGGCGGATCTCGCGAAGGGCCATCCCGGTGCGCAGAAGCGCGACGACGCGCTCAGCAAGGCACGCTTCGAGTTCCGCTGGCAGGACCAGTTCCACCTCTCGCTCGATCCCGACACCGCGAAGGACTTCCACGACGAGACGCTGCCGGCGCCGGCTGCGAAGGGCGCGCACTTCTGCTCGATGTGTGGCCCGAAGTTCTGCTCGATGAAGATCACCGGCGAGGTTCGCGAGATGGTCGCCAAGCAGGAGCTCGAGGCCGGACTCGCCGCGAAGGCCCAGGAGTTCAAGGACTCGGGTGGCAAGCTGTACGCGGGCAGCGACGACCACGATCACTGAGCGAGACGGATCTTGCGGCACCGATATGGTGACGACCGGGGTGTCGGGATTCGATAGCAACCTCCCGACATCACAGCCAAATTCTGAGGTCGTGCACGATCGTGCGCGACCTGTACGTAAAAAACCCTGTGTGATTATGCACTTGGGTTTGTACAATCCACGGGTTACTGCACCGTTGCCCCGTGACTGTCTCGTCCAAGCGAACCCTCAAAGTCGAAAAGCTCGCGCGGATCTACGACCTCGAGATCGCGCCGGTGTGGGGGACTCGTTTCGGCAAGATGCTGCTGCGCAACCTCGCCGTTCCGCAGAAGGGGCAGGTGCTCGACATCTCGTGCGGCACCGGCTACCCGACGATCGAGATCCTGCGGCGGATGTCCGAGGGCAGCCGGCTGATCGCGATCGATGCGTCGAGCGCGATGCTTGACGTCGCCCGCCGCAAGGTCGCCGACCTCGGCCCGCTCGGCAAGCGCGGCGTGTTCTTCCGCACCGAGAGCCCGGTGCCGAAGTTGTCGTTCGCCGATGACGTCTATGACCTCGTGGTGTGCAACCTCGGGCTGTCCGAGATGCCGAGCCTCGAGACCGCCGTCCGCGACTTCGCGCGCGTCACCAAGCTCGGTGGCGAGGTGCGTTGCACGCTGCCGCTCGCCGGCACGTTTCAGGAGTTCCACGACATCTATCGCGAGGTGCTGATCAAGCACGACAAGCACGAAGCCCTCGATCGCCTCGAGCGTCACATCGCGCGCTACCCGACGATGGATCACGTCGAGCGCTGCATGAAGACCGCGAACCTCTCGGGCGGCATCGAGTACGAAGAGTTCTCGTTGCTGTTCAAGAGCTCGCGGGAGTTCTTCTTCGCGCCGGTGATCGAGTACGGCCAGCTCCAGGAGTGGAAGGACATCGCCGGCGGCGGCCAGGAGATGCAGGACGTGTTCTGGTACATCAAGGAGGCGATCGACGCCTACTTCGAGGGCCGGCCGTTCCAGGTCACGATCAAGGCCGGCTGCATCATCGGCAAGAAGCACGAGCCGCGCGCCGCGCAGCCGATCGCATCGACACCGCTCGAGGATGTCGATGGCCCGAGCGACAGCAGCGCGTTCGACGACATCGACACCGGGTTGCCGTTGCCGCCGCGCAAGATGGCCGCCGGCTCGGTGCGCGTCGCGGATCCCGATGACCTCGACGTCATCGAGGTCGGTGACGATAGCGAATTCGCGATGGACGAGTCCTCGCCCGTCGAGCAAGACCTCGATGCGTTCATTGACGGCAAGAAGCGGCCATCGCACCTCGACTTCGACGACTGAGGCTTGCGCACGTCCCGGTTGCTGGGGATCCTTGGCCCGCCATGGGTGGTGATCCGCGACAGGACTACCTCGCGCTCGTCGAAGCGTTGAGCGAGCACGATCGCCGGTACTACGTCGACGCGAGCCCGACGATCAGCGACGTCGAGTACGACCAGCTCGCGAAGCGGCTGGTGCAGCTCGAGCACGAGCATCCCGCCTGGATCGTCGCGTGGTCGCCGAGCCGCCGTGTCGGCCACGCACCAATCCCCGCTCGCCCGCGTCCGCTGGCTCGCTCCATTCCGGGCTCCGACTTTCCGAAAGTCACCCGGCCAGTCGCGATGCTGTCGCTCGACAACAGCTACGACGAGGCCGATCTCAAGGCGTTCTACGATCGCTGCGTCAAGAGCCTCGATGGCGACGTGCCGGTGTTCGCGATCGAGCCGAAGATCGACGGCTTCGGGATCGAGCTGACCTACAAGGCAGGCATGCTGACGCTCGGCGCGACCCGTGGCGATGGCCGCATCGGCGAGGACGTGACCGCGAACGTCAAGGTGGTGAAGGGCGTCGCGCTGCGGCTGCGCGAGCCGGTGGACATCGTCGTGCGCGGCGAGATCTACATGACGAAGGCCGAGTTCGAGCTGATCAACAAGGCGCGCGCCGAGGCGGGCGAGGAGCTGTTCAAGAACCCGCGCAACACCGCGGCCGGCTCGATCAAGCAGCAGGATCCGCGCGAGGTCGCGAAGCGGCCGATGTGGACGATCCTGTACGAGGTCGTCGATGGCGAACGCTACGCAGCTGGCCACCTCGCATCACTCGGGTTCCTGCGCAAGCTCGGGTTGCCGACGAGCACCCACAACATGTCGGCGTCGTCGTGGGACGAGCTGATCGCGTGCGTGCATTCGTGGCAGGACCGTCGCGACGGTCTGCCGTACGAGCTCGATGGTCTCGTGATCAAGGTCGATGACTTCGCGCAGCGCACGGCGCTCGGGACGACCGCGAAATTTCCGCGCTGGGCGATCGCCTTCAAGTTCCCGGCGCGCCAGGTCACGACGATGCTCCACGATCTCGAGATCAACGTCGGTCGCACCGGCACCGTGACGCCCGTCGCTTTGCTCGAGCCGGTCGACGTCTCGGGCACCACGGTGGCGCGCGCGTCGGTGCACAACTGGGATCAGGTCGCGCGGCTCGGGCTGCGCAAGGGCGACCGTGTGTTGATCCAGAAGGCCGGCGAGATCATCCCGGAGATCCTCGGCGTGACCGAGGCCGGACCGGGCGAGCCGTTCACGCCGCCGACCGAGTGCCCGTTCTGCCACAGCGCGCTCGAGCGCGAGGAGGGCAGGGTCGCGCTGCTGTGCCCGAACCGGATCGGCTGCCCGGCGCAGATCCTCGGCGCGATCGAGTTCTTCGCGTCGCGGCACCAGCTCAACATCGACGGTCTCGGCGAGAAGGTCGTGGTCCAGCTCGTCGAGGCGGGGCTCGTCAAGGATGTCGCTGACCTGTTCGACCTCACCGTCGATCAGCTGCTCTCGCTCGAGCGGTTCGGCAAGCTCTCGGCGCAGAACCTCGTACATGCGATCGCGACGGCACGCGAGAGCGCGACGTTCTCGCGGCTGCTGTCGGCGCTCGGCATCTCCAACGTCGGCACGGTGCTGGCGAAGCCGATCGCGCGCCGATACGGGACGCTGTCGGCGCTGCGTGCGGCGATCGCGGCGAAGTCGACCGAAGACATGGTGACCGAGCTCACGGAGATCGACGGCATCGGCGAGGTGGTCGCCCGCCACATCGATCGGTTCCTGCGGGACGAGCACGTGGTCGCGGTCCTCGACAAGCTCGCGGCGCGTGGCTTCGATCCCGCGGAGCCGGTCGTGGCGACCGCGGATGGCCCGCTCGTCGGCAAGACGTTCGTGGTGACCGGCACGCTCACCGCCGCGCGCGCCGACGTCCAGAAGCGGATCGAGGCGGCGGGCGGCAAGGTCGCCGGCTCGGTGAGCAAGAAGACGACGTATCTGGTGGCCGGCGCCGACACCGGCAAGACGAAGCTCGAGGCGGCGCTCAAGTTCGGCGTCACCGTGATCGACGAGGACGAGCTCGAGAGGCTCCTGGGAGGTACTGCGTGAAGACCATCGTGATCGTGTTCGTGCTTGTTGGGCTGCTTGCCGGAGCGGGCTGCATCCTCCCGGTTTCCACCGGGGCGCCGCTGCCACCGACGACGGTCGGCAAGGGCCGGTTCGGCATGTCGATGAGCGGCGAGGCGCCGACGCTGAACCTCCTCTCCGACGGCAAAGGCTTCGAGGAGATCCGCGACGCCTCGGGCGAAGCGCCGGCAGCAGGCGGCTCGATCACGATCGCCTACGGGATCGGCGACACCACCGACATCGAGGTCGCCGGCGAGGGGGCGCTGTACTTCTTCTTCTTGCCGCTGCCGACCGGCGCGTCGATCGGGCTGCGCCAGCACCTCGCGTCGACCGACCTCCTCGAGATCGGCGTCGCGGCGCGGTTTGGCGGCGTCTCGGCCGGAATCACATCGGACAACGAAGATGGCTCGAAGGACGAGGACAGCGCGTCGGCGACCTACGGCGCGATCCAGGGGATCGTCCAGCTGCGCCAGGGCTGGGTGCGCCCGATGGTGGCGCTCAACATCATGCCCTTCAAGATCCGCCGCACGCAGTCCGAGGAGCCCGAGCTGAAGTTCAAGGGCCTCGCATCGTCGGTGACGTTCGGGCTGATGCTCGTCGGCGACAACGTGCAGTTCGGGCCGTACTTCACGGTCACGAACTTCCAGAGCGACGAGTTCGACGGCGGCTGGTTCCCGTCGGGCGGCCTGATGATCGCGCTACGGCCGGACCGCAACGCGCGGAAGGCGCCCCCGCAGTCACCGCCGCCGTACGCGCCGCCGGCACCGTACGCGCCACCCGCACCGTATCCGGCTCCGGGTCCGGGGCCCGGTCAGGCGCCACCCGCACCGTATCCGCCGCCGGCACCGTATCCACCGCCGGGCCCGGCGCCGGGCCCGGGGCCTGGACAGCCGCCGCCCGCACCGTATCCGCCGCCCGCACCGTATCCGCCGCCCGGTTAGCTGCCGTTCTGTGCGTGCGCGATCGTCGAGATGCCGATCGGCTTGCCGTTCGGATCGGCGAGCCGCGCGTACATCACCATCACGGCGACCGTGGTGCCGTCACGGCGACGCCGTCGGGTGCCGAGCAAGACCGCCTCGCCGGCGAGCGTACGTGCGATCACCTCGCGATGCTCGGCGAGCCGATCGAACGGCACCAGCTCGAGGTGACTGCGACCGACTGCCTCTCCCGACGTCAGGCCGTACAGCTGCTCGGCCGCGCGGTTCCACGACAGGATCGTGCCGTCGATGGCGGTCGACAGGATGGCCTGGCTCGACGCCTCGACGACCGAGACGACCCGTTGCCGGGCCTGCTCGGCCGCCGCTGCGTCCTCGAGCGCGCGCTCGAGCTCCGCGAGTCGCCAGCGTAGCTCTGTGTTCTCGCGGCGAAGCGCGTCGAGAGAAGACATCCCGCTGAACGTACGTGATCAGCGGGCGCTCGCCAACGGGTCTATAGTCTCGACCGGCATCGCGGTCGTAGGCTTCGGAGTCCGATGGCGGGTCGAGGTACCCGGCGTGACGGGCCGAGCGTGATCGCACGCTGGCGCGGCGGCGCTCGTGCGACGTGTGCCAACGTGCCGTCAGCTCGCGGACGCTGTGCGGATCGCGGTCAGCACGGTCTCGGGATCGGGAAACCGTCCCCAGGTCTTCTCCGCGACCTTCGCGTCACCGACCCAGACGGTGAACTCACCCGACTTGCCAACCACGAGCTCGGCGTCGACGCCGAGCTGCTGCTTCACCTGCGCCGCCACACGGGCAGCTCGTGGGCGATAGCCTCAAGAGTTGCAGTAGCGGATCGTGACCTTCATGTACATCACGCTAGCACGCCGGTACAGGACAGCCCCATGGAAGCCATGGAGCACCGAGACCTTACGCGAGCACGTGGCTTGCAGCCGTGCGTCCCATGCGCGATCGACATGACGACGTGAGGGACGACAAGCAGGCCACCCCGACAGTCAGCCAGGTGCTGTTGGATACGCAGGACAAGAAGCAGCGTGTGCGATACGACACGCTCACGGACGAGAACCCGTTGATCTGTCGCGGCACGGACTAACGAACGGCTGGCGTTGGTGTCGCGGGTCTCGCCGTCCACTCGTTACGGTAGGAGATCCCGAACGTGACCGCGAGGTCACCATGTTTCGTTCCCACCACGATCGGGCCTTCGTACGTGGCATCCGTCTGGACCCGCGCCGAGAACCCCTTCGCGATCGGCGCATCGATCGCACCGAAGGCCAGAACGCGGTAGTCGTCGCGAGGATCGGTGAACGAGGGATGCCGCGCGCCGCCATCATCTCGCGATCGACGAAGCCACGCGCGAGGTTGCCGGCGAGCGCGGCGTCGAGGGCGATCCGTGGGCTCGGGTCGTCGCCGGGTGCCGGGCCGCCAGCACGGGGTGACTGTGCTGCCGCCGAGCCCGCGACCGAAGCCACGATCGACCACACGATGAAGATGGATCTCGCGAGTACTCGAGCCACGTGGTCCCTCACGTGGATGCTACCGCTACCCGGAGATGCCCATCGCGGCCGCCTAACGAAACCGCAGTGCCTGCAACCGCAGGCGGCGGATCAGTCCGTCGTAGCTGTAGGGCGCGCGCCAAGGGCGCCATGTCGGACTTGTTCACGAAGTAATAGCCGACGCCGCGCTGTTGCCTCAGCCGTTTGCTGCCGTGCCGGATCGCGTTGATCTGGCGGGTGATCGACGCGAGGTCGCCGGAGGGCTTGTCGAGGTAGCGGTACTGAGGAAACGTCGAGTGCATCGAGGTGCCGATCACGCTGATCGCGCGAAGGTTGATGCCGCCGCCGTCCTTCATGCCGCGCACCGCGAGCGCGAGCCGATCGGCCGCACGGCGATACGCCGACGGTGCCGCGCCGGCCTGGACCTGGGCGGTGTGCAGGTAGATCTCGAGGGCGATCGTGCGTGCGCGGCGCTTGAACGCACGCAGCAGGAAGCGCCGTGCGCGCATGTCCTCGAAGCCACCCGGATACTGCGTGAGATCGATGCTGATGTACGGGATCACCGTGCGCGGCGGCAGCCGCAGTAGCACCTTGCGCAACCGGCGATTCGCGGTCGCGCCGTCGCGCCACTCGGGTGCCGCGGTGATCTCGTCGATCACGATGTAGTCGTAGCCGGCCTGCAGCTTCTTTCGAAGGTACGCAGCGGTGCGCTCGACGCCGTTCGTGCGCAGCAACAGATCTCGCAGCTTCCAGCCGTGGCGATCGACGACGAACGCGGTGCGGCCGCCGGCGGCGTGGGCCGCGACGGTGCGCATCGAGCCACGCGGCCCACTCTCGCGCTTCTCGCCGACGACGACCTCGCCGGGACAGCCGCGCATGAATCGCAGGGTTTCGACGGCGCCCGGGCTCGCGTAGAGCAACACGAGCGGCGAGCGCTTGGTCACCTGACATGGCGCGGGCGCGGCGAGCTCGTCGGGCGGGCTACCGTCGGGAGCGTCCGGGGCGGCAAGATCGACGACCGGCGCGTCGCCCATGCCGGGCGGCCAGACGTATCCGAGGTGTGCGGTGATCGTGTGGCCCTCTGCGACCAGCGCCTCGATCGACGCGGCGTGGGTCTCGTAGCTGACGGTCCCGTCGGGCGCCTGTAGCTCGACGAACTCTGCCGTGCCATCGCCGGGCTCGCTGCGCGCCCAGCCAAGCAGCTCGTCGCCGCCGTCGGTCGCGAGACGATCGCCCGCCGCGGTCGCGACGCGAAACACGGCGCGATCCGTGCGCTCGCGGGATAACCCGAGCTGTGCCACCGGCTGCTGCGCGTCTCGTGCGAGCGCCTGGTGCGCCAGCAAGAACTGCTCGCCGCTCGCGATCGCGGCCGCGTAGACATCGACGTGCAACGACGGGTCGCCGGTCGGTCCCGCCTCGACGGCGGCGTCCCAGCCCTCCGCGTCGAGCGAGCAGGCGACGAGCCCGAGCGCGAGCACGCGCGCGATATTCGCGCGACGGCGCCGCGCGATCACGACGACGCCGAGCGCCGCGATCGCGAGCGCGAGCCCCGGCACGCGCCCCGTCGCGCAGCCGCCGGTCACCCCGGCAGTCATCGCGTCGGGATCCGCGATGCATGCGCCGTCGACGTTGGTCGCGCCGTCCGCGCACGCGACGTCGCCCGCGGCCGCGTTCCAGATCACGTCCTCGGGCACGCCGGGCGCCGCTTCCTCGGCCGCCGCGACCGTGGCCTCGTCCTCTGGCGTCTCGGCGATGCAGCCGGCGTCGGGCTGGGCGCACTCGTCGACGGACAGGTCGATGTCGTCCTCGGCGCGTGCTTTGGAGGCAGGCACGATGACGACGGAGCCGGCGATCAGGAGCGCGAGCAGACGAAGCATGCTGGCGCCCTCTGCGCCCGACGTGCCATCACCGTCGGCGGCTCGCGCGAGCGATCACGCAGGCTTGGCCTCCTGCGATCCGCGGTGCACACGGTCGTGTGCGCGCGGCAGTCCGCGGTAGTGGGAGCCGAGGCGGCTTCGGTTTCGCCGACCGAAGGCGTGCCGGCTCGAGGCCTGCGTGGAATGGTGCAGGGACCGCATGCTGTGGTTCGCGCACGCGCTGACGCTGTCCCGCATCCCGATCGCGATCGGGCTGCTCTACGCGTACGGCGATGCCCGCTGGGCGGTCGCGCTGATCTTGCTCGCCGCGCTGACCGACACGCTCGACGGCAACCTCGCGCGCGCGCTGCAGCGTCGCGGCCACACCGAGCCGGCGATCGGCGGCTGGCTCGATCCGCTCATGGACAAGATCTTCGTCGTCATCGTGCTCGCGGTGATCTGGATCCGATCAGGCGACGTTGCCGTGATCGCGCTGATCGGCGCGCGCGAGCTCGCGCTCGTTCCGCTCCTCGCGATCTACGTCGCTCGCCACCGCCACGATCGCGCGAGCGTGCGCGACCTCAGCGCCGACAACCTCGGCAAGGCCGCGACGGTCGCGCAGTT
Organism: Kofleriaceae bacterium; assembly: GCA_046590445.1. Lineage (GTDB taxonomy): Bacteria > Myxococcota_A > Polyangia > Haliangiales > Haliangiaceae > JABFXX01. Next base: position 9,675 of record JBKJUF010000232.1, read on the forward strand.
CCTCGCAATCGCCATCGCCGTCGGTCATCCGCCGTGGGCGCTGGCTGCCGCCGCGATCACCGCCGTGCTCGGCCTCGCGGCCGTGGCGCACTACCTCGTGCGCGAGCTGCGCGCGCGGCCGCCGGCCTGAGTGCGGGTTCGGCGCAGCGAGGACAGCACCGATTGGTGGCGGCACGCTGGCTTGCCGCTCGGATCATTTTGGACGTGTGGCAATCAACGGGGCGGTTGCCGTTCCAAAGTTATTGAAGATCAACGTGCATCCATCGCGAGTGATGAACGAAGGCTCGTCGCGACCTGTCGTGTTCAGTTCCGTGAGGTTTCGTGCCGATCCGAACGGCTGCGACGTCGACCCGCGTGTCGCCGTCCAGATGTCGCTGTTTCCTTTAGCCCCGCCGTCAGAGCGACCCGATGCCCAGAAGATAGTCAACTCGTCGGGAGTGGTAACCGGGTTCGTCTCGGCGCTTACCGTGTTGATTGAGGATAACGGCACACTGTTCGCAAACCCGCTGCCGCCGAGCGTCGCTACGTACAGGTCGGGGTCGGTACCAGTCGGGGACTTTCCGCGAAAGTAGAGAACTTCACCGTCCTCGCGCAAAAATGGCTCGAGCGGGCCCGTCACTCCTAGCGTTGTGATCTCGGCAACGTTAGCGAATTGAACCGCTGTGGACGCACGGGTAGCAATGTAAGACTTGAAGACGCCGTTCTCCCGAGAGCTCATAAAGATTACAGTAAGCCCATCGGCCGAGACCGTTGGACAGACATCGTCCGCGACGCTGTTGAGTGACGTCAGCGGAGTTTCAGTCAAGAAGGGTGACCCTTCGTCGGTCCGATGCGCTGTGTACAGATCGTTGAGTCCCACGCCTCCCGGGAGGATCGCTTGAAAAAACACGTCACGGTAGTTGGCGGACAACCGAGCAAGTGCCCCATCAGGAACGCCTGGCAGGCCTGTAGGAGATCCGAATGGCTTGGTCAAGTCGCATGTTGGACTCAGACCATCAACAGCGTCAGCGGTGCCATCAGAACTAGCATCTGAAATGACTAGGGATGAGTCGAGGTTGCACGCCATTAAAAAAAGAAAAGACAATCTCTTTTGCACTCCATGCTCCAACTGGGCGACACGCCAATCCGTCAAGCCACCTATCACGCTCGCCAAGCGACGTGCGCGCGATGTTTAGTACCGACAGCCGGGACCGACGGCGTCACTGGCCGCGCCGCGCAAGCAATAGATTGCTGGCTCGGTTTAACGTGATGACACAGCCGTCGGGGCTGATCCATGCAGGCTCGTCGCCTACGCCGCGAAGAAGACGTCTTGATCATGCAAACCCGGATTTGCACCTTCTACATTCCTCGAACCGCTACATGATGAGATCCCTCCGTCCGACTGTTATTGAAGTAGAGCGCGCATCCGTCGGGGCTAATCCACGCCGGCTCGTCGTTCGCACCCGCGTTGTTTAACGACGCCAAGGGCGCCACGTTCCCGAACGGGTCGGACGCGGCAGCGCGCGACGCTGTGAAGATGTCGCCCTGTGAGGCGAAGTAGATTGTACGCTCGTCGGGCGAGATCACGGGATGGGAAGCTGCGTTAGTAGGTAACCCCGTGACGAGCACGGGCGCTTCGAAACCCGCCAATCCTTTCTTCGAACGAAAAACGTTCTCCCCAACCGCACCGAAGCGCGAAAAGTAGAGCGCACTACCATCACCGAGCACGTACGGCGCACGCTCGACGCTCGCCGTGTTTACCGCCGACACTCCAGTCGGCGTTGGAAAGTCACCTGTACTTCCCGAGCGCGTGGACGTGAAGATTTCGCTCTGACTATTCTCTGCTCCAGCGCGGTCCGATCCAAAGTAGATGGTGAGGTTGTCCGTGGTGAGCGACGGACTCACGTCCTGGCCAGCCGCATTGATACCGCCGACGACGGTCGGAGTTGCGAAGTCGCCGGTCGAGCTGGTTCTCGTCGCGACGAAAATATCAGCGACACCGACTGGTCCCGGCGACCGAACGAAATAGATCACGAGCTCGTCGATCGTGAGATGCCCGTTGAACTCCTGCGCGGCGGAATTCACCTCGCCTGGCACTAACGTGGGCGTTCCGAATGGCGCCGAAGGGGAGCAGCGTAATCGCGCGTCCGCCGCGGGCCCGTCCGC
>JBKJUF010000292.1:0-10202 GCA_046590445.1 Kofleriaceae bacterium
GTCGGCAAGATCGGCGTCCGCTACGACATGCTGAACAAGCCGGGCAAGCTGACGCCTGAGGAAGTCGCGGTGTTTCGCCAACACCCCGAGAAGGGCAAGCGCATCCTCGAGCCAGTCCCCTGCTTGCACGGGCTCATCGACGGCTGCTGGTGTCACCACGAGTGGTTCGACGGTGGCGGTTACCCGCGCGGGCTCTCGGGACAGAACATCCCGCTCGTCGGCCGCGTCGTCGCGATCGCCGATGCGTATGACGCGATGACGTCCGATCGCGCGTATCGCCGAGCGCTGCCGCACGAGGTCGCGGTCGGCGAGATCGAGCGCTGCGCCGGGACCCAGTTCGATCCCGAGCTCGCCGATGCGTTCGTGAAGCTCGTCGATGCGTGGCGCGCCGGGATGCGCGAGCGTGGCCAGGACTCGCTGATTCCTCGATGAGCCGTCGCCGATCGGCGACGCGCTGATTCGTCTATAATCGAGGGGCCGCGATGCTCGGGGTTTCGGGGAAATATCGGCTCGACCAGCGGCTCGGCGGTGGCGGTATGGCCGAGGTCTTCCTCGGCTCGACGATGGGCGCCGAGGGATTCTCGCGCAAGGTCGCGATCAAGCGCGTGCTGCCGGGCTACTCGGACAACGAGCAGTTCGCGCGGATGTTCATCGAGGAGGCGCGGATCAGCTCGCAGCTCGTCCATCCAAACATCGTCTCGGTGCTCGACTTCGATCGCGACGCCGAGCAGCGTCTGTTCCTCGTGATGGAGCTCGTCGAGGGCAAGGATCTCGACGCGCTCGCCGGCTCCGGTGTCCTCCCCATCCCCGTGGTGATCTTCGTGATCGGCGAGGTGCTGCGCGGCCTCGGGTTCGCGCACGACCTACCGGTCGGCAACGACATGCGCGGGATCATCCATCGCGACGTCTCGCCGCATAACGTGCTGCTGTCGTGGGACGGCTCGGTCAAGGTCTCGGACTTCGGGATCGCGAAGGCGCGCTCCGCGAGTGCGGCGACCGCGTCGGTGTTCATCAAGGGCAAGCCCGCGTACATGAGCCCCGAACAAGCGAACGGTCAGCCGCTCGATGGCCGCAGCGATCTGTTCGCGGTCGGCATCATGCTGTGGGAGATGCTGGTCGGACGCCGGCTGTTCACCGGCGAGGATACGCGCGCGATGCTGGCCGGCGTGTTATTCGGCCAGATCCCGCGGCCGCGCTCGCTGCGCGGCGACATCCCGAAGGACCTCGAGCGCGTCTGCATGAAGCTGCTCGAGCGTGATCTGCCGGCCCGCTACGCGACGGCCGAGCAAGCGATCGCCGATCTGTTGCACTGCGGCGACGCGCCAAGGGCTGGACGCGAGGCGCTCGCGGCCGTGCTCGCGGAGCGCTTCCCGCAGCAGGTACCGATCCGCCAGAGCCTGCTCCGCGCGCGCGCGGCTGCCCCCACCCAGCATCGCGACGCGGTGACGCCGAGCGGCGTCCCCGTGTACACGCAGCCCGATGGCTCGCCGGCGCGTGTCCCCGCTGCCGCGCTACCGAGCATCGGCGCGATGCGCAACGCGCCGACCGGCACGCTCGACCTCCGGAATCCGCGCAGCCGCAGCAGGGCGATCCCGCTGCTCGTGATTGCCCTCCTCGGCAGCGCCGCGATCACGTTCGGCATCGTGTCGGTGGCCAAGCGCGACCCCGCCGCGACTCCCATGGACGCGGGCGCCGGTGATGTGGGGCCTGGCGATGATGCCGCGGCGATCGGGCCGCCCGATGCCGCCGTCGCTGACGTGGCGCCAGCGCTCGCCGATGCGCCGCTGGCGGTCACGCATCCCGCCCCGCCCGATGCGACGACGATCACGCCGCCGCGCGAACCCGCTGACGCCACCAAAAAAGATGCATCGCCGCAACAACCGGCGCACCCTGCGAGGCACGGAGCTCTCTCGGTGACGGCGTTTCCGGTGTTGACCGTGTTCGTCGGCAAGCGCAAGCACGGCGACACGCCGATCACGATCAAGCTCCCGGTCGGCAAGCACGTCGTTCAGCTCCGCAACGTCGAGACCGGATACGACGAACGGGTCACCGTTCAGATCATCGAGAACCAGACCATGAAGATCGATCGGATCAAGTGAGATGCGCGGACTCCTGCTCCTCGGACTGTTGATCGGAGTGCTGAAACCCTCGCCGGTGCTCGCCGGTCGCGAGGTGGGTGTTGTGGTGGTCGGCGAATCGACGATGCAACCGCAGCTGGTCGCACAGCTCGAGGGATGGCTGCGCCAGCACGGCCACCAACTCGTCGCCGCTCCGCTCCCACCCGAGGCGATCAACACGCTGATCGACTGCTTCGTGATCGAGGACGAGGTGTGCGCGCGCAAGGTGATCGAGAAGCGTGCGAAGGCCGCGACCGTCGTGTTCGCGCGGGTCGACCTCCAGGCCGGCGCGACCGCGTCCGACCGCACGGTGACGATCACTGCCTACTGGTTCGAGAAGGCGGGCGGTGACGCGATCGCCGAGCGGCGGTTCTGCGAGCGCTGTACCGATCTGACCCTGCGCAGCACCGCCGACGAGCTGATGGCTGCGCTCGTTCGCGCGACCACGCCGGACAGCGGTCTGCTCAAGCTGACGACGTCGCAGCCCGGCGCGCGCGTCGCGGTCGATGGCAAGCCAATCGGCGTGACGCCGCTCGAGTACGAGCTCCCGGCCGGTCCTCACCGCGTGGTCGTCTCGCATGGGGGCGCCGATGTCTCGCGCGACGTCACGATCGTGCCCGGCGAGGCGACGCTGCTCGACATCGAGGTCGAGGGCCCCGGCTCGCGGCGCATGTTGCCGGCGGTGCTGCTCGGCGGTGGCGGTGTGCTGCTCGTCACCGGCGTCGTGCTCTTCGCGATCGACCAGGACGTGCCGCCTCCCGTCGGCGAGCAGCCGGAGTTCTATCGCAACACCGCTGCGGCCGGCGTCGGGCTGATGATCACCGGCGCGCTGGTCGGCGGTTTCGGCGCCTACCTCCTGTTCTCCTCGAAGTCGTCGTCGGCCCCTGTCGCATCGGTCAGTTCGAACAGCGGGTACGTTGGCTGGGCCGGCAGCTTCTGATGCTTCCGTCACAGCCTACGCTGCCTCGTCTCTACAAGCTGGAGCCCTTCATGACCCTCGCCCTCGCTGCTCTCGCCGTGACGCTGTCCCTCGTTGGCTGCAAGGAGAAGAATCCAAACTTCTGCGCGGACTCTCCCGACAACCTCTGCACCGATGGCGGGATCGTCGAGGAGTGCACCGCCGCCGATCCGACGTGTGCGACCGGCGTCTGCAAGGTCGAGAGCGCGAAGTGCGTCGAGTGTCTGGTGAATAGCGACTGCACGGCGGCCGCTCCGGTCTGTGACAGCGGCACGAACCTGTGCAGCCCCTGCTCCGCCCATGCAGAGTGCGACTCGAGAGTCTGCATGCCCGGCGGCGAGTGCGCGATGGCGTCGTCCGTCGCCTACGTGCTCGGCGTGACCGGTGACGATAACGGCATGTGCACCGACAGCGCGCCGTGCAGGACGGTCACGCGCGCGCTCGTCACCGGCCGACGGATCCTCAAGCTGAGCGGCACGATCGACAACGCCGTCGTGTTCGACGACACGCCAACGACGGTCGTGCTCGCCGATCCAGATACCCAGCTGACCAGGTCCGGCGGCGGCGCGATCATCGACGTCAAGGGTACGAGCAACATCACGATCCACGACCTTCACATCGCCGGCGCGACCGGCGGTTCAGGTGGCGTCGGCGTGACGATCTCCGGCGGCTCACCGACGCTCGCGCTCGTCAACGTGCGCGTCAACAGCAACCAGGGTCGAGGCGTCGTCGTCAACGCAGGCACGATCTCGATCGAGCGCTCGATGATCGTCGAGAACGATGCCGGCGGTCTCGCGATCCTGTCAGCGCAGAAAGTGATCGTCGAGAGCACGATCATCGCGAACAATGGTCGGTCCGCGGGCACGGCGCAGAGCACGCTCGGCGCCGGCACGATCGAGATGGTCACCGACATCGCGAACAGCCGATTTCAATCGAACACCGTCGTCGCCAACCAGAACTCGGTGGGGAGCGTGTTGCCGGCCGGCCTCGCGTGCCAGGTGACCGCGCTGTCCGCCGCCGGCAACATCTTCTACGCGAACGTCCACGGCACGAGCAGCGACGCCACGCAGCAGAAGGCGGGCGGCTGTGACTTCGGCAACAGCTTCGCCTCGGGGCCGGTTGCCGGCGATCTCGGCTTCAACCTCACGGCCAACCCGCCGCAGTACCACCTCGTCACGACGTCACCCGCCACCGTGCTCGACGTCGGCGGCACGTGTCCGATGCTCGACTTCGACGGCGAGGAGCGCCCGATGAATGGCGCGTGTGACCTCGGCGCCGACGAGCTGACGGCTCCGTAACTCACCCGCGTCTCATGGCTGGCGCGCCGGTGCAGGCCTACGCTCGGGGCGTGCATCTTCCACTGCTCCTCTCGTGCGCCACGCTCGCCGGTTGCGGCATCACCGACTTCGATGTCACCCAGGACATCTTCGAGCAGCGCGTGCAGGGATCCGGCATCCCCGCGCCGCTCGGCGGTCTGTTCCCGATCCCGTTGAGCCTCGATCTGTCCGCGGAGATCGCGAAGCGTGACTCGGGTCCGATCGACAGCATCAACCTGTCGTCGCTGTCGCTCGTGATCACCGCGACCGCGCAGCCCAGCGGCGATACCGACGACTGGAGCTTCGTCGACGAGATCCGCGTCTTCGTGAAGAGCAGCCAGCAGGGCTCGGGCCTGCCGCGCCGCGAGATCGCGCACGTCACGGCGCCCGGTGCGGTGACGACGCTGACGTTCACGGTCGAGAACGACGTCGACATCAAGCCGTACGTCGACGAGGGAAGCGTCGTCGAGAGCGAAGGTCAGGGGACCGCGCCGACCGACGACATCACCTACAACGGCAAGGCCGTGTTCACCGTGCATCCGCTGTAAGTCGCCGCGCTGCCGCAAACTGTGATACGGGCTGAGCGTGCGAACGAAAAGCCTCGTGGTGTGGGTCGCGATCGTCGGGGTGGGCCTGCAGGCGCCAGTCGCGAGCGCAGGTGATGGGATCGTGCTCGAAGCGTACACCGGTCAGCGTCCCGACGATGCGAGCCGGCTGCTGTCCCCCGTGCTCGACGAGCTCGCGACCAAGGGCTTCGTGGCGGGGTCCGAGGTGGTCGGCCGCAAGTTTGAATCGCGGGTGTCGCGTCCGGCGGTGATCGGGACCGGGCTTGGCGAGGACTTCGGAGATCAGGTCGAGAAGGGCCACAAGGCCTGGATCGGCGGGCTGTTCGAGCAGGCCGTGAAGATCCTCGCGCCGCTCGTCGACAGCGCGCACGCGAACCCGGGGTCATTCGCGCAGAACCAGGCACTGCGCGAGAAGCTGCTGAAGGCGCTCGTCGCACTCGCGCTGTCGCAGCAGCGCATGGGCGATCCGAGCGCGACCCGTCAGACCTTCGGCGAGATCCTGCGAAGCTTTCCGGACACCGTGCTCTCGCGCGCGTCGTACGGTCCCGAGGCGTTCACGCTCTTCGAAGAGGTTCGCAAGGCGTCGACCACGGGCGGCCGCGGCCGGCTCGCGATCAAGGTGACGAACGACAGCGCCGCCGTCTTCATCAACGAACGGTTCTTGAACGTCGGCTCGAGCACGAAGGGCGATTTGCTGCCCGGCGAGTACCGGGTCTTCGCGCAGCTCGGCAAGCAGCCGTCGCGCAGCCACCGTGTCGTCGTCAAGGCAAACGAGGAGGCGGTTGTCACGCTCGACGCCGGCTTCGACGCGGCGGTCCACAGCTCGCCGAAGTGGACGGGCTTCTTGTTCCGCGACCAAGCCGAGCGCGAGAAGCTCGAGTCGACGTATGCCGCCGCGTTCGCGAACGCGATCGATGCGCGTGCGGTGGTCGTCATCGGCCTCGACACCGTGCGCGGCCGGCCCTCCGTGGTCGGCTCGCTCGTCAACCTCATGAACGGCCGCGAGATCCGGCGCGCGAGCCTCGGCCTCGACCCCGATCCGAGCGCCGATCGGCTGCGCGCGCTGGCGCGGTTCCTCGCCGGCGAGAACGCGGTGCCGGGGATCGACGTCCAGATCGCAGGGGATGCTGCAAGCGCACCCGTCGGCAGCGGCGAGGGAGTGCAGATCGAGGACCTTGGCGAGTCACGCGAGTCCGGGATGTGGGGCGGCTGGAAGTACGTGACCGGCGGGCTCGCGGTCGGCGCGCTCGCGGTCGGCGGTTATCTGCTGGCCACCGACGGCGACTGCGCCGACGACGCGTGCATCGATCTCAAGGAGAACACCGCGTCGGGCTGGGCGGTGCTCGGCGGTGGCGTCGTGCTGTCCGGCATCACGGTCTATCTGGTCGTCCGCGGTGGTGGCAAGCGAGCCAAGCGTTCGGCCTACGTGGTGCCGACTGGTGACGGCGCGTTCGCGGCGTTCGCGACGAGCTTCTAGCGTTCTACGCCTGATCGACGGGCTCGGCGGGCTCGAGCGGCTCGGCGCTCGCGAGCGAGCTTCGCAGATCCTCGAGGATCTTCGCCGGCGCGCGGACCCGCAGCTTGGTGCCGTCGTCGTCGTGCTCCTCGGCGAGCACCGTGGTGCGCTCGTGGATCTGATGGACCATGCGCTGCGCCGTCCACGGCACGACGAGCTCGGTCTCCTCGAGCGCACCGGCGAACTTCTCGATCAAATGGTCGCGCAGCAGGCCGGCGTCCGCGCGATCCTTTGCCGAGAGCTGCAGTGCCCCGGGATAGCGCGCCTCGAGCGAGCGCCGGCCGAGCGTGTCCACGCGATCGATCTTGTTGAGGACGAGCCAGGTCGGGACCTCGTCGGCTCCGATCTCGCGAAGCACCTCGCGGGTGACAGCAATGTGATCGGCCAGCGCCGCATCGGCGGCGTCGACGACGTGGAGCAGCAGATCCGCATCGGCGGCCTCGTCGAGCGTCGACCGAAATGACGCGACGAGATCGTGCGGCAGCTTCTTGATGAAGCCGACCGTATCGGTGACGAGGATCGCAGGCTCGGTCGGCGGCAACAGTCGACGGACCGTGGTGTCGAGCGTCGCGGACAGCTTGTCTGCGACGTAGACGTCGGAGCTGGTGAGCGCGCGCATCAGCGATGACTTGCCGGCGTTCGTGTAGCCGACGAGCGCGATGGTCGGCAGCTCGCTGCGACGGTTGCGCCGGGTCTTCGAGCCGCCCTCGATCTGCGAGAGCTCGTCACGCAGCTCGGCGATCCGGTCGCGGATCCGGCGACGATCGGGCTCGGGCGTGGTCTCGCCGGCGCCCTTGCCGCCGATTCCGCCGCGCACGCGATCGCCGCCGCCCGAGCCTTCGCGCAGCCGCGGCGCGAGGTACTTGAGGCGTGCGATCTCGACCTGCAGCCTCGCCTCGCGGGTCTTCGCGTGGCGATGAAAGATCTCGAGGATCACCGACGTGCGATCGAGGACGTCGGCGCCGGTCGCGCGCTCGAGGTTGCGCTGCTGGGTCGGCGACAGATCGTGATCGACGAGGACGACCCTGGCCTTCGCGGCCTCCGGCTTGGGCGTCGACGTCGCCGCCTCGTCGGTGGTGGCCTCGTCGTCAGCGTCGTTGTCGTCGTCGGCTTCGTCGTCGGCTTCGTCGTCTTCGTCGTCGGCGTCGTCGGCCGTCTTCTTCTTGCTGCCTGGCTTGGAGAACGCCTCGACGACCCCGGTCCCGCCGGTCCACTCGGCGAGCTCCTTGAGCTTGCCCTCGCCGAACACGATGCCGGGCGCGAGCTTGGCGCGACGCTGGGTCAGCCGACCGATCGGTTCGAGACCCAGCGTCTTGGCGAGCCGCTCGAGCTCCTCCATCGAGGACACGAGCTCGGCCTCGGTGACCTCGGGGAGCTGGACGGCGACCACGACCGCGGTCGGGCGCTCGTCGCCCGTGATCGCGAGCAACGGACGGGTCTCGAACGCCATGGGCTGGGCACCTTGGCCCAACCCCTAGGGCCGCGCAAGTCCGATGGAGGCCGCGAACGCGGTCACCGCGTCGGCAAACCGGCGGTGGGCCTCGGCGTGCAACATGTGACCGGCGCCGGGCACGATCTCGAGGCGCGCGCCGGGGAGTGCCGCCAGCAATGCATCGAGGGTCGGCCGGAAGTATCCAGCCGAGCGCTCGCCGCCGAGGAGCAGGACCGGATGGGTGACGGTCGCGAGCTCGGCGTAGCGCGGCCGATACGCGATCAGCGCCGCGGAGTCTGCACGGATCTCGGCCCACTTGGCCTTCGATCGTTCCTGGTATGCGCGCGGCATCCGCGTATACGCCGCATCGCCGAGCACCGTGCGGAGGAACAGCTCGGCGGCGGCCGGGCCACCCTGCTCCACCGCGCGGCGGTCGTACTCGACGAGAAACGCCTGCGGCGCCGCCGGGACCTCGTCGGTGGCACCCATCGGTGGCTCGATCAATACGCCGCCCGCGCAGGCCTCGGGATGGCGGCGCAGGATGTCGAGCGCGATCACGGCGCCGAAGCTCGAACCGACCACGAGAGCACGCTCCCCGGGCGCGAGCAGCGAGACTGCATCGTCGGCGTGGGCCTCGACGGTCGCGTCGGTGGCGCGGCGATCGAACGCGATCAACGTGAACCGCTCGCGAAGTCCGGACCCGAGCTGGATCGACCACGTCGTGTGGTCGGCCGCGCTGCCGTGGACCAACAACATCGGCGGTCCGACACCTGCGCGAACGGCGTGGAGCGTGGAGGACATGGGGGGTATGATTTTCCCACATGGTGCCCGACGAGGGAGGAACGGCTCCGCCGACATCGGCAGCGCCCAAGCCGGGATTCACGCCCGGACCCGACTCCGACGCACCGGCGACAGGTCCGGGCACGCCGCGGACGCGAACCGCGACCGAGGATGCGTTCGCGGCGACCGTGGCACCGATGTCTCCGGTACCACCGGTCGCGCTGCCGGGCGGCACGCTGAACACCACCGCCGAGGTGCGTGCACCGATCTCACGCCTCGAGATCGTTGCGACGCAGACCGCGACGCTCGCGGGCGCGCTGCCTCCGCTGCCGCTCGTCTCGGACAGCTGTTACGTCGCCGATCGCGAGATCGCGCGTGGTGGCATGGGTCGGATCATCGCCGCGCAGGATCAGCGGCTCGGCCGCAGGGTCGCGCTCAAGGAGCTGATCGAGCCGGCGGGCGATCAGCTCACGCGGTTTCAGCGCGAGGCCTTGATCACGGCGCGCCTCCAGCATCCCGGCATCGTGCCGGTTTACGAGGCCGGACGCTGGCCATCGGGCGAGCCGTTCTTCGCGATGAAGCTGGTCTCGGGCCGCCCGCTCGACCGCGTGATCGCCGATGCGCGGACGCTCGAGGATCGGCTCGCACTGCTGCCTCGGATCGCGGCGGCGACCGACGCGATCGCATACGCGCACAGCCAGCGCGTCGTGCATCGCGATCTCAAGCCAGCAAACGTGCTGATCGGTGACTTCGGCGAGACCGTCGTGATCGACTGGGGCCTCGCGAAGGATCTCGAGGCCGGCGACAGCTTGGAGTCCGCGAATCGGCCGCCGATGACGCGCCCGAGCAGCCGCAAGATCGACTCGAATGGCTCGACGCTGACCGTCGCCGGCGCGGTGATGGGGACGCCGGCATACATGGCACCCGAGCAGGCGCGCGGCGAGCCGGTCGACGAGCGCGCCGACGTGTTTGCCCTCGGCGCGATGCTCTATCACCTGCTCGCGGGCGTGCCGCCGTACAACGCGCGTACGGCGACGGACGTGATCGCCGCCGCGGCCCTCGGGAAGGTCGTGCCGCTGAGCGAGCGCGAGGCCGGCGCGCCGCATGACCTCGTGGCGATCGTCGACCGTGCCATGGCGCCGGTGCCGGCCGATCGCTACGAGCATGCAGGGGAGCTCGCCGACGAGCTGCGTCGCTTCCTGACCGGCCAGCTCGTCAGCGCGCATCGCTACACGACGCTCCAGCGCGTGACGCGGTTCGTGAAGCGCCACCGCGCGGCCGTCCTGATCGCGACGGTCGCGACGATCGGATTCGCCGTCGGTGGCACGTATGCGGTGCGCAACATCGTCGAGGCCAAGGACACCGCGGAGCGCGAACGATCGATTGCCGTCGCGCGGCGGCAAGCGGCCGAGACATTGATCGACGAGATGCTGTCCGACATGAAGGCTCGGTTGCAGGCAATCGGGCGTATCGATCTGCTGTCGAACCTCGGTGTCGAGATCCGCAACTACTACGAC
>JBKJUF010000341.1:0-5469 GCA_046590445.1 Kofleriaceae bacterium
GACTTCGCGCCGCTGCTCGAGTCCGCGTGGCACGCCCGCAACCGGATCAACTCCGCGTACGGCACGCTACTCGGCGCGACCGAGACGTTCCGGCTCGTGACCGAGGATTGCAGCCCCGAGGTCCTCGAGTTCTTCGGCCGCGACGGGATGTCCGCCGACGAGAGCGCCGCGTTCGAGGAGTTCCTCTTCAACATGACGAGCGAGGAGCTCGCCACGTTGCGGCGCGCGATGCAGCAGCAGCACCTGTCCGCTGCGAGCCCCGCGTGGGCCGCCGAGATCCTCGGCCGCCAGATCGAGGATCTCGAGCACTCCCACGAGATCGATCCGATGGCGCTCTATCGCAGCTATCAGCGTCGCCAGCTCGCCGCCGACTTCCGCTTGATGTCAGGCGCGCCCGGTCCTCGCCGCACGGCCGAGGGCTACCTGATGGTCTACCTGCTCGACCAGCAGTAGGTCGCAACTATTGCGCCGCGGACCGCGGGATCGCGGCGAGGTGCCGCTCGATCATCCTCGCCAGGTCGGGCATCGCGTCGATCACGTCCTTCTTGGCACCCGCGCGCATCCGGCCGTACATCTTCTTCGCTGTGGTGTGCGACGTCTTCTCGGCGCGCGCGTCGGTCACCGACAACAGATCCTCGGCGACATCATCGGAGCGCGCGATCACGTAGTCCGAGAAGCCGGAGGGCGGCGGGGAAATCGACGCGGCGGACCACTTGTCGTAATGCGGCTGGAGCTTGCCGAGCCAGTCATCGAGCAGGGTGTCGACGACTTCCGGAACGAACTTCTTCTTGATCCCTTTGATCATCGCGTAGGCGCTCTTGATCATGAACCCCTTCTGCTTGACCTGTGCGTCGATGAGCTCGACGCAGTCGGCGATCACCTGGGGTCGTACGGGGTCCTTGCCAATTTGCTCGACGAGAGTCGCCATCACACATCCTTCGGCCTGGGTTAAGCGATGATCGATGGCGCGTACCTTAGTGCCCATCACGCAGTGCGTCCAGCCCGCACGCCGCGAGCATCACCAGGGTCTCACTCGATCTCACTCGATCTCACTCGATCTCACTCCGGGAACGTGACGCCGTAGCGCTCGCACCGCGTTCGCATCTGCGCACGATCCCCGGGCGGCAGCAGCTGGTAATGCTTCTGCGCCTCCGCGTTATCACCGAGGATGCAATCCGACGACACCAGGATGCGGAGCATGCGGACGTTGTTGGGGGTCTTGGCCAGCACCTTGAGGGCGATCGCCTTGGCATCGTCGAAGTCGCCGCGGTCGTAGGCCTTGTTCGCTTCGCTCATGATCGCATCGAGCTTGGGGTTCGCCTTCATGACCGTCGCTGCGCCGGGCTCGATTTCGACGCCGGGTATCGCGGGATCGGTCACGTTGGGGCGATCCGCAACAGGCGCTCGGCCGGTCACTTGCTCGGGAATCGGCGCGCGCACCATGGCGGAGCCGCGCTCCGTGGGCTCGGTCACGCTCGGTCGTGCCGGCGGGCTCGGGCGGCGGCCGCTCGTCGGGCTTGGGTGGGTTGCCAGCGCTGCGACGGGTGGACGGCTGACCTCGAGGACGAGGTAGACGCCCATCCCCAGCACGAGGACGGCGCCGACCGCGAGGAGGATGTGACGAGGGGTCACGGCCTATCGAAATAGCACGACCACGCGTCGGCATCCACGCCCGGATTCCTAACCCGGGCATTGAGCACGGTGCCGGTGGCGGCGCATATTGCGCGACCATGATGCGCATCCATCTCCTGGTGGTGACCGGCTTGTTCGCGCTGCTCGCGCTCCCCGTCGGCTGCGGAGATAACTCCAAGCTCTGCGGCCCCGGCACCAACGACGAGGACGACGATGGCGAGTGCGAGCCCGATGGCGGGGCCAGCGGCGTGGTCTGCGGTGACGGGACGCGACTCGACCCGATCACGATGGACCGCTGCATCGCCGATCCTTCGGCCTGCGGACCGGGCCTCGTGCTCGTCAACGGCACCTGCCAGGACCCGACGGCGGGCCTCGCGATCGATCTCGAGGAAGGTCCCGAGCCGAACGGTCTCGAGGACGACGCGACGCCCGCCGGCGACATCACGCTCGAGCCGGTCGGCAGCGATGGCTTCGTGATCCACGGCTGCATCAAGCCGCTCGACAACGAGACCGCCGACCTCGATGCCTACTTGCTCACGGTCACCGAGCCAACCCTCGTCAAGGTCACCGCAGATGGCGTCGGCGGGCTCGCCGCCGGCTTCCTGGCGCTCAGCGCCTCGACCGTGTCGCCCCTTGCCGACTACGCACGCCTCGGCCTCAACGTCGCGACCGACATGTCACGCCGCCAGCTCTACCTGCCGGCGGCCGGCACCTACGTCCTGTTCCTGAGCGATACCCGCACGCTGCTGCCGCTCGTCGACGGCTCCGGTGGCGCGGTGTTCCCGCCGGCCGGCAACCCCGATGGCACGAGCTGCTACTACGTCACGCTCGATCGCCAGACGCCGATGCCCGTCGCGCTCGACCTCACGACCGGCGACACCGGCACGATCGGCGAGGACATCAAGTTCTACACGGCGACCGGCCTTGCGGAGGGTCTGACCCAGATCACCGAGACCATCAACTCGCCGCACGCGGCACCCTCGCTGGTGATCACGAACGCGGGCCAGCTCCGCCAGATCAATGACGATGGCACCGCGTTCTTCGGCGGCATCAAGAGCACCGACACGCCGCTGATCGTCGGTGACTTCGTCTTCAACTACGATCTGTTCCCGACGCCGTACCGGCTGCGCGTCGACTTCTCGCTCGCATCGCAGGCACTATGCCCGGCGAGCGGCGCCTGCACCGCGAACGTCGTCAACGCGACATCGAAGGGCGAGCACTTCTTCGTCGGTGGCCAGCCCACGCTCGGCAACCTCAACCTGTTCCACTGGGACGTCCTCGCGCCGACCACGCTCAACGGTCTGGACCTCGCGGTTTCCCAGGAGGTCGCGGGCTTCGCGCTCGACGCGAACGGCGACGTCGTCGCCAACTTCGGCGGGCTGACGACCCAGCGCACGATCCAGGACGATTTCGGTGACCCGCTCGTCGTGCCATCGATGCGCACGTTCACGACCTACCGCGGGCTGCTCCGCACGCTCGCGCCGGGCCGCTACTACTTCGCGCTGATCGCGCCGCGCGATCCGGTCGCGACCGCGTTCACGGTGACGACCACGATCGCGGCGGTGATCCCGTCGACGCTGACGTTCGGTGCCGAGCTCGCGAACCAGACGCTGAACGAGTTCCGCTCCAGCCCGTTCACGTACAACGCGACCACCGAGCCATGGCAGCAGCTCGACGCGACCGGCACGAACATGGGCGCGAACATCGTGCTCTCGCTGCTCCACCCGACGACGACGTTCGGCCGGCTCGACGCGGTCACGTTCCAGCGCACCGAGGGCACCTCGAGCGGTGGCGTCACCAACACGACGGTGACCGATCCGCACGACGTCGCGGCCACGCCGATCGTCCGGGTGACCGTGCCCGCGACCGGCGCGGCCCCGGTCGGCCGCATCCTCGCCACGTCGCCGACGACGAATTACCTCGTCAAGGTCAACGGCTCCGCTCCGACCGGGACCGCGACGTTCAGCCTCGACTTCGAGCGCCGCGAGCACCACGACTTCGGGATGCTCGCCGCGACCGGTACGCCGCAGACCGTCAACAACGAGCCGCTCGACGCGACCCACGTGCTGCGCCGGTTCTTCTTCCGGACCGACTTCGAGAACATCGTGACGATCTCGGTCACGCCCGACACCGTGCTGATGGATCCGGTCCTCCGCCTGCTGCGGATCGACGAGACGACGCGTCGCACCGTCAACACCGGCGCGGTCGGCGCCACCGAGACCGTGACATTCTTGCAGGGCGGCGAGCGCTTCACCGCCTTCACGGTCGCGTCGAACGTGCTGCTCGACCCGCAGAGCTTCACGCTCGCCGTGACGGTCGCCGCGCCGTTCTACGACATCGTCAACACGACGACCGCGTACGCCGATGCCTGTGTCGGCGGCACGGTCCGGCCGTTCGCGATCGGCAACGACGACGACGGCGTCACGGCCGCGATCGCGCCTCCCGCGGGCTTCACGTTCTTCGGCGCCACGACCTCCGATTTCGTCGTGTCGTCGAACGGGTTCTTGACGTTCGATGCCACGTCGACCGACGCCGCGCCGTTCCCGGTCGTGTTCCCCGACGGTGTCGGCACCGTCAACATCGCACCGTTCTGGGGCGACCTCGACGCGGTCGACGTCTGCACGAAGACGGTCGGCGGCAAGCTCGTGATCCAGTGGACCGGTGTCGAGTTTGCGTTCTTCGGTGGCGGCGCGACCGTGCAGCTTCAGGCGATCCTCGATCCGACTGACGACTCGATCGAGTACGTGTGGGGCCCGCTCCACGCGGCGACCGGCGAGAGCGCGGTGTCCGGCGTCCAAAATCCGGCAGGGGACAGATCGCGTACGATCGGTGCCTTCACGAGTTACGCCGCGCCAGCTACGTCCAAGAAGCTCGTCCCGTAGTCAGAACCCGTCGGAGACTGATAGCCGGGGTCAGGAGCGACGCGGCCGGCGGACCGGGGTCCTCACCAGATTCGAGGTACTCTCCGAGCAGATGGGGACGGCGCCGCAAGGGCCGAAAGGACCGACGCCAGCGATCAAGGTTGGCATCGGCGATCTCGTCCTCGACCGCTACCGCGTCGTCGAGCAGATCGCCTCGGGCGGCCACAGCATCGTGTTCCGCGGCACCGACGAACGGCTGTCACGGCCGGTCTGCATCAAGGTGTTCTCCGGCCTCGGCGGCAAGTCGGGCGTCGGCCGGACGAGCTACGAGCACTTCGTCCAGGAGGCCTTCGCGCTATCCCGGCTCACCCACCCGAACACGCTGCGGATCTACGACTTCGGGCATCTCGGTGCAAAGGACCAGGACGGCATGCCGCTCCAGGTCTGCGAGTACATGAACGGCGGCACGCTATCGAACATGGTGCGCGAGCAAGGCACGCAACCGCTCGCCGAGACCGTGCGGGTGGTCAGCGCGATGTGCGCCGCGCTCTCGGAGGCGCACGCGCTCGGCATCGTCCATCGCGACATCAAGCCGCAGAACATCCTGTTCGCGACGGTCGGGACGACGAAGCTGCCCAAGCTCGCCGACTTCGGGATCGCGAAGTGGAGCGACGAGCTGGTCGAGCGCGAGGGCAAGCGCGCCGAGGACACCGCCATCGTCGCGGGCCAGAAGCTCGCGATGTACTCGCCGAGCTGGGCCGCACCCGAGCAGCTCGCGGGCCAGCCCGTCAGCGCCACGACCGACATCTACTCGCTCGCGGTCGTCGCGATCTACATGCTGTCGGGCAAGGCGGTGTTCGCCGACGAGGACGTCTACGCCGGCTACAAGAAGCGGCGGCACGCCGACGAGCACGTTCGCGCGGCGCTCGACCTGCTCGGCGTTCCACGCAAGGTGATCGAGCTGATGATCCGCGCG
>JBKJUF010000446.1:0-7500 GCA_046590445.1 Kofleriaceae bacterium
CCGACGGTCACCACCGCCACGACCGCAGTGAGCGCGACCCAGCCGGTGAAGCCGCGGCTCGAACCACCCCACCCTGGCCTGTTCCCGCCGACTGCCCCACCGGTCGCCGCGAGCCTCGAGGTGTCCGCGGCGATCGCGAACCTCGTGGTCAAAGGACCACTCGCCGACGCGATCGTGCGCCGCGGGGTCGAGCGAACGCTCGGCGCGTTGCGCGCTTGCTACCGCACCTCGTCGACCACGCGCCAAGCCACCCCGACGATCGAGATGCAGATCGGCTTCGAGATCGACCAGACGCGCGCGGCGACGAAGGTCCGCGCGCTCGGTGGTGGTCCACTCGAATCGCTCGCGCAGTGTGCGGCGAGTGCGACCGCCGAGATCCGGACGCAGCGGGCGCCGGCTGCCGGCACCGCGAGGGTCACGATGACGATCCGGTTCAAGCCCCGTCACGTCAGCCGGTTACCGTGACCGTCAGATCTCGCAGCGCAGCGTCGACGTGATGGTCTCGCGCAGGTAGCGCGCCGCGAGCAGCGTGGTCTTGTTCGCCCCGCGCGGGATCTGCCGCAGCGGCGGCGCGACCTCCATGATGTCGCCGCCGAGCAGCCCGATCTCTGCGCCGAGGCGCTGGATCAGCTTCATCACCCAGTCGGGCTGCAGGCCCCACGGCTCGGGCGTGCCGGTGGCATCCGCGAACTCGGAGTCGGTGCCGTCGATGTCGTTCGAAAAGTACACGGACTGCGCGCCGACGCTCTTGAGGTGCGCGATCACGGCGTCGAGGGTCTCGCGCGGCTTGCGGCGGCACTCCTCGGCCCAGAACTGGCGAACGCCAAGGGTCGACTCCCAGTGCGCGCGGTCCTTGCCCGACGCGCGGGTGCCGACCTGCACGAGCCGACCGTCTCGGCCGAGCAGCTCGTTCGCGTGATAGGACCACGTCGCGAAGCAGTACTTGATGCCGAGCCGATGCTCGAGCAGATCCGTGTGCGCGTCGGGCTGCACGATCGCCCACCGATCGCCGCGCGCACGTGACAGCGCCGACACCACGGGCCACGCGGTCGAGTGATCGCCACCGATCGCGAACGGCGCCACGGTGGGGTTCTGCGCGAACACGAGATCGAGGACGCGCTCGGTGATCGACAGCGGCGAGACCGGCAGCGCGGCGCCTGGATGCGCGGGATAGAGCGCGCTGCGAGTCGCGCGCAGCTGCGCCTCCGACAGCATGTCGTCGTGGAGGAGCTGCGGCACGACGAACACGTCGCCGATGTCGACGATCCCGGCCGCGGCGATCCGCGCCGACCAGTCGGGCACGAGCTGGAGGAGCGCGCTGCGGATCACCTGAGGCCCGAGGTTGGCGCCGCGCACGAACCCCGCGCCGACATCGGAGGGAATGCCGAGGATCACGCCGCGCGCGCTCGGGATCCGGTCGAGCGCTGCGAGGAACTTGGTGCGGACGGCGGCATCGTCGTCGACGCCGTAGAGCGCGCGCTGGAGCCTGGCCTGCGCGGCGCGTCCCGTCGACACCAGGTGGATGCCGCCCGCCGACGGCCGTAACAACGTCTCGAGCTCCTCGCGCCACGCCAGTGCCATGGACGGCAGCATAGCCGTTCCCTACAATGCGCGTGCTTGAACCTCGCCGTCGGTACGCGCGTCGGGCCCTACGAGATCCAGCGCACGATCGGGCGTGGTGGGATGGGCGAGGTCTACCGCGCCGTCGACACCCGGCTCGGCCGCACGGTCGCGGTCAAGGTCCTGACGACGGCACCGACCGGGAACGACGACCGGCTCAAGCGCTTCGAGCAGGAAGCCCGGGCGGTCGGCGCGCTGAACCATCCGAACCTGGTGACGCGAGGCCGTGCCGGTGATGGTCGAGCGGCTGATCACGCGCTGCCTCGAGAAGGAAGCACAGGCGCGCTTCCAGTCCGCGAGCGATCTCGCGTTCGCGCTCGACGCGCTCGACGACGCCGGTGCCGCGGCGATGCGGCGGCCGCCGTCGATCACCACGCCGCCACCGGGCGCCAGCAACAGCGGGATCGTGATCGCACGCGGCGTCACGGGAACCGCCGAGACCCAGATCAGCGCTCGCACGCTGTCGACGCGCAAGCCGAAGACGTCGTGGCGGCCGATCGCTGCGGTGTGCGGCGTGATCGTGCTCGTCGCCGCGGCGGCATGGATCGGGCGGGCGACCAGGCGGGTCCTCCCCACCACGAGCTGGCCGTCGCGCCGCGACGGCGGCGTGGTCTATCGCCGGATCACGTACAACGCGAGGGGAACCTGGAATGCGCGGCTCGAGCCAGGCGGTACGGCGGTGCTCTACTCGATCACGCCCAACGTGAAGCTCGCGATGCTCAGTGACACGCCGGCGGGATCGCGCGCTACGACGTCGATGACTTCCTCGCGGTGAGCTGGTCGGATCGCTGGCTTGCCTTTCGCGCGGCCGAGGCCGGCAAGCCGATGCGGCTGTGGGTGCAGGATCTCCAGGGGGCGACCCGAAGCCCGTCGGGCCAGACGCGCTGCCCGCCACCGAGCATCACCCGATCTCGCCGGATGGAGCGTGGATCGCGCTCGCGAATCCGGCCGGCGGCATCCGGCTGCTCGCCACGAACGCCGGCGCCGACAAGGACCTCGCCGGCGCCGAACCGGAGACGCCACTCGCCTTCACCGGCGATGGCTCCGCGGTCTTCGTGTTGCGCCGCGGGCCGACCTGGACGATCCATCGCCTCGTCATCGCCTCGGGCGAGCGCACGTTGTGGAGCGAGATCACGCCACCCGAGTCACGTGTCGCGGCGATGCGGATCGACGAGGCCGGTGAGCACTTCGTCTACAGCACGATCAACATGGTCTCGGCAGACCTCTACCTGCTCGAGCCGCCCGAGCCGGCGAAGTGAGAGCTCAGCGCGATGCGTGCGGCTGGATGCTGAGCGCGGTGAGCGTGGGATCGAGCCCGAGCGTCGGCGGCTGGGCGCGGGTGACCCGTCCGGCGCGCGCGCGAATCGCGGTATCGAGCGCACCGGCGAACGCGCTCCGCAGATCGCGCGCGAGCTCGGTGGGCGTCGCGTAGCGCTGCGCGGGGTTCTTCGCCATCGCGAGCGCGACCACGCGATCGACGTCGGCGGGCAGCCCGGGATCGAGGCGGGTCGGCGCGATCGGCTCGACGTGCACGGCCTCGTAAACCGCGGCCGCCGCGTGGCGCGCCGGGAACGCGCTCGTGCCGGTGAGCGCGCGATAGATGATCGCGCCGAGGGCAAACACGTCGGTCTGTGGCCCGATCGCGCCGAGATCCGATGCGGCCTGTTCAGGCGCGAGGTAGCCCGGCGAGCCGACCACCATCGCACTCTGCGTGAGCTCGCTGCCCTGGATCAGCCGCGCGACGCCGAAGTCGAGCAGCTTGACGATGGGGGCCTCGGTGCCGCCGACGAGGAACACGTTCTGCGGCTTGAGATCGCGGTGCACGACGCCGACGGCGTGCGCGGCCTCGAGGCCGGCCGCGAGCTGATCGACGATCGGCAACAGCTCGCCCGCGGGGATGCGCGTGCGCCGGCGCAGCAGCATGCCGAGGTCCTCGCCGCGCAGCAGCTCCATCACGAGATAGTGATGGCCGGCATCGGCGGCGTAGCCGAAGTCGAGGACCTGGGCGACGTGAGCGGCCGGAAGCTGCCGCGCGATCGACGCCTCGCGGCGGAACCGCTCGAGATCGTCAGGCATCGAGAGATGCGAATAGAGAACCTTGACCGCAACCGGCGCGCCACCACCGATCGGCACAGCCTCGTAGACCTCGCCCATGCCGCCACGGCCGAGCAGCTCGCCGAGCCGGTACTTGCCGTCGAGCGTCTGGCTCGACAGCCGCCCGGGCTGAACATCGGCGACGACGCGTTCGAGGTCGCGCTGCACGGCGTCGAGCGCGGTCTCCTTTTCGCGCAGCGTGCGGGCGACGACGTTGCCGACGACGAAGACCCCGAGAAACATCATCTGGATCGAGACCAGCGCCGACATCCGGAACAGCGGCTCGGCGTAGACTGCACCCGGATCGGCGACGAAGAGCGCGGCGACGTCCAGCAGGCCGAGCTCCTCGGCGCCGATGACGAGCGCGTGCATGACCGCGTACACGAGGTAGGCCGCGAGGCCGAGCTGGTAAGTCGCGTAGAGCCGGTACGCGAGCACGCAGACCGGGATCGCCGTCAGGAAGTAGCTCGACAGCGAGCCGGTCAGCTGGATCCACACGAGGATCGTGAACGCCTCGAGCACCATCACGACGTGCGCGACCACGGTGTAGAGCGGGCCCTGCCTGCGCAGCATGGTCCACGTCAGCACGACGTCGAGGGCGAGCAGCGGGATGTTGATGCACGCGAACCACGCGAGCGCGCGCTGATCGAAGTGTGACGAGCCGCGGAACCCGAAGTAGATGCCGAGATCGAGAAAAATCGCCGCCACCACGAACATCACGCGCAGCCGGGCGAACGCGTCGATCCGCGCGGGTCCCGGGGCCTCCTCGAGGGGAGACGGCAGGAATGCGCGCCGCGCGAGAGACGCCTGGGACATGCGCGGACGCTACTACGCGCTACGTGAGGCGCTTCCAGGAATCGCGCGCGGTCTCGCGGGTTCGCTCGCGCCGGCTGTCACGAGCGTAGGACGGCTCACGCTCGTGACATCCTGGCCCCCGATCCGCGCGACGGCGCGGCCGTCTTGTTAGGATGCGCCGTGCCGAATCCTCAGCCGGGGACCATCTTGGGCGCGTATCGCGTCGAAGGGACGATCGGCTCGGGCTCGATGGGCGAGGTGTTCCGCGGCATCGACACCGGGCTCAACCGGCGGGTCGCGATCAAGATCCTCTCCGAGAAGCATCGCGATAGCCCCGAGCTGCGCGCGCGGTTCATTCGCGAGGGACGCGCCGTCGCGGCGATCAGCCATCCCAACGTCGTGCAGGTGTTCGCGACCGGCACCTACGACGAGCGGCCCTACATCGCGATGGAGTTACTCGACGGCCAGGATCTCGGCTCGTCGGTCGAGAAGACCGGTCCGCTCGACTCGCTGACCGCCGCCCACGTCGTGCTCGACTCCGCGCACGGGCTCGCCGCCGCCGCGAAGGCCGGTCTGATCCACCGCGACGTCAAGCCGTCGAACCTGGTGCGGCTCGCCGACGGCAAGGTCAAGGTCACCGACTTCGGGCTCGCGAAGCCCGTCGATCCAGGCGCCGAGCCCGCGCTGACCGCGATGGGCGTCGTCGTTGGCACCCCCGATTACATCGCGCCCGAGCAGGCACGCGGTGAGGCGATCGACGAGCGGGTCGACATCTACGCGCTCGGCGGCACGCTCTACTTCCTGTTGACCGGCGTCCCGCCGTTTCGCACCGGCAAGCCCGCCGAGGACAAGTACCTCAAGGTCGTCGCGCGCCACCTCCGCAACCCCGCGCCCGACGCCGCGGTCACGAACCCGTCGGTCAACAAGGAGCTCGCCGAGCTCGCGCGGCTGATGATGTCGAAGAAGGCGTCCGAGCGACCGGGCTACGATGACCTGATCGCGCGGCTCACCCAGATCCTGGCGCGGCTCGATCCCGATGGCGTGCCGCAGCTCCTCGCGTCGCGCGAGCGCTCGCGTCCGATCGAGCTGCCCGGATTTCGCCAGGGCCGCCCGGACACGCGATCGCGTCCCGGCTCGCTCGATGACTCGGCGACGGTCAGCGAGGGTGATCTCGATCTGCCGCCGCGGCGCGCCCTGCCCGGCTGGCTTGTC
This sequence comes from Kofleriaceae bacterium, assembly GCA_046590445.1. Taxonomy (GTDB): domain Bacteria; phylum Myxococcota_A; class Polyangia; order Haliangiales; family Haliangiaceae; genus JABFXX01. Next base: position 5,722 of record JBKJUF010000446.1, read on the forward strand.
GCGGTGACGCTGCTCTGTCTCGCGCTGTTCGCGGCGGGCCTCGTCGTCTACCTGCGCCGTGACACCGGCACCCCGACCACCAGCGGGGTCGGAAGCGATGCTGCGCCGGGCGATGCCGCGGTGGTCACCGTCGATGCCACGCACGCCAGCGTGCCGACCGGGATGCTGCTCGTCCGCAAACCGGACGGAACGCCGTGGTTCTTCGTGGACGCCAAGCCGGTGACCGTCGCGACGTATCGCGAGATGTTCGGCAAGCACGACCAGCCCGGCAAGCCCGAGGATGCGGTGGTCAACGTCACGTACACCGAGGCGAAGTCCTACGTGCGGACGCGTGGCGGCCGGCTCCTGACGAGCGACGAATGGGACCGCGCGGCGGTGACCCCGAACTTCATTGTCCGCGATGGCGTCCTCGAGTGGGTCGACTCGCCCGACGAGAAGCGCAAGACCGCGCGCGCCCACGGCAAGACGCTCACGCGCCCCGACGCTCGCCAAAAGGACGTCACGTTCCGGATGGCGAAGGACCTGTAGGGATATAGTGGCGCGGCCATGAGCGACGTCGATCGGCTCGTCGAGATCATCACGCAGCGGGTCCAGGAGCGCCTGAACGCGCAGCCGGCGGCGAAGCTCGCGCTCTTGCCGCGCGATCGCGGCGACTGTGTCGACGACTCGGCGCCCGGCGAAGACTGCGGCGAGTGTGGCGCGTGCGTCGTGCGGCGGCCGTGGTCGGTCCGTGCCGCCGAGGGTGCAGGCGCGATGCGCGTCGGCGCGGCGCTCGGCGTTGGCTCGGTCCCCGCCGACATCGCGAAGCTCATCGATCACACGCTGCTCAAGCCCGAGGCGACGCGCGACGAGGTCGTCAAGCTGTGCGAGGAAGCGCGGCAGCATCGCTTCGCGTCGGTGTGCGTGAACACGACATGGGTGCCACTCTGCAAGGCGCTGCTGTCGGGCACGGACGTGATGGTGTGCGCGGTCGTCGGGTTCCCGCTCGGCGCGATGGCACCGACCGCGAAGGCCTACGAGGCACGCGAGGCGGTCCGCCAAGGCGCGCGAGAGATCGACATGGTGATCAACATCGGCGCGCTCAAGTCGCGCGACTACGAGACCGTGTTCGAGGACATCTGCCGCGTCGTCAAGTCGTCCGCGCCCGCGGGGGTCAAGGTGATCCTCGAGACCAGCGCGTTGAACATGGAAGAGAAGATCATCGGCTGCGCGATGTCGAAGCTCGCCGGCGCCGCGTTCGTCAAGACGTCGACCGGCTTCGGCAAGGGCGGCGCGACCGTCGAGGACATCGAGATGATGCGGCGGATCGTCGGCAACGAGCTCGGCGTCAAGGCGTCGGGCGGCGTCCGCACGGCCGAGGATGCGATCAGGATGGCGGCCGCGGGTGCCAACCGGCTCGGCGCCTCGGCGTCGGTCGCGATCGTGACCGGCCAGACCGACACCAAGTCCAAGGGCTACTAGCTGGCGCGGTTCGAGCGCGGCGATCGGTTCGTCGATCTGTGGCTCGCGCCGCAGCACCCGGCCGGTCCCTGGCCGCGGCTGATGATGCGATACGGCTTCGTCGGGGAGGACGAGGCGGACGCGCCGGCGCTCGAGGTGTTCACCGGCTCGGCGTACGGGGTACGCGGCCACTATCGCAAGCTCGTCGCGGGCTACCAGCGCGACGGCTGGACGTGCGCCGACACCGCGCTCGACGGGCTCGACGAGCCAGTCGGCGTAGACCAGCGCCACGTCGGCGTCGGCGGGGTTCGCCTGCAGCGCCGCCTCGAGCGCGTCGTC
>JBKJUF010000491.1:0-10938 GCA_046590445.1 Kofleriaceae bacterium
GTGAAGAAGCGCACGGGACCGTCGCTCACCGCGGCATCATAGGCATCGCGACACCGGTTGTCCCCTGCAGGCAGGCACCATCACGCACGGTTGCGCGCGATCAGGCCGCGACGAAGAAGAATCGCGAACTGTCGACGGTCGGCTCGTTGAACAGCGGTCGCTGGTGGGTCGCCGCCTCGAGGATCGACGTCGGCACCGGCAGCTTCGCCTGCTCGAGCAGGACGATGGTGCGGCCCGGACCGATCGCATCGACGAGCACGCTCGGCGGCGCCCAGTTGAAGCCAAAGCCCATGATCCGGTCGACGTCACGCGGGCGCTCGACGACCTCGCCGACCAGCCCGAGGCCATAGCTGATGTAGCCGAGCAGCACCTTGCGCAGCAGCTCGGCCTCCTTGCCCTCGGCGGTGCACAGCACCTCCATCGCGCCGGTGTGGCGGCCGCTCTTGATCGCGCTCTTCATCTTCTCGACGAAGGTCGGCATCGGCGGCGAGACCTCGGTCAGCAGCCGGTAGTCACCAGTCATGGCGTCGAGCACGAAGTGCTTCGCGTCGGCGCCCTTGCCCTCGACGCGGAAGAACCCGCCCTTGTCGCGGGTCTTGCGGCCGAGGTGTCCGCGATCGATGCCACGCTGCATGTACGCCGGCAGCTTGAACTGCGCGTGCGCGAGGTCGTGGGTCGACGCGTAGAGGTTGTCGACGATCGCCTTGTGGACGTCCCAGCCGACGAGGTCGATCGTCGCGAGCGGCGGCAGCGCGCGGCCGGTGTGCGGACCGACGAGCTGATCCATGAACGCGACACCGTGCTCCTCGGCGAGCTGCGCGACCTCGTTCAGCACCTTGAAACCGAGCCGGTTGCCCGCGAACGCCGGCGTATCGCGGGTCTCGACCACCTCGCGCCCGACGATCGAGGTCAAGAAGTCGCGGACGACCGCGACGACACCGGGGTCGGTGCCGGCGTGCGGGATGAGCTCGCAGCCGACGATCACCGTCGGCGGATTGAAGAAGTGGATGCCGAGGAAGTTCTTGCGGAAGCTCGCGCTACGCTCCGCGCACATCGCGCCGATCGAGAGGCCCGAGGACACCGTCGCGACGATCGAGTCCTCGCGGCGCAACCGATCGATCAGCTCGAATAGCTCGCGCTTCGCCCCGAGATCCTCGGCGACCGCCTCGAACACGAGGTCGGCGTCGGCGAGCGCGTGTCCGAGATCCTGCGCGTACGTGCCGCAGGCGATCGACGTCGCGGAGACCTTGCCCTTCGTCAGCTGCTCGGCGCGCGCACGGCCGGCCTCGGCTTTCTCGATGGTCCGCGCGAGGAACACCGTCGGGATGCCCGCGGCGGCGAACACCGCCCCGGAGCCCGACCCCATCGCACCGTTCGCGCCGAGGACGACAACCTTGCGGATCGATCTCATGGGGCGATCGTCAGCAAGTCTCGTACCGAACGCGGTACTCGCGAAGTCGCGGATCCGCCGCGAGGTCCGATGTGGGTTCGCGTCAGCGCAGCGCATTCACCGGGACCGGTGTGCTTCAGCGCGCGCCGGGTTACTGGATCTTGATCATGCTCAGAACCGCAGTCGAAGCCCGACCTGCGCCGACGCCGGCGCATAGCGGCCGATCGTCTTGCCGAAGTTCGGGTTGCGCTGGATCGGACGCGACGTCTCGATTCCCGAGCGGTCGATCGCCTTGGCCCACAGCAGATCCTCGTAGGTGCCACCCGAGATCGGGTTGACGTTGCTCTCGCCGTCGGGCCCGCGCTGTGGAGCGTAGGTCGTGTCGACGTCGAAGGTGCCCTGGTAGTTGTAGAGGTTGAAGATGTCCGCGAACACCTCGACAGCGACTCCGCGCGGCAGCCTGCGGCCGTAGGCGATGTGGAGGTCGGCGCCATGCTGCATGCCGGTGCGCCCGAGCTGGCCGCGCGGCAGCAGGAATGATTCATCGGCGCCGTAGAGGTAGTGGCCGCCGAGCGCGTTGATCGGGATGCCCGAGACCGCGCGCAGCCGGGTGCCGAACGTCAACGACTGGCGCGGGCCGAGGTCGAGCGTGTAGTAGCCATCGAGCTTGAGCGAGTGCGGGCGATCCTGGGGCAGCGGACCGCGCCGGTTCGCGAGGAGCTCGATCAGGTCGTACTGCGACGAGATGTTCGGATCGACCTGGCCGTTGTCGTACGACACGCTGCCGGGGAAGTTCCCCTCGGTCCGCGAGTACGCGTACGACGCCTGGACGAACAGCCCGCGCGAGAACCGCCGCGCCAGCGTGACCTCGAGCGCGTCGTAGTTGCGCTGCGGGCGATCGAAGCGCCGGATGCCGCGGTACATCCCGAGCTCGTGCTCGAGCCGCGCGCGCGCGGCCGGATCCTCGGTGCGTGCGATCCGGCGCTCGAGCGCGCGCTCCTCGCTCGCGGACCACTCGCCGGGGTTCGCGATGATGTACGTCGAGGCGCCGTCGGTCGACACGTCCTCGATGACGCGCCCGAGCTCGCGATGCTGGTAGACCACGCCGAGCTTGACGTCCTCGGCGAGCTGGTACTCGACGCCGAGCAGCAGCTCGTCGAGGTACTGCGCCTGGATGCCAGGCGCCACGAGCACGCCGCTCGATCCGAACAGCTGCTCGGTGGCCGAAGGCCCCGACGGTGACAGGCAGCCGATCCCGTTCGCGATGCCGAGCTCCGGATCGGCGGCGCCGCATGGAAACGGTGCGCTCGCGGTCTCGAAGGTCTGCTGATAGCTGACCTCGCCGCCGAACGAGCGATCGTTGATATCCATCGGGATCGCTTCGAAGAACCGCCCCCACGACACGAACACCTTCGAGCGGCCGATCTCGGTCGGATCCCAGATCGCGCCGAGCCGCGGCGCGAAGTTGCCGCGCAGGTGCATCGCGGTGTCGCCGATCCGGTTGCCGGTCAGCGGATCGACCGTGCCGCGCAGGTTCGATGCGTAGAGCATCTTCTGCTCCTCGTAGCGCACGCCCGCGTTGAGCGTGAGGTTCGAGCGTGGCTGCCACGAGTCGCGGAGGTACGCGGCCCAGTGGAGCGTGCGACCGTCGACGCTGGTCCCCGACGCGCCGATGCGACCGGCGATATGATCGCACGAGTACGCGCGCGTCGCCTCACCATTCGCACCGTCGGCATCGGGCGTGTTGCAGATCTGATCGAAGCGCGGATCCTTGTCGTCAGGAGCCGCGAGCTGCACCCAGCGGGTGACGTCGACGGAGCTGCCGAAGTTGATGATCGACGCCCCGCCCGAGTACAGCCGCGCCGTGCGCTTGCTGTCATTCTCGCCGTCGACGCCTGCCTTGAGCTCGTGGGTGCCGAGCAGCCGCGCGCGCCGCAGCACCGAGAGCCGGCCCGCGAGCCGATCCTCGCGATCGTGTGCGAGCGCGCCAGGGCCGCCGATCGCGTAAGCGGTCAGCGGGCAGTTCGTGATGCCAGGATAGGGATCGCCGGCGCCGCCATCGCTGCACTTCTCGACGGTGCGCTGCGATTCGCCGCCGAGCGCGCTCCAGCGCCCCAGGTTGCCGCCGACGAGGACCTGCGCCGGCGTGCTGTCGAGCGCCGGGTCGAGCGCGCCGCTCTCGACGGTGGCGTGGTGCCAGGCGACCAGCGCCTCGAGCTCGATCCGATCGCCGTCGAGCTTCGCGGTCCAGCGCGCCGCCGTGTCGAACGTGGTGCCGCTCGTGCGGCGTCCGGTCGAGGGCAAGCCGAAGAGCCCCGGGGATCGACTGCTCGACGGCACGACGATCGCGCTGAGCTGCGCCTGCTGCTTCGGCGTGATCGCGAGGTTGAGCTTGCCGATCGCCGAGTACGATCGCGACGTGCTCGCGCGGACGTCGCGATCGATCTCCTCGGTCAGGAAGAACCCGGTCTTCGGATCGACGTCGGGCGCGCCGTCGGCAAACCCGCCCTGCGCTGCCGTCCGCGGGTCACAATGCGACAGCTCACCGCTCGCGAGCAGCGTCCGGCAGTCGGTCTGCCGCTTCGTCGTTCGGGTGAGCTCCGTGCGCGACCGCTGCGGCGCGAAGCCCGCGTAGAACCACAGCCGGTCGCGGATCAGCGGCCCGCCGAGCTCGGCGCCGAAGTCGGCGGAGTAAGCGCGATCCGCGGTGACATCGATCGACGACGCGTTGACCGGCGCGGCCTTGCGCTTCGCCGACAGCTGCCCGGGTGAGAACGTGCCGAACACGCTGCCGCGAAAGCGGTTCGAGCCCGACTTGGTGACGATGTTGACGATGCCGCCGATCGCGCGGCCCCACTCCGCGTTGTAACCGCCGGTCAGGATCTCGATCTCCTCGACGAACTCGTTGAGCACCGGCGTGCCGACGTCGCCGAAGGTCAGCCCCGTGATGTCGATGCCGTCGACGAGGTAGCGGTTCTCGAGCGACGTCGAGCCCGAGAACGCGGTGCCGAGCCCGTCGTTGTGCGCCCCGGCCTGGGTTCCGGCGGCGCCGTCGGCGGTGCGGCTCGGCAACGGGATCTTCTCGAGGAACTGCTTGTCGAGCTTGCTGCCGTGATCGGTCGACGTCACGTTGATCTGCGGCGGTGGGCCATGCATCTCGACGACCTCGCCGCGCCTGATCGCCTGGAAGACCGGCGTCACGTGGTTCGCGCTGACATCGATGCCGGTGCGCAGCAGCTCGGAGTCCTCGGCGTAGAACGTGACCGCGTACACGCCCGGCGGCAGCTCGGTGATCTTGTAACCGCCGTCCTCGTCGGTGATCGCGCGCTGCGGCTCCATCAGCGCCGGACCCGCGACGATCACGGTGACACCCGCCATCGGCTCCTTGGTCGCGCGCTCGACGACGCGTCCCTGGATCGCGCCGGTCGTCGATGACTGTGCCAGGGCCGGGCTCGCAGCCGCGGCGAGCATCACGAACGCGATCGAAGAGCCACGAGAGTGCATCGTCCACACGTAGACGACCGCGCGTGCTCCACGAACGTCCCGTCGATCAAGCCACGTGACAGACCCGTGGTCGCACGCGACACCGCATGTCGCGCGACAGCGAGTGCGATCGGCATCAGCAGGTGACGCAGCGTGCTGCGAGCGCGACGCCGCAGCTCGTGTCGCAGTCGTGCGAACCTCGCGCCATGCCTGGCACCGCAGCGCCCACCCTCGCAACCCTCGCCGCGGAGATCACCGCGTGCCGTCGGTGTGCGCGCCTCGTGCGCTGCCGTGAGGTCGCCGCCGCCGAGCCGCCGAAGCGCTACGCCGGCGAGCACTACTGGGGACGCGCGATCACTGGCTTCGGCGATCCGCATGCGCGCCTGCTCGTGCTCGGTCTCGCGCCGGCTGCCCACGGTGGCAATCGCACCGGTCGCGTGTTCACCGGCGATCGCTCCGGCGACTGGCTCTACGCCGCCCTCCACCGCGCGGGCTATGCGAACCAGCCGACCTCGACCGCCATCGACGACGGCCTCGTCCTCACCGGCGCGTACGTCTCGAACGTCGTCCGCTGTGCGCCGCCCGAAAACAAGCCGTCACCGGCGGAGCGCGACCGCTGCGTGACGTACCTGGTCCGCGAGCTCGCGCTGCTCCGCGACGTCCGCGCCGTGATCGCGCTGGGCGCGTTCGGGTGGGACGGCTTCCTGCTCGCCGCTGCTGCGGCCGGTCACCCGATCGGCAAGCTGCGCCCGAAGTTTGGCCACGCCGCGCGTGCCGAGGTCGGCCCCTACGCGCTGTTTGGCTCGTATCACGTGAGCCAGCAGAATACGTTCACCGGGCGGCTCACCGCGCCGATGCTCGACGCCGTGTTCACGGCCGCACGCGCGGTCGACATGGAATGAAGGCTGCCACCGCGAGCGTCTTACCTGCGAGACGGACGCCGAGGATCGACGTGGACACGCCAGAGACCAGGATGGGGATCGAGTTTGCCGGGACCTGCGATCTCGCGCTGTGGTGCAAGGTCCTGCGCGACAAGGGCTTTACCGGGCCGCGCATCGCGCGCGGGCTCGGCCGCAGCGAGGGGTACATCAACAACCTGATCCGCGTCGTCGAGCGAGCGTCGCCGGCGGTCCTGCTGCGCTGGCGCGAGGAGCAGAAGGGCGTGCCCGATCCGGTGTGCGCGACGGACTGGCTCGTCCAGATCTGCTTGCTGCCTCACGAGCAGCAGGACGCCGAGCTCGCACGTCGCCTCGCGCCGCCGCGATCCCAGGATTTCTGACGCGCTTGCGCGTTCGCCGGCGCGAGCTCACCGATCCGGATTCTCGCGTGGCCTGATTTCACGGCGCGCACGCCTTGCGGCCTCGCGCGTGCTCGGTGAGCCTCACACCCGCATGCGGTTCGACGGCAAGGTGTTCCTCGTCACGGGCGGCGGGCGAGGGATCGGGCGAGCGATCGTCAAGCGGCTGATCGATGACGGTGCGCGCGTCTGCGTCGTCGACGCCGATCGCCACGCCGGCCTCGATGCGGTGCGCGAGTACGGGGAGCGCGCGAGCTTCGTGCGCGCCGATATCTCGAGCGAGCGCGACGTTCGACGCGCGGTCGCGACATGCGTGCGCTGGGGCAAGCGGCTCGACGGCGTGGTCAACAACGCGGCGTTCGCGGATCCCGATGTCGGCCCGATCGAGTCGCTATCGCTCGTGCGCTGGCGGAAGTTCCTCGACGTCAACCTCACCGGCACGTTCCTCGTGGCGAAGCACGCGGTCGTCCACCTCCGGCGCGCGCGGGGCTCGATCATCAACCTTGGATCGACGCGCGCGCTGCAATCCGAGCGCGACACCGAGCCGTACGCCGCCTGCAAGGGCGCCGTCGTCGCGCTGACCCACGCGCTCGCGATCAGCCTCGGCCCGCGGATCCGCGTCAACTGCATCAGCCCCGGCTGGATCGCGACCGCCGAGTTCGCGCCGCGTGACAAGCGACATCGCCCGCGGCTCCGGCGCGAGGACCACGCCCAGCACCCGGTCGGCCGGGTCGGCCGTCCCGACGACATCGCCAACCTGTGCGGGTGGCTGCTCTCGGACGAGGCCGAGTTCATCACCGGTCAGAACTTCGTCGCGGACGGCGGGATGACGCGCAAGATGATCTACGCCTGAAACGGGCCGCATTCCGGGAGGCAGCGACTCGCCGCGGGGCTACGACGGCCGCGACGACACCGAGCTCGACTGGCAGGCGATCGATCGCGAGCTCTGCGACGTCGCGAAACGACGCGGGGCGCTCGATGGGCAAGAAGCAACGCTGTTGGTACCGCTGCCGCGCGCGGCCCCCTATGAGAGCGAGCTATAGGGGGCTCGGGACCGCCCGCGTCGCGAACACGCCCATCGCGTTGCGCGTGCCGTGCAGCTTGCGAAATGCGAAGTCGAGATCGGGCTCGTCGTACGTCTCGAGCCGGAAGCACGTGAAGCCGAGGTAGCGGGTCCCCGGCGGGGTTCGCCGTGACGTTCGGCGCACTGACAGCGAGCTGCGCCGCTGGCGACGGGGAACGGAGGAGACCGAGACCGGGGTGCGACGGGTCATGGCGGACTCATCAGCAAGCGGAGGACCAGGCCTGGACGGCCTGGAACTCCGCGAAGTCGTGTGACACCGGTGTGACGGCGCGCCAGAACGGCAGCGCGGGTCGCCGGCGCGTGCAGGCGCGGCAACGGCAGTCGTGGCGGCCGCGGCGCCGTCGCGGTATTGAGCGCGCATGGACATCGCCTCGCAGCTTCATGGGTTTGGCCTCGCGAGCCTCCCCGATGGTGACCTGATCGCCAGAACGCCGATCGATGGCTCGATCACGGCACGCTTGCAGGGCCACGACACCGACGGCGTGACCCGCGCGATCGATCGTGCACAGGCCGCGTTCGAGGTCTGGCGCGATGTCCCCGCTCCGCGCCGCGGCGAGCTGGTTCGCATGCTCGGCGACGAGCTGCGCGCGAGCAAGGACGCGCTCGCGGCCCTGGTCACGCTCGAGGCCGGCAAGATCACCGCGGAGGCGCGCGGCGAGGTCCAGGAGATGATCGACATCTGCGACTTCGCGTGCGGGCTCTCGCGCCAGCTCTACGGGCTGACGATCGCGTCAGAGCGGCCCGGCCACCGGATGAGCGAGACCTGGCATCCGCTCGGCGTCGTCGGCGTGATCAGCGCGTTCAACTTCCCCGTCGCGGTGTGGGCCTGGAACTTCGCGCTCGCGGTCGCGTGCGGCGACAGCGTCGTGTGGAAGCCGTCGGAGAAGACGCCGCTCACCGCGCTCGCGTGCGATGCGATCTTCCGCCGCGCGCTCGCGAAGTTCGCGCAGGCTGGCCCCCCGGCCCCCGCCGGCCTCTCGACGATCCTGCTCGGCGGCGCCGCGATCGGCGAGGCGCTCGTCGACGATCGCCGGGTCGCGCTCGTCAGTGCGACTGGATCGACTCGCATGGGCCGCGCGATCGCGCCGCGCGTCGCCGCCAGGTTTGGCCGCTCGCTCCTCGAGCTCGGCGGCAACAACGCGATGATCGTCGCGCCGTCGGCGGATCTCGAGCTCGCGACGCGCGCGATCTTGTTCTCCGCCGCAGGCACCGCCGGCCAGCGCTGCACCACGCTGCGCCGGCTGATCGTCCACGACTCGATCCGCAGCGATCTGCTCGCCCGCGTCGAGCGTGCGTACACTCAGGTCCGCGTCGGCGATCCGCGCGAGGCCGGCACACTCGTCGGACCGCTGATCGATCGCGCCTCGTTCGACGCGATGCAGGCCGCGCTCGCCCGGGCTCGCACCGATCATGGCGAGGTCTCGGGCGGCGCGCGCGTCGCGGTCGCCGGCTGCGACGGCGGCTACTACGTCACCCCTGCCCTCGTCCGCATGCCGGCGCAGACCGCGGTCGTCCGCGACGAGACGTTCGCGCCGATCCTCTACGCGTTCGGCTACCGCGAGCTCGAAGAGGCGATCGCCGCGCAGAACGACGTCCCGCAGGGTTTGTCGTCGTGCATCTTCACGAATGACCTCCGCGAGGCCGAACGCTTCGTGTCGGCATCCGGATCGGACTGCGGCATCGCGAACGTCAACATCGGCCCGAGTGGCGCCGAGATCGGCGGCGCGTTCGGCGGCGAGAAGGAGACCGGCGGCGGCCGGGAGTCCGGCTCCGACAGCTGGCGCAGCTACATGCGCCGCGCCACGAACACCGTGAACTACTCGCGCGATCTCCCACTCGCGCAGGGCATCACGTTCGGCTGATCGCTAACGCGGCGAGAGCTTCGCGCGCGGGTACAGCACGATCTCGATCCGCCGGTTCTTCGCCTTGGTCTTGCTGATCGGCCGGTACTGGCCGAACGCGACGGCCGCGAGCCGCGTCGGATCGAGCTTCGCCTCGTCCTGCAGGTAGTGGACGACGGTGAGCGCGCGCGCCGCCGACAGCTCCCAGTTCGTGATGAACGGGATCAGCGCGTCGGGCGCCTCGGGCTTCGCAGCGATCGCAGGGACGGGCGCGGGCTTCCCCGGCTTTGGGTCCTTCGCCGGCTTCGCGCCCTTCACGGGCTTCACGGGCTTCACGGGCACCGGCTCGGGTTTCAGTTTCGGCTTGCGCACGACGATCGGCTGATCGTCGGTGTGGCCCTGCACCCAGATCTGCTTGTCGATCTCCTTCAGCGCGGCGCCGACCTTCGCGAGCACGGCCTTGCCGTTGTCCGTCAGATCGGCCTCGCCGGTCGGAAATAGGATCTGATCGACGAGCTCGAGGCGAACCGCTCCGTCGGCGGTCGTGACCTCGCCGTACTTGCCGACGACCTCGGCGAGCTTGTCCTGCAGCGCCTTCGCCTCGTCGGCCTTGCCCTGGAGCTCGGCCTCCGCGGTACGGAGCTCGTCGGCAGCGGCGCGCTCCTTCGCGAGCGCATCCTTGGTGTCTGCCAGCTCGCGCTCGAGCGTCTGGACCCGCGGATCGGGCTTCGCGACCGGCTTCTTCGAGCCGCAACCCGCGAACGCGGTTGTCGCGACCAGGCCCATGACGACGAGATGGTGGCGGTAGGTGGGCATGTCTTCACGTTACGCCCTGCGGCATGGGGCTTGCTCGACTCCCCGGCATGAAGGTCGCAGTGATCGTGAATGCCGGCGCTGGTTCGGTCGGAGCCGAGAAGTGCGAGGAGCGAATCCGCGAAATCCGCGAGGCCTTCACCGCGGCGGGCATCGAGACCGAGGTCTCACTGTGCGAAGCCGCGCAGATGACCGAGACCGCACGCCGGCTGTCGACGACCGATGTCGACGCGATCGTCGCGGCGGGCGGTGATGGCACGGTCAGCGCGGTCGCGACCGGCCTCGTCGGGAGTGCGGTACCGCTCGCGGTGCTGCCGCTCGGCACATTGAATCACTTCGCCCGCGATATCGGGATGGCCTCCGGTGATCTCGCGGCCGCAGCGATCGCGATCCGCGATGGCATGACCGAGGCGATCGATGTCGGCGAGCTCAACGGGCGGGTGTTCATCAACAACTCGTCGATCGGGCTTTACCCCGAGGCGGTGATGCGCCGCGACGTCGAGCGCAAGCAGGCCGGCCGGCGCAAGTGGACGGCGATGCTGCTCGCCGTGCTGCGCGTGTTCAAGCGGTTCCCGCTGCTCTCGGTCTGCGTGACGACGCCCGAACGGTCGGTGGTCACGAAGACGCCGTTCGTGTTCGTCGGCAACAACGACTACAGCACCGACATGCGGACGCTCGGTCAGCGCTCGGTGCTGAACGCCGGCCAGCTCAGCCTCTACACGGTGCGCTGCCACGACCGCCTCCACCTGCTCTATCTCCTGGGCCGCGCGCTGTTCGGCCGCGTCGAGACCGTTCGTGACTTCGAGGCGCACGCGGTGTCCGAGGCCACGGTGATGCTGCGGCGGCAGCGGTTGACGGTCGCGCTCGACGGCGAGGTCGTGCGAATGTCGTCCCCGTTGCGCTATCGCATCCTCCCCGGCGTGCTGCGGGTGATCCGCGGAGCTGGCGAGACGGCCGACACGACGGCAAGCGACGACGCGAGCACCATGTCCTCCCCGGCGTGCTGCGGGTGATCCGCGGAGCTGGCGAG
>JBKJUF010000630.1:0-2652 GCA_046590445.1 Kofleriaceae bacterium
GCTGCTCGGCACGTTCAACGCGAGCGAAGGGTTCCCGGCGAGCCACCCGAACTACCTGCCGCATCCGCGCCTGCTCGGCGCGCTCGCGGCGACCGGCGTGATCCTCGGCGCGATCTATCTGCTGTACATGTTCCAGAAGGTGTTCTTCGGGAAGCTCGACAAGGCGAAGAACGGCAACCTCAAGGATCTGTCCGGCAACGAGCTCGCGGTGTTCGTGCCGCTCGTGATCGGCATCTTCTTGATGGGCCTGTTCCCGCGACCGTTCCTCCGCACGATGGAGCCCTCGGTGGACAAGTTCATCGGTGACTACAAGTCGCGCGTCCGCGAGTGCGACGGGCCCTCGCACCGGTTCGGCCAGATGCTGCCCGGTAGCGACGGTAAGTGCGCACCGGCGACCAAGCTGGTGCCGGCGGCCATGCCACCGGTTGCTGCGGCCACCGGGGCAACGACCGGGGTAACGACCGGGGTAACGACCGGGGTAACGACAGGGGGTGCGCGGTGATCTTCAACCCAGGCGACCTCGCGTACCTCACGCCGTACATCATCCTCGTCGTCGTCGGCATGATGCTCGTGCTCGCCGAGGCATTCTTCAAGGGCAGCGATCGGACGGCGCTCGTCGGGTTGACCGTCGCCGGCGCGCTCGCCGCGTTTGTCGCCTCGGTGATCCTCTACCGCCAGGTGCCATCTGGCGTTCGCATCGCGCTGCTCGGCGAGATGCTCGTCGCGGACCGCATGGGCTATGTGCTCTCGGCGCTGTTCTCGGGCGTCACCGCGGCCGCCGCGCTGATGTCGACCGCGCACCAGCGCGAGCACGAGTGGCAGGTCGGCGAGTACTACGGGCTCCTGCTGCTCTCGGCTTCGGGCATGGTGATGCTCGCGCAGGCGGCGAACCTGGTGACCATCTTCCTCGGCATCGAGACGATGTCGGTCGGCGTCTACGTGATGGTGGCAATGCGCAGGCGCTCGCGTCGCGGCAACGAGGCCGCGATGAAGTACTTCCTGATCGGCGCATTCGCGACCGGCTTCCTGCTGTACGGCATGGCGCTGCTCTACGGCGCCGCTGGCACGACGAGCCTGGTCCGCATGCAGACCGCGCTCGCGCAGACCCAGAATCCCGGCCTCGTGATCGCGGGCAGCTTCCTGCTCGTCGTCGCATTCGGCTTCAAGGTCGCTGCGGTGCCGTTCCACATGTGGGCGCCGGATGCCTACGAGGGTGCACCCACGCCGGTCACCGCGTTCATGGCCGCCGCCGTCAAGGGCGCCGCGATCGCCGCGATGATCCGCGTGTTCGGCATCGCGCTCGGAGGCGACGTGCTGCCGTTCGGCGCGCTCGGCTGGGCGAGCCCGCTCGTGGTGATTGCGGCGCTGACAATCACGGTCGGCAACATCAGCGCGATCCGCCAGGACAACATCAAGCGGATGCTCGCGTACTCGTCGATCTCGCACGCGGGCGTGCTGCTCGTCGGGCTCAGCGCGCTCGGGCTCGGCGCGGTCAGCGCGAACCCCGCGATCATGTACTACCTGATCGCCTACAGCGTGACGACGATGGGCGCGTTCGCGGTCGTCGCCTACGTCGGCTCGAAGGGGCGCGAGCGGCTGTTCGTCGACGACTGGGCGGGCCTCGGCACCAAGCACGGGGCCGCCGCGCTCGCGATGACGATCTGCCTGCTCTCGCTCGGTGGCGTGCCGCCGACCAACGGCTTCTTCGGCAAGTTCTACATCTTCAAGGCGGCAATGGAGGTCTACGACGGCCAGCTGTTGTGGCTCGTCGTGGTCGGCGTCGTCAACTCGGCGATCAGCATCTACTACTACCTGCGGATCGTCACCGCGATGTACTTCCGCGAGGGCACGCAGCCGCACACGCCGACGCGCTCGCCCGGCCTCCTGTTCGTGATGGTGGTGTGCCCGCTGCTCATCCTCGAGATGGGATTGATGCCGGGCTGGTGGCTCAAGCTCGTCGGGCTGTGAACCGTGAGCAAGCTGCGCGAGCTCGCACGTGCGGCCGGTATCGAGGCCGACTACACGAGCTGGCGAGGTCAGCCAGCCTCGGCCTCCGACGAGTCGGTGCTCGCGGCGCTGCGGGCGATCGGGCCTGATCTCGGGATCTCGGTCGAGCGTGCCGAGGACGCGCCGGCCGCGCTGGCGGCGCTCGAGCGACAGCGGTACGCCGAGATCGTGCCGCCCGTCGTGATCGGCTGGGACGGCACGATCGTCGTGCCGTTCACGGTGCCCGCGGAGGACGATGGGCCGTGGGAGATCGAGGTGACGACCGAGGCCGGCCGCACCGTGAAGGCGCACGGCCGGCTGTTCGAGCTGCCCGGCGACTCGCACGCGTGGCCTGGTGGCGTCGTCCACTGCGTGCGTCGCGCAAAGATCTACCTCGACGGCGAGCTCGGCTATCACCACGTCGTCTGGCGTGCCGTCGGGGCACATGGCGAGGCCTTCGCGATCGCGGCGCCGGAGCGAGCCTGGGGCGGCCCCGGGGCGGGAGCACGGCGCTGGGGCGTGTTCGCGCCGGTCCATGGCCTGGCGTCGCCGGAGAGTGGGCAGGCCGGTGATCTCGGCACGCTGCGCCGGCTGTTCGATGCGGTCGCGCACCGCGGTGGGCGCTACGTCGCGACGCTGCCCGTGCTGGCGGCGTTCCTCGACGAA
>JBKJUF010000226.1:0-11006 GCA_046590445.1 Kofleriaceae bacterium
AGAGCCGCATCGTCATCCCGACGACGCGATGGCCCTGCTCGACCAGCAGGCCGGCCGCGGTCGCGCTATCGACGCCGCCCGAGAGGGCCGCGACGACGATCTCGTTCCCCTGCGTCATTGTCACCATGGCAAGTCAGCGTGCGGCTGCGCGACGGATCGCGTATTAGCATGCGGACGTGTCGTCGGCGCAGCGAAACCGGTGTGAGGTCCTGGCGGCCTCGCTCGACGAGGCCGGGCTCGGTGTGGGGGCCGCGGCAGCCGGCGAGGCCAAGGTCGCGATCCACGTCACCGACCTGCTGCCCGGCGAGCGCGCGGAGGTCCAGATCGACCACGCGAGCCCGCACAAGCCTTCGGCGTGGGCGCACATCGTGCGGCGGATCGGTGCGCCGAGTGCCGACCGGGTCGCGCCGGCTTGCCCGGCATTTGGCCGATGTGGCGGCTGCGTCTGGCAGCACCTCGGCTACCCGGCGCAGCTCGCACTCAAGCACCAGCGCGTCGTCGCTGCACTGGCGGCCGTCCCCGCGATCGTCGACGGCCGGGTCGCGGTCGCCGAGGTCCGGCCGTCGCCGCACGTGCTTGGCTATCGCAACAAGGGCAAGTATGTCGCCGGTCGCTCGAGCGACCACGTCGTGCTCGGAGCCTACGCCCCGCGCAGCCACCACGTGATCGACACGCTGGGGTGTCAGGTCGTCGCGCCGGTGATCGACGAGGTCGCGACCTGGGTGCGCGGCGCGGCCGAAGCGGCCGGCCTGATGCCCTACGACGAGACCAGGCGCGAGGGCGAGCTACGCTACGTGATCGTGCGCGAGTCCGATGGCGATGCGCTGATCGCGCTCGTCGTTGCATCGCGAACCGAGCGAGCCAAGCTCCAGCAGGTCGCGAACGCGCTCGCGAAGCACCCGGCGATCCGCGGGCTCGTCGCGATCGACAACGACCGTCGCGACGGCGCGATCGTGCCGTCGGGCTCGACCGCGCAGGTGCTGCTCGGCAAGGGATTCCTCGTCGAGGAGCTCGCGGGTGCGCGCGTCGAGGTCGGCGCCGGCGAGTTCCTGCAGGTCAATCGCGTGCAGGCGACCGCGATGTATACGCGCATCGCCGAGCTCGCCGCGGCGGGCCCCGGGATGCGCGCGGTCGATCTGTTCGCGGGCGTCGGTGGCATCGGGCTTCACCTCGCGCGCGCCGGCGCCGAGGTCGTCGCCATCGAGCTCGATCCCGAGGCCGTCGGCCAGCTGCGCCGTGCCGCAGCGCGCGCGAACCTGCCGCTGACCGCGCTCGCCGGGGATGCCAGCGAGCTGTCGGCGTCGACGCGCCAGGCCCTCGACGCGCGGCCCGACGTCGTTGTCGTCAACCCGCCGCGCAAGGGGCTGGCAGCTGGCGCGCGTGCCCTGCTCGTCGAGCTCGCGCCCCGCACCGTGATCTACGTCAGCTGCGGCCCGGATGCGCTCGGCCGTGATCTCGTCGAGCTCGCCGGCCATGGCTGGCATCCCGACGTGATCGAACCGTTCGATCTGATGCCGGGCACCGCGCAGGTCGAGACGCTGGTGCGGCTACGCCGCGCGAATGGAGCCTGAAGCGATCAGATTTCGGAACTTGCATATTGTTCACCCATCGCTCAATATGCAAGGATGATTTCGCGGCTCATCACGCGGCATCAGGTCGAAATTCGACTCGAGGAGAGCCCGATCGTCGCGCTCCTGGGACCGCGGCAGTGCGGCAAGACGACGCTGGCTCGCGAAATATCCGCGGGAAGGCTCTCGACCTATTTCGACCTCGAAGATCCAAAGAGCCTCGCGCGGTTGCGCGAGCCGATGACCGCGCTCGGCCCGCTTCGTGGGCTTGTCGTCATCGACGAGGTGCAGCGAATGCCGGCGCTCTTTCCCTTGCTGCGCGTGCTGGCGGACCGCCCGAAGCGTGCTGCGCGGTTCTTGCTTCTGGGGAGCGCCTCCGCCGAGCTCGTGGGGGGAACATCGGAGACGCTCGCCGGTAGGGTGGCGTTCGTGGAGATGGGGGGCCTCGACGTCGAAGAGGTCGGGTACGAGAAGGTTCGCCGACTGTGGCTTCGTGGAGGCTTCCCTCGTTCCTACCTGGGCCGCAGCCAGGCGGAGAGCCTGCGATGGCGCGAGGACTTCATTCGCACGTTCTTGGAGCGCGACCTCCCGCAGCTGGGCTTTCGCGCGCCGGCGGCAACGTATCGCCGCTTCTGGACGATGCTCGCTCACACCCACGGCGGCGTTCTCAACGCGTCCGAGCTCGGCAACGCGCTCGGCGAGGCACACACGACCGTCAAACGACATCTCGACAACCTGTGTGGTGCGCTCGTCGTTCGCCAGCTTACCCCGTGGTTCGAGAACCTCGGAAAACGTCAGGTGAAATCGCCCAAGGTGTACATACGTGACTCGGGCCTCCTCCACACCCTGCTCGGCATTTCCTCGTTCGAGTCGCTCGAGAGTCATCCCAAGCTCGGGGCCTCGTTCGAGGGCCTTGTGGTCGAGCACGTCATCGCCACGGTCGGCGAGCGAAATGCGTTCTTCTGGGCGACCCCGGCGGGCGCCGAGCTGGACCTCTTCCTGACCGTGGCTGGCGGCCGGTATGGCGTGGAAGTGAAGTACGGCGACGCTCCATCCATCACGAAGTCCATGCGCGTTGCGTTGCATGATCTGGCGCTCGATCACTTGTTCGTGGTCGGCCCCTCGAGGGAGAGCTATCCACTCGGCGAGAAGGTCGACGTCTGCTCACTTGCCGACCTGCTCCCACGAATCCGTAGACTACGAGATGGTCGAAAGCGCAAAGCGCGCGGCCGCCCGTGACGCCAAGCGGACGATCAGCGTCGTCCGAGCTCCGTAGCGGCGAAGTTCGAGCAGGTCGAGTCAGCGCAGCTCGGCCGCGAGTGGCACCGTCACCGTCGAGCCCTCGTCCGCGTGGATCTGGCGGACGATCCGGCGCGGCATGCCGGCGAGGTCGATATCGATCCGCAGCTCGCCGCTGGTGTCGGGCATCGCGGCCTCGAACCGACACGGTCCGATCTGGAGCCCGGGCAGCGCGACGCGATGAAACGTCCCGATCACCTCGCCCGCCACGATCAGCTCGGCATCGACCGCGCGCACGCGGGGTGCGGCCGCGCCGAGATCGAGCACGAGCGTCGTGTTCGTGCGCTCCTGCTTGTCGCAGGTATCGTAGGCGATGAGCCCGACCAGCCCGAGGAACGCGATGGGCGCGATCCTCTTGCGGAAGAAGTCGTAGCGGGTCATCGCCATCGTGACGCGGTGTAGCACGCAGGGCCGAAAACTGGCGGCTCGTCAACGGGGCGCCCTACCCTGACGAGGTGCGACGCATGCGACTCGCCAGCCTGATCGCGTGTGCGGGCCTCGCCGCCTGCGGCGGACGTGCGCGGCCCTATCGGTTCGCGTCGCCGATGCTCGGCACCGCCTCGGTCCCGCCCGAGCCACTGCGCGACGCGGCCCCGCGCAAGCAGATCGCGAGCCGCGAGCCCCGCAGCGTTCGCGCCGCCACGATCCGGGTGGTCACCGCCCCGCCGATCCGCGAGGTCTCTGCGGCCGGTGCCGACGAGGCCGCCGCGATCGTCACGCAGTCGTCGGTCGCGCGCGCGCTGACGCGTGCCGATGCCGGCGCGCCCAGCAGCGAGCTCCCGGCGCCGCATCGGTTGCCCAGCACGGAGCCACTACCCGTCTCCCGCGTCCCCGGCGAGCTGCGCGCGCTCGTCGGCCGCCGCGATCCGCGCGATCCCACTGCCGCCGCGCTCGCGTGGGCGCGCGATCTCGGACACGCCGTCCCGACCGACGACTCGAGCGCCGCCGTGATCGCCTGGGCCGAGCGCGCCGGCCGCCTGCACGACGCCACCCGGCCACCCGAGCGCGGTGATCTGCTCGTCTTCGATCGCGCGATCGTCGACGAGCCCGCGGATCTCGTCGCCGTCGTGATCGCGCGCGACGAGCGCAACGTCACCGAGCTCCTCTACCTCGGCGGCGGCGTGATCCGGCGCGGCTTCCTCGACGTCTCGCGGCGGACCGTCAAGCGCGACGCCACCGGCACGATCGTCAACACGTTCCTCCGCACCGGCAGGCGATGGCCGCCGAAGGGCACTCGCTACCTCGCCGGCGAGCTGCTCGCCCACGTGATCGCGGTCGGCCGCCACTGAAGAGCTGTCGATCCCTCCAATAAATAAGCGCCAGCTGCCGGGCGTTGTACGGGCATGTGGCTGTCGTTCGCGTGCGGCGTGACGCTCCTGCTCATGGACTGGTGCGGCCAGGTCTTCGGCGGCAATCCGCTCGGAGCCGCCTATCAGCCTCGCCACTACGACGGGTGCGTGCTCGCCGGCATCGGCTATCTCGCCGCGTGCTGCTGGCTCGCGCGATCGTCACGACGGGGCGCACGTGTCGTGCTCGCCGGCAACGGGCTCCTGATACCCGCAGCAGCGATCGCGTTCGTCCTCTATCACCGCCAGCACGGCGGAGCCGAGGTCCAGGTGTTCTGGGACTACGAGCCGGTCACGCCGTATCATGTACAGCTGGCGTTTCCGCTGTTCGTGACGCTGGTGTTCGCGGCAATGATCGGATTCGTTCAGCGACGATCGCCGGCCACTACGGTCACGCCCGTCCAGCAGCTCATGCGCGGCCGCAACTGACTCGGCCCTACGGCATCGATCGACGCATTGATTGATCGACGCATTGATCGACGCATCCGGGGTGACGCGCCGGTGCTATCTTGACCCGATGGCCGCGCCCAGTCAAAAGCCCGCCACGCCGCCGCGCCCGATCGCGCTGCCGGAGCAACGGATGTTGATCCATGGCGTGCGCTGGAAGGACTACGTGATCCTGCGCGAGGCCCTCGACACGCCCGGCCTGCGGATGACGTATTGCGAAGGAGCGCTCGAGCTGATGAGCCCGTCCCGAACTCACGAGCTGTCGAAGACGACGATCGCCCGCCTGATCGAGCTCTACGCGTTCCTGCGCAACCTGCCCTTGCTCGGCTACGGCTCGACGACCTTCCGCAATGAGGCCAAGGAGCGGGGCGCCGAGCCCGACGAGTGCTGGTGCCTCGGCGTCCAGATGCGCGATGGTGAGTTTCCGCAGATCGTGCTCGAGGTGATCTATCCGAGACCGCTGCTGGACAAGCTCCACGTCTACGACGGCTTCGGCGTCCCCGAGGTGTGGCTGTGGACGGATGGCGCCTTCGAGCTGTACCAGCGCCGCGCCGACGGCGGCTACGACCGCGTCGCGGGCAGCGCGCTGCTGCCCGACCTCGACTTCGCGCTGATCGCGCAGTTTGTGACTCGCGAGGACCAGGACGTCGCGCTTCAGGAGTTCGCAGCGGCGGTGCGCGGATAGCTGGGCCGAGCTGGGCCGACCTTTGAGAACAGGACGGTCAATACGGGAGTTCGGCGGCGTGACCGCTTAGCGGCCATCCCTGGTCCATCGGCACGTGTCCGACGGGCCTGACGGCCGTCGAGTAGCCGCGCGGGCGCCCACCGGTTCGCCGACGTGGATAACACCGTCGGGTGAGATCGCTCGAACCTCGGTGAATGTAACGACAACTTATGAGATCCGCGAATAGAGCGCAGGCGCACGCTCTCGCGGACGGATGCATCCGCGGATGAAGAACCCGATCGTGGTCCTTGGTGAGCCCACCATCCGCTGTTAGCTCTATCGCCCCCCCGTAAATGCCGTAGCATCACCTCGGTTTTTGGGATGGTCGGCACGACACTAGCGCTGAGAACGGCCGCCGAGCGATTACTCGCGCTCGAAGCCGGCAGCCGCGGTGCTGGAAAGCTGCCGACCGCAGCCCGTGTCGTGGAGCGGCTTCGTCGGGTGCTCAGCACGCTGCTGGGAGCGGCGGGGTTTCAGGCGTTGCTCGCGCGCGCGGTGACGTTGGCGAAGGCCGAGGTACCCGCGCTGCGCAAGTTGCAGGTCCAGGCGGACGGCTCGTTGTCGGGCCTGAACCAACCCGGCGAGCACGATGGCGAGATCGTGCTCGCCGCTCACATCCTCGGGCTCCTTGTCACGTTTGTCGGCGAGGCCTTGATGCTTCGGCTGGTGACTGACGCCTGGCCGACAGCAAAGCTCTCCGATCTCGACTTCGATACGGAACAACCATGAGTACATCCAAGAAGACCAGGCCGCGGCAGCGCGGTCCATTGAAGCCCGCGCCCGCGACCGCCAAGGTCAAGATTCGCAAGCTGCCGACGGGGGTGCGCGGGCTCGACGAGATCCTGGGCGGCGGGCTCCCCGAGTTTTCGTTCAACATCATCGCGGGCGCACCCGGCTGCGGCAAGACCACGCTCGCCCACCAGATCTTGTTCGCCAACGCGACCGACGCGAAGCCCGCGCTCTACTTCACCGTTCTTGGCGAACCGGCCCTGAAGATGCTGCGCTACCAGCAACAGTACTCGTTCTTCGATCCCGCGAAGGTGAACAAGGCGATCCGGTTCGTCGATCTCAGCGAAGCCGTCGTGAACGAAGATCTCGAGACCATCCTTGGCATGATCACCAGCGCGGTCGAAGCGGCGCAGCCCGGCATGGTCGTGGTGGACTCGTTCCGCACCGTGGCGCGCAAGCTGACGAGCGGTTCAGGCGGGATGGAGCTGCAGTCCTTCATCCACAGCCTCGCGGTCTTTCTCACGAGCTACCAGACGACCTCGTTCTTGATCGGCGAGTACACGGAGAGCGAACAGCGCGATAACCCCGTGTTCACCGTGGCCGATGGCCTGTTCTTGCTCACGCAGAATACGGAACGCAACTCCGTGGTCCGGAAGCTCCAGGTGATGAAGCTGCGGGGGCAGGAATCGGTCCCGGGCCGCCACACCGTGCGCATCACGGGCGACGGCATGCAGGCGTTCTCGCGCACGCTCGGCATGACCTCGCCGAAGGAAAAGTCACGCACGCAGAAGCGGCTGTCGACCGGGATCGCCGAGTTCGACGTCATGCTGGGTGGCGGCATTCTCGAGGGCGACAGCGTGCTGGTCTCCGGCCCTTCAGGAACCGGGAAGTCAGCGATCGCCACGCACTTCCTGGCCGAAGGGCTGCGAAACGGCGAGCCTGGAATCGCAGCGGTCTTCGAGGAGCGTCCCGAGAGCTACACCGCGCGCGCTGGAAACCTCGGCTTGGACCTCGAGAAGCCGCAGCAGCAGGGCTTGCTCGAGCTCCTGTACCTGCGCCCGCTCGATCTGTCGGTCGACGAGACGATGCAGGAGATCCTCGATGCCGTGAAGCGGCTCAAGGCGAAGCGGCTGGTGATCGATTCGCTCGTCGGCTTCGAGATGGCGCTCGCGCCCGGCTTCCGCGAGGACTTCCGCGAATCGCTGTACCGCATGATCGCAGCGCTCACCGGCGCGGGTGTCACGATCCTGACCACCGTCGAGATCGAGGACAGCTTTACCCAGTTCGAGTTCAGCCACTACACCATCTCGTTCCTCACCGACGAGATCATCCGGCTGCGCTACGTCGAGATCGATGGTCAGCTTCGCAAGGTCCTCGTGGTCGTCAAGATGCGAGGTGGAAACCACAGCAAGGATATCCGCGAGTACGTGATCACCGACAAAGGCGTGGTCATCATCGGGCCGCGGCAGACCGACTACGTACGTCTGATCACCGGGCTCCCGGAGCGCTTCGGTCCGGGACCGAACGAGCTCGCGCCAGAGCCTCGCGCGCGCGCATCACAAGACAACGCTGGAACCTGAACCATGGTTGTCGCCCCGCCCAGTCGAGCAGCCCCGATCATCGAGCGCGCCCCGCTGCCGCTTGTCGAGGTGCAAGGTAGCGCGCACCTCGTGAGTCACGTGAACTCCGCGTTCTGCAAGCTGCTCGGCAAGCCGCGCGCGGAGGTGATCGGCAAGCCGTTCGGCGAGATCGTACCCAGCGGGATGGACTGCGTGCCCCTGCTCGATCAGGTCTACGAGACCGGTCAGGCCATCACGCAGACCCTCGAAGATCCCGACGCCGACCAGACCGCGTGGCTCTATGCGATGTGGCCGGCGCTCGCTCCTGACGAGCGGCCCGAGGGCGTGATCATCGGCATGGCCAAGGTCGCGATCCTTCGGCCGACCGTGGTCGAAATGAACGAGGCGCTGTTGATCGCCGGGTTGCGCGCGCAGGAGTCGAAGGAATCCGCGGAACAGCTCAACGCACAGCTCGCGGCGGAGATCACCCAGCGAACCCACGCGGAGCACAGCCTCCGCGCTGCGAACGAACAGCTCGCGGCAACCAGTCGCAACAAGGACGAGTTCCTCGCGATGCTGGCGCACGAGCTGCGTAATCCGCTCGCGCCGATCAAGAATGCCGCGCAGATCCTTCGCATCGCGAACAGCGGAGACCCCACGATCGTTCGAGCGCAGGAGATCATCGAACGCCAGGCCGATCACCTCGCGAAGCTGGTCGACGAGCTGCTCGACCTGTCGCGCATCCAGCAGGGCAAGATCACCCTCGCGAGGGTCCACGTCAATGTCGCAAAGGCCGTGTCGCGCGCCATCGAGTCGTGCGAACACCTCATCAGCGCGCAACATCACGCGATCACGTTGGACCTGCCGACCGCCGTCCCGCTGTGCGTCGACGCGGACCCCACGCGCTTCGATCAGATCCTGGTGAACTTGATCTCCAACGCCGCCAAGTACACGCGCTCGGGCGGCACGATCGAGATCAAGGCCGCGCGCGAGGGCGAGATGGCGGTCGTCCGGATCCGCGACAACGGGCTCGGAATTGCTCCCGACAATCTGCGACGCGTGTTCGAGCTGTTCACGCAGGTCGAGCAATCGCTGGAGCGCAGCCATGGCGGGTTGGGTCTCGGCTTGAAGCTGGTCAAGGAGCTCGTCGAGCTGCACGGCGGCGGCGTCGAGGCCCGAAGCGAAGGGCTCGGCACGGGGAGCGAGTTCATCATGCGGCTGCCCGCGGTGAAGACCACCGACGCGATCACCGCCACCACGCCTCGGGCGCGCACGAACACCATGCGCCCGAGACGCATCCTCGTCGTCGACGACAGCGCCGATAACCGCGACACCATGGAGATGCTGCTGACGATGCATGGCCACCACGTCGAGCTCGCGGAGGATGGAGAGCGAGCGGTCGAGATGTCTCTGCAGGGACGATATGATGTCGCGATCGTCGACATCGGACTCCCGAAGCTCACCGGTTACGACGTGGCAGCGGCGATCCGACAGCAGCCCCTGGGTTCGCGCATCGTGCTGATCGCCCTCTCGGGGTACGGCCAGCCCGAGGACAAGCGCAAGGCGCTCGAAGCCGGCTTCGACGATCACCTCACCAAGCCCGTGAAGGCGGCAACGCTCGAGCAGGTCTTGCACGACCTCGAGAAGCTCCGGCGGTAGAGGCGTTACCCCGGCATGGCAACGTGATCCAGCGCGATCAGGTCGCCGTCGTCGGGGTCGTCGGAAGGTCAGTGTGGCGACGGCGTGGCAGGCGCATCACGAAGGTCGTCGTGCCATCGGCAGAGTGCGCGGCGAGCGTGCCACCGTGCGCGAGCACGATCTGAAAGGCGATGTAGAGGCCGAGGCCGAGATTACCGGTCGGCGACTTCTCGCGCTGTCGCGCTCTGCGGAACGGCTCGAAGATGAACGGGAGTACGTCCGCGGGAATGGGGTCTCCCGCGTTGCTGATCTCGACGACAGCCGCCTCTTCATCGGCGTATGCCTTGACGATCACGACCGTTCCCGGCGTGGCGTACTCGATGGCGTTCCCCACGAGGTTGGAGAGAACCTCCGCCAGGCGATCCCCATCCCAGATGCCCGTCACGTCGCCTGACATCTCCAGCCGGATGCCTGCATCGAATTCCTCGACGACAGTCTTGCAGATGTCACGCAGATCGGCCGGCGCCGACTCGACCGGCAATCCGCCGCCAAGGCGAGCGCGTGTGAGGTCGAGCAACTGCATGATCATTTTGGTCATCCGCTCGCAGTTGCGATTGATGAGCGAGACCTTCCTCGCGTCTTGATCGTCGAGGTGGCCGCGCGCGCGCAGGTAGTCGGCCGCCATCGCGATCGACGCGAGCGGATTGCGCAGATCGTGCCCGAGGATGCCGATGAACATCTCGCGGAACTCCGCGACCGTGCGGAGCTTGCGCTCGCTGACCTCGGCGCGCTGCCGGGCTAGGTCAGCCTCGACGGTTAGCTCGCGCGCCTGAAGTGTTGCGAAGACCATCTGCTGGTTCGCTTCGCGCTGATCGCCGACGAGCCTGTCGGAGTGTGCGCGTTCGCCAGTCAGATCCTTGTCCATGGCATCGCGTTCGACCGCCAACACGCTATTCGTGTGGCGCCCCTGCACCGCGCGCTCGTTCACGAGCAACGCATCTGCATCGGAGCGCTGGTCCTCGACGAGGTCGTCCGCTCGTTTGCGTTCGCGCTCGGAGCTGGCTTCGGCGACGGTCGACTGCGGAGGGCGCTTGCTGTCCGCCTCGTGTCGCGCGGTCTCTATTACCCCATCGGCACGTTCACGGGCGACCCGCACGACCTCGTCCGCCACCCCTTCGACGGAATCGCGCGCCTTGGTGAGGACGTCGTCGGTCTTGTGCCGTTCGACCCGCAGGCTCGTGTCGGTCTGGTCGCGTCGCGGACGGCCGTGGGGATCCGCGTCCTCGGCCGCAGAACAGGCGAGCCGCGCGAGCACTTCGATCGGCTCACCGAGCCCCGCGAGGTAGCGGATCGTCTCGTCGTCGAGCTCGACCGTGATGCTTTGTTTTGACATGGCCCGGCCTCATCGTTCGCGCGCATCTGCTTGGCTGCGCGCTCGACCACTACGCTGTGGGGCACGTACGGTGGACGTGGACGTACCCGGCCTCTGCCACCCTCTGCGTAGCACCCATCCTTCATCGGAGCGACCACCATTACTGCGTCACCGGGGCGCAGCGGCCGCGGCGTCGACGTCCGCCCACAGCGCGAAGCCGCCGGCGAGGCCCGCGAGGTTCGAGACGATCTCGACGTTCGGCGGGAGCTCGAAGCGGATGTGCTTCGCGTTGCCGCCTCCGAGATAGAGCCGCGTCGGGTTCCA